>CALMPJ010000075.1 GCA_937871585.1 uncultured Acidobacteriota bacterium | reverse complement strand
TCCGATCTGTCCCGGAAAATGCTTCGCCGTCGCGATGACGCATTCACTCTGAATGCCCTGTGCGAACGGAACTCCGTACTTGGCAACATCGTTCGGATCTTCGCTAAACGATCGCACGTTGATGACAGGATTCGCCGCATTATTATTTACATCAAGCACCGGAGCATAGACGTGGCGAATGCCCATCGCACGGGCTTCGCGGCCTGTGATGACGCCCATTCGGCGTGACAATTCAGGATCACCTGAAGCCGCGACTGCCATTGCCCACGGGAAATTCGTTGCGTCCTCGAACCGCATTCCTATGCCCGTTTCCGCATCCAGCGACAACAGCAATGGCGTCTTTGCTGCGGCCTGCATCCTGTTTCCCAAGATCGCCGTCTCGTACATCGGAGCACCAAAAAAGATGATGCCGCCAAGTTTGTTATCGACGATGTGCCGCTGCAGGTCTTTGTAGAAAAAGCTGTCCTGATTAGCAAATTTCGCGTTGATACCGATATGTACAAGCTGCCCGATCTTTTCTTCGACCGTCATTTTCTTGACATATTTGTCGGCGAAATCGTACGACTTTTTCGACGGCCAAAGCCTGCCGTTCTTTGCCGAAGCGCAGGGCTGAGCCGCCGCGACAGCGAATTGGCTGACGAGCAAAACGAAAACAAATGCAATGCTAAACAGGTACTTCATTATCATTACTTCAAAAATATCGATTCGAGATGTAGCCGAAAATGAGTCGGCAAAAGCTAGAGATGTACGCAACGATCAGCGTCGTCAAGCTTCCAATAAATGCATACCACGGCCACGCGATATTCGGACCGTCGATAACCTTATTTGTCGCGAGCATTATGTATGTCATCAGCGTAATGCTGACGGTCATGCCAACCAATGCGTCGGTTTGCTTCGCACTCTTTATGAAAGTGCCAACAAGAAACACGCCGAGAACAGGACCATTGATCAGCGACGCAGTTGCCAGTGCAAGCCCCAATGCCGACTCGCCGGTTTGCATAAATATTATCGCAACGACGATCTGAACGATGCCGACAATGACTGTCAAAATTCCGGCGTAGCGAACAAGTTGTTTGTCTGATGTTTCGGGCTTGAATGGCTTATAAAGATCGTTTATCGCAGTTGCGGCTATCGAATTCAATGACGACGACAATGCCGCCGCAAAGATCGCTGCCACTACGAGTCCCGACAATCCCGCAGGCATATGCTGCGTGATGAAATCGGGGAAGACTTGGTCGCCTTTTATGAAAGGAAACGTGGCGGGAACGCCTGAATTCGCGACGCCTGCTTGTGCATATTCAGCAGCATCGTGCGGTGCATAGAACGCGAAAAGCAATACGCCGATGAACAAGAATCCGATGAACTGTGCAAGCACCACGGCACCGCTTGAGAGCAACGCAGTCGCCGCGGACGAAGGTTTGCTCGTGCACAGATAACGCTGCACAAGATATTGGTCCGTGCCGTGCGTTGACATCGTCAAGAAGCAGCCGCCGATCAAGCCGCCCCAAAATGTGTAGGTTTTTGACAAGTCAAAACCGAAGTCGAATAAAGAGAATTTGTTGAATTGCTCACCAAGCGACATCGCACTCGAAAATCCGCCGTCAATGTTCTGGATCAGCACAACAGCCGCCGCGATGGCTCCGCCGATATAGATCACAAGCTGCACGACCTCGACCCAAATTACGGCTTCCATTCCGCCGTAAAATGTGAACACGATCATCACGATCCCGAGCAAGATGATCGAGCCGACGATGATCGTCGAAGCATCGGCTGCAGGATTGAATGAGCGATAAACAGCCGCCAGGACTATCGCCGTAAGCAGCAATCGAACGCCGTCCGCGACGTTTCGCATGATAACGAACAATGCCGAGGCGAGCATCTTCACTCGGTCGCCAAATCGTTCGCCGAGCAGTTGGTAAACCGTCTGCAGCTCGCCTTTGAAATACATGGGAATGAAGATCAGCGAGATGACGACGCGGCCGAGCATGTAGCCGAAGACGAGCTGCAGAACCTGAAAATTGCCGCCCTTTGCAAACGCGATTCCCGGCACCGACACGAACGTGATCGTGCTCGTCTCCGTCGCCACGATCGACATCGCGATCGCCCACCAAGGTACATTTCGCCCACCGACAAAATAATCCGCCGTCGTCTCTTGCTTGCCCGAAAACAAGATCCCAAACGCCGTAATGCCGATCAGATAGCCGAAAATAATGATGAGGTCGAGTGTTTGCATTTTAGTAAGGCAGTTTATTTCTTCGATTGCAGTCCTTCAGATTCTGACTCCATTGGCTACCCGTATTTTCAAAATACCAATCATTTTCAAATTTTTTGCCAGGTAGATAGTGCATTTTCTTGTCGACTCTATTTGGGGCATATGACAAATAATCATGTTCGATACTGAAATTCCTTTCAAGAAAGATTACGCCCAAATCGCGTGAATCTTCTCGGCAGTCGAGCATTCTTACGCCTAGGAAAGGATTAATAAACTCTTCCGGCGGAACATTACTATTCAAAAAGTATGAAGCTTCGGCAAACGGCCACAAAACGGCAATTTTGTAAGCTACATAACTCGAACATACAATTGTAAAAATCAGCAAAACTTCAACCAACAGGTTGATTCGAGATTCTTTCCGCCTAATCCGAAAATACAAGAATCTAGTACCCAAATAGATCACTATGCAAATAAAGCATGCAAGCAACAATACGCCGGTCAAAATTGATATGACCGTTCCAAAAACATCATGCAGTATCTGAGGTTTACGGAATGGCAAGTAAATTACCGGAACCACAAAGACACAAATCGCCGCGAAGAGGTAGGTAAGCCCTCGGTAAACCATTGGTTGTCTGGAAAGTTTCATGGGCGATTCTCCAAAGCGTCACGAATCGAAAAATTCACTTTTTTCAACAAGGCTTCAGCTTCGAACTTGCTATCAATGCCCGTCTCAGCCATCAAAATACGCACGGCACGATCTCTCAGTTTTTCATTTCCGGCGCGTACGTTGGTCATTCGATTTCCTGTGACGTAGCCGAGCCTGATCATCGCGACCGTTGAGATCATGTTTAGCACCATTTTCTGCGCGGTGCCGGATTTCATTCGGGTCGAACCCGTGATCGGCTCGGGGCCGACGACCGGAACGATCGCAACATCGACCGACTTTGTGATCGCGGAATCTGGCACACATGTAATGCATGCTGTGAAACAGCCAAGTTCTCTCGCGTAGTCCAAAGCTCCAATAGTGTATGGCGTACGGCCTGACGCGGCGAGACCTATCACGGAGTCATTTGATGTCAATCCGCTTGACTTTAGGTCTTCGGCACCGGCTTCGCGGTTGTCTTCGCTTGCTTCGACGGCTTTGTAAAGAGCGTCATAGCCGCCCGCGATCACGCCTTGGACGAGGTCGTAGCTGACGCCATACGTCGGCGGTATCTCACTCGCATCCAGCACCCCAAGCCGCCCGCTCGTTCCCGTCCCGACATAAAACAATCGCCCGCCGCTCTCCAATCTCTCAACAACAGCATCAACAGTCGCAGCGATCTCCGGCAGCACCTTCTCAACCGCCATCGCCACCAACTTATCCTCATCATTGATAAGGCGAACAGCCTCCAGCGTCGAGACACGGTCAATGCTCGCGGTGGCGGGATTTTCTTGTTCGGTGATCGGTAGCGTCATCAAATCAATATATAAAGAATGCGAATTCAATGACTCTTGCCGTCGTAATAGCTTTCCCGTTCTTTGTTGCCGGCTCAAAACGGATTCCTTTAGCTGCCGCTATGGCGCTGTCGTTCCTGTTCTTCGTCATACCGGCGACAAGTTTAATCTCACCGATATGTCCGGACGCCAGGAATTGAACTCTTAGTACTACTGTTCCAGTCGAGCAGTCTTGACCGTCACCGTAGCTCGGTTTGGGCTTATGCAAAATTTTTACAGGCGTAATCTTGTTTGCCTGTCCATTGTTTTGAGAATCTAGTTGACTTTGTCCAAACCCAGCAATGCAAGTGGAAGAGGCAATACAAAAGATGCCTAATATGAAATGCCGACTTAAGATTGACGTTGAAGTCCTCATACGTTTCCGAATCCAAAAATGACTACCACAGATGGTTCTGACCATTTCTCATCGCCATTAGAGCCGCGGCGTGCGAAGGTGGCATTTGGGGTTTGGCAAGTCTCGCTTTTGGTGCGACTGCCAGAATTGCTTCGTTCATTGGGCCGGTTAGCAGCTCTCCGGCGTTGAACACGTTGCCGACGCAGCCTACGGGAAACGCGGCTTTTTCGAGGCCGAGTTTCTTGATGACAGCGGCGGCAGCATTGCCGAGCTCGCGTCCGGCGGCGGCGATTATTTTTAGGGCGATAGTATCACCTTCCTGAGCGGTTTCGCCGACAAATTTCGCAAAACCGGCGATGCGGCTGTTGTCCATTTGCGGTGCATAGATCGCTCCGATCAGGTTATCAACGTTTGATGCACGAAAGTAATCGGCGGCTCGCTCGCTAAGCAGCGTCGCCGGGCCGCGACCGTCCGAAGCCTTTGCAATAGCATGCAAAGCGTCGCCGGCGATGCCGCGACCGCCGCCTTCGTCACCGGCGATCGGCCCCCAACCTCCGGACATTGCGGTAACGCCTTTGCTATTTGTGCCAAGACAAACAGAGCCTGTTCCTGCAATGACCACAAGTCCAGCCTCACCCAATGTAGTACCGTATAGTGCAATTTCAGCGTCGGTCGTGACCGTGATCTTTCGAATGCGAAACCGCGAAACAAAACTCTCACGAACGCGTTCTCGAATGTCCTTTCGTCTCGTTCCGGCGAGTCCTAAAGTTGCCGCGACAATGTCTCCGCGTGAAACGTCGCCAGCATCAACCGCCTTGTCGATGGCATTCGCGATGTTTGAAACCGCCGTTTCGACACCGACTCGCAGCGGATTTGACGGGCCCCCGATGCCCTCAGCGATGACTTCGGCATTCGCGTTCATCAAGGCGACGCTCGTCTTTGTGCCGCCGCCGTCAACGCCCAAATAAAGCGAGTAAGAGCGTGCAGATTTTGCGACATTCTCGGGCATTTCTCGTTAAAAAGTCTTTATCGACACCGTGCGTTTCCCGCAAAGAACGCTAAGTTCGGACGCTAAGACCGCAAAGAAGAATAGGAATTCTCCCGTCAAAATTACACTTACATTCTTTGGGAAACTTGACTTATAATCAAATTTAACGGATTTTATATAGTCAATAAGATATTCTAATCGCACTCCTTTGCGTGCTTTGCTTACCTGGCGACTTTGCGGGAATCGCCTCTCGCTAAGGCGCAAAAAGAGAGCCACAAAGTTAAGAGAAGAGTTCTAGTTTATGGAAATCCGACAGCTTAAGGCATTTCTGGCGATCGCCGAGGCCAAGACGTTTACCGCAGGTGCGCGTCGCGTTAATGTGACGCAGGCCGCGATATCGATGCAGATCCGGCAACTCGAGGACGAGGTCGGGCTGCAGCTATTTACGCGAACGCCGCGCCGCGTGATCTTGACCGAGGCCGGCGAATATTTGCTCGATCGTGCGAGGAAGATACTTCGCGAACACGACACGGCTCTGGCCGAGATCGCTGAGGTCGCCGGTGCCGAGCACGGACGTTTGCGTATTGGCAGCGCGTCGGCGGAGTTTGCTTCGCAGCAGTTGCCAAAGATACTGCAGCGGCTTCGCGAGAAGTATCCGAACAGTGACTTGTCAGTCTCTGCCGGAACTAGCCAGGCTTTGGTCGATAAGATCATGCACGGCGAGGTCGATATTGCATTCGTCTCGCTGCCTGTAGATAATTCGTCGATCACGACCGATCTGCTCTTTACGGATGAGATCGTTGCGATCGCACACCCGAGTCATCCGAATGCGAACGAAAAGTTCATCTCGGCGGCAGCATTAGCGGGTGAGAAACTGATCCTTGGCGAACGCGGCGGCAACACTCGTCGAATGATCGACGATTTCTTTCACGCTGCGAATGTCCGCCCGAACGTCGTGATGGAACTGTCGCGTCAAGAGGCGATCAACCAGATGGTCGAAAACGGCCTTGGCGTCGGCACCGCCGGAGCCAAGACCATCGCCGACGAGATCCGCGAAGGCCGCTTAGTCTCATGGATGATCGAAGGAGCCGAGATCAATTGGGAATTGGGACTCGCACGTCTTCGGGGCGGCTACTTCTCGCCGATCGCAAAAGAATTCGTGGCGTTGTGTAAAGAGAGTTTTGTTGAACGAGACAAGAGGCTAAAGGCCGGAAAATAAGAATGAAGGTTTTTAACGCAATGTCGCAATGGTGCAAAGACGCAATGAGATCCAAGGTAAATGCAGTTTATTTATGTCCTCGTAATTTCTTAACCTTTGCGGCTTTGCTGCTTTGCGTCTTTGCGTTGAACACGTTCTCGCAAGGTCTGCCCGTCGCGGCTCCGCAGACGGTTGGGATGAATGCGGCGAAGTTGGCACAGATCGACTCTCTTGTTAACGACGCGATAAAAGATAAGAAGATGCCCGGAGCTGTTGTGCTTGTCGGGCATAAGGGGAAGATCGTTTATCGAAAGGCGTATGGGAATCGTTCGCTGGTGCCAACGGTGGAGCCGATGACTGTCGATACGATATTTGATGTCGCGAGCCTGACCAAGCCTGTGGCGACGGCGACTTCGATAATGATCTTGGTCGAGCAGGGCAAGCTGCGTTTGAACGACACGATCGGGATGTACATTCCCGACATCGACGACGCAAACGCAAAAAGGGTCACCATCCAACAACTCCTAACACACACCTCCGGTTACCGCCCCGATTTCGACCTCAGCGAAAAATGGACCGGTCGCGAAGGCATGCTCACCGCCCTAAAGAAGGAACGCCTCCGAAATCCGCCGGGAACGAAGTTCGTTTATTCGGATATTGGGTTTGAGGTCCTTGGCGAAATTGTTGAACGTGTCACAGCCGTTAATATTGGGAAGTTCTTTTTTCGAGAGATAAGACGCGTACTTACGATGCGTGAATCGGGATTTGTCGAGCTACTCGCTTCCGATAGCATATTTGAAAATGCGCAACTCAGCCTTACTGGGCGTATAGCACCTACTGAAAATATTCGAGGCCAAAAAAGCTATTTAGGAGCGAGGTTCGCCGGTGATGATAAAGAAGGCGACAGAATGCTTCGAGGGCAAGTCCACGATCCAACTGCTTTTCGAATGGGCGGCATCGCTGGACACGCAGGGCTCTTCTCAAACGCTAACGATCTTGCCCGATACTGCCAGATGCTGTTGAACGGCGGCGTTCTTGATGGCATGCGTGTGATGTCGGCGCAGACGGTGGCGAAGATGACTTCGCCGAATGTTGTGAGCGAAGACGGTGCGACGCGTGGGCTTGGTTGGGATATTAATACTTCGTTCTCGGGCAATCGCGGCGAACTGTTTCCGCTCGGCTCGTTCGGTCACACGGGATTTACGGGCACAGGGCTTTGGATCGACCGCGTGTCGCAGACGTTCGTAGTGTTTCTCTCAAATCGCGTCCACCCCGACGGCAAAGGCGACGTCGGCCCGCTGCGTGCCAAGGTCTCGACCGTCGTTGCCTCGGCGATAGAAGACACGCCCGCCGAGAAATTCAAACAGGCCGAGGCCGAGTACAACGCTGCGGTCGCGGCGCAGTTACCGAAATTTGTCGCCGGAACGCGGGCATCCTTGCCCGCCACAGGTTCAACTGCGGTTAGGGATGCCCGCGTTCCCACGCTCAACGGCATCGACATCCTCGAACGCGATAAATTCAAACAGCTCGAAGGCCTCAAGATTGGCCTCGTCACCAATCACACCGGACGCAACCTTGCCGGAAAGCAGACGATAGATATTTTGTTCGAGGCGAAGAATGTAAAGTTGACAGCGATGTTCGCTCCTGAACACGGCATTCGCGGCGAGCTTGATGTCGAGAAGATCGACGATTCGAAGGACGAGAAAACGGGCCTTCCAATTTATTCGATCTACAAAGATGGTTTAAGACGGCCAAAGCCGGAGCAGACGGCGACGATCGATGCGTTCGTGTATGACATTCAGGACATCGGAGCGAGATTTTACACCTACACTGCAACGCTGAAAAATGTGCTTGAGGAAGCCGCAAAGGCAGGGAAGCCGGTGTTTATTCTCGA
Source organism: uncultured Acidobacteriota bacterium (assembly GCA_937871585.1). Taxonomy (GTDB): domain Bacteria; phylum Acidobacteriota; class Blastocatellia; order Pyrinomonadales; family Pyrinomonadaceae; genus OLB17. Next base: position 17,128 of record CALMPJ010000075.1, on the reverse strand, counting down.
CCGTCCCAATCCGATCAACGGCAACGACATCGACGGAATTCTGGCTGAGGAAGACAAACTCTCGTTCATCGCCGCACACACAACGCCGGTTCGCTACGGCCTAACGATCGGCGAACTCGGCATGATGATGAACGCCGAGCGAAAGATCGGCGCTGATGTTCGCGTCATCAAGATGGAAAACTGGAGCCGCGGAATGTGGTTCGACGAAACGGGGCAGACTTGGATAAACCCAAGCCCGAATATGCGTTCGCTGACCGAAGCGACGCTGTATCCCGGAATTGGTTTGCTCGAGACGACAAACGTCTCCGTCGGCCGCGGAGCGGACACTCCGTTCGAAGTCGTCGGTGCTCCATGGATCAACGGACGCAATCTCGCAAAGTATCTCAACGAGCGAAGTCTGAAAGGCGTGAGGTTTGTACCAATTCGATTCAAACCGACGACCTCGGTCTTCAAAGACGAAGAATGCAGCGGCATCAACATCATAATCACCGATCGAAATGTGTTCGATTCGGTTGCGACAGGCATCGAGATCGCGACTGCTTTGCGTAAGTTGTATGCGAGCGAATGGCAGGTCGATCGATACGCGAGATTGCTTGTAAATCAGGAAATTCTCGACGCCGTAAAGCAAGGCGAATCACCAGAGAATATCGACAAATTGGTCAGACCAAAAAAAGACGCATTTAACATCCGTAGGGCACCATATTTGCTTTACAAATAGGTAGCTAAGAGTTATAAAACTCAATAGCATTCACGTTTTCGTAACAATTTGTTTAGATACATGGCTTTTGCGGTTTTGGACGCAAGAGCCGCGTCCAATTCGATAACGAAAATTTGAATGAATCTCCAAAAACGTAAATTATCCTTATGGATTTTCGAGATATAGAATCAACAAACGCGGGATGGAATATTATGACTAGGAAAAATATTTACTCGGCCGTATTTGCGATCATGCTGTCGCTTTGCTTTGCCGGAATCACATATGCCCAGGAGATCACAGGATCGATCGTGGGAAGCGTTCGCGATGCGAATGGTGCGGGAATCGCGGGTGCGACCGTAACGCTCGTCGACCCTGCTCGTGGCAATTCTGCCCTCAGGACCGTTACCACGAACGACGAAGGAAACTTTGTTTTCGTAAACATTCCGCCGAGCAGCTATAACGTCACTGTAGAAGCGCCCAACTTTAAGAAAGCCGTCAGTACCGGAATCAAGGTAGACGTTGGTCAACGTAGGCAGTCGGATATCGTTCTAGCCGCCGGCCGAATTGATGAGGTCGTAACCGTCGAGGCTGATGCTGTTGCAGTTGAACTTACTTCTGCAACTACCGGTACTACGATCAATGGTGATCAGGTTCGCGAGTTGTCGCTGAACAACCGAAATTGGGTGCAGTTGGTAACACTTGCTCCCGGCGTCACGAACGATCTTTCGGATCAGGTTTACGTTGGTACGACAAACCCTGCGGGACAAGCTAACACGATCAACATTTCGGTAAATGGTGCACGCTCTAGTCAGAACACCTTTACGGTTGATGGCGCAGACATCACCGATCGTGGTTCGAACATCACGATCCAAGCCTATCCAAGCGTTGATTCGATAGGTGAATTCAAGGTCTTGCGTTCGCTCTATCCTGCAGAATCAGGACGCAGCGGCGGGGGACAGGTCAACGTCGTAACTAGAGGCGGAACCGACAAGTTTCACGGCAGCGGCTACTACTTCTTCCGCAACGAAAGCTTTAACGCTAACGATCCGCTGACGAACTCGACGCCTGCTTTGGCATCAACACTTGGTCGTGATGATAACGGGAAGATCAAGCGTGCTCCGTTCCGATATCGTGACTATGGTTACACGATCGGCGGCCCGATCTATTTCTTGAAGTTTGGTGAGAAAGATCCGGACGATCCGTATTTTGGACGAATCAATAAGCTGTATTTCTTCTGGTCGCAAGAATTTCGCGAAGACACGCGATTTCCGCTGCTCACATCTACAGTTCCGACGGCGTTGCAAAGAGCAGCTCAATTTACTGTGCCGATCTGTTTGAGTGCAACCGGAACGACCTGTAACACGGTTCTACCGGGCACCGCAGCAGCACCAGGGCAATTGACCAACATTAACCCTGTCGCTCAGCAGTATGTAAATCTTATTTACAACCAGCTTCCATTGCCGAACAACGGTGTTAACGGACTTAGCTTCCCGACGCGCGGACTTTCAGAATTCCGTCAAGAGATCTTGAAGATAGATCACTCGTTCCTACCAAAACTGAGCGGTTATTATCGTTACCAGAATGATGGGATCCCGACGATCGATGCAAACTCACTGTTCTCGTCCGGTTCCGGATTGCCCGGCGTTTCAACAACATCGACCGATTCACCCGGAAAGACTCATACGTTCCAATTGGCATACACGCCATCGTCCAAGCTGCTGATCGAAGGCATCTACACGTTTGGTTACGGTGCGATCCTGAGTTCGAACATCGGCCTATTGGCTCTTAGTCGTTCACCGATCAATCCGCCGCTCGCGTATTCGGTTCAACGTGATCGCGTTCCTACGATCTCAGGAAACGGCTTTAGTGCACTTCAGAGTTTTGGTCCGTATGACAACTTCTCTTGGAAGAGCAACGTAGCCGGGAACGTTACATATGTTGCGGGCAATCACGTGATCAAGACCGGACTCGTTTGGTCGAAATATCGCAAGAACGAAAACGCTCTCGCCGGTAACAACGAAGGTATCTTCAGCGGATTTAATACGCCGGGAACCGGTGTTACGACCAACGTTATCGCTCCGGGTGGAAACGCGACCCAGCAGCTATGGGCAAACTTCCTGATGGGTTCGAATGTTTCGTTTACACAGGCAAGCTTTGACTATACTGCGGATCTTCGACAAGAGGCTTTCGAAGCATATGTTCAAGACGAATGGAAGCTGCGCCCGAACCTTACTTTGTATGTCGGTGCACGGTATTCATTCTTTGGTTCACCGATCGACAAAAATGGACGCCTTTCAAACTTCGATCCTTCACGTTGGACCGCAGCAGCGGCACCGCTCGTTACCGGAGCAGGCAACCGAGTTGTTGGAACAGGGAATTTCTGTAACGGCATGATCGTCAACACACAGGGTGCTCCGGCGTTTCCCAACTGTTCCGCTGCAGCATCACCTTGGGGTGAGCACGTTATCAACGTGCCGAAGAATGACATAGCTCCACGCGTCGGTATCGCATGGGATCCGTTTGGAAAAGGAAAAACCTCGATTCGCACCGGATACGGAATCTACCATGAACAGGTACTTAACGGTACGTTCCTGCAGAATATCGGTGTAAATCCGCCGTATCAACAGACCTGTGCGGTTACTGGCGTAAATCTTGCTAATCCCGTTCCTGCAGGTTGTGCTGTTCAGGCAACGGTTACGGCAAACAATATCCGTGCGGTGCAGCCTAACTGGGAAACACCCTACATGCAGCATTGGTCGCTTGATTTCCAGCATCAATTGGCTGCAAAGACGATGTTCACGGTCGGTTACTTTGGTTCGAAGGGAACCAATCTGATCGGCGGCTTTGAATTGAATGATCTCCGTCCGGGACAAGCACTTAATAGCCTTTGTGCAACAGGTGCTTCGACGACTCCGACCGTCGCGTGTCAATTGCCAAACCAGGCGTTTTTCACGGCAGCCGCTTCGGCAGTTCTAGATCAGCTGCGACCTTTCCGCGGGTATCGCTCGATCACGATGGTTCAGCCGAAATACAATTCGAACTATCACAGCCTACAGGTCTCTGCGACCAAACGCTTTACCGGTGCGTCGCAGATCAATCTTGCTTATACGTGGTCGAAGAATTTGACGGACAATCCGAATGACCGAAGCGCAGCTCCGCAGAACACCTACGATGGTAGAGCGGAATGGGCACGTGCCGTTCTTGATCGTCGTCACGTGATGACCATCAACTATGTTTACGAACTACCTTGGTTCTCCAAGCAAAAGGACTTTGTTGGCAAGATCCTCGGCGGATGGCAGGCTTCGGGTATCGTTACCTATCAGACCGGTCTTGGCTTTACGCCGACGGTTAGCGGATTCGATCCTGCCGGTCTTGGTTTGATACCACAGCCACTTGTCGTTGCACGTCCAAACATTACGTGTAACCCGAATGCAGGAGCTAGCAACACTCCGCAGCAATGGTTCAATACGGGTTGTTTCCAGATCACACCGATCGATAATACGACACCGTTTACAAATACGGTTGGTAACGGTGCTCGCGGTATCATCCAAGGGCCTTCGACCAAGCGTGTCGATCTGACGATGAGCAAGAACGTTCGATTCGGTGAACGATTCAAGCTTCAGCTTCGTGCGGAGGCATTCAACGTGTTCACCTGGACCAATCCGAGAACGCTGAGCCTCGTTGTGTGGAACCGTACGAACCAGCCGGTTTCGCAGGGCGGCAGCGGTGCTTCGACGTTTGGTCAGGTCACCGGTTTCCGCGATCCGCGTACGATGCAATTCGCAGCGAAACTTAGCTTCTAGTCGATCGTGTTTTTAGACTTGCCCGCGTTTTTCGTATGAGAAACGCGGGCATTTTTGTGTTTTAATTGTGGTGATAGGATGAGTTCGATCAAGGCAAAAGACACAAACGGAATTGCGGTTGAGATCGGGTTTGATGGCTGCATCATATCGTCGATCGAGGTTGCGGATGCGGCGGAGCACTTAGCTTTGCCGGGATTTGTCGATATTCACAACCACGGTGCAATTGGCGTGGATGTGAATTCGGCGTCGGTCGAAGATCTTTTGCGAACCGGCGAATTTCTGGCGACCAAAGGTGTGACGGCTTGGTTGCCGACGTTGGTTCCGGATAGTGACGATAATTATCAGCGAGTCACTGATTCGATCAATAACGCGATGCGGCTTCAGGTCGATAAACCGATAGCTCAGATCGTCGGCGTACATTATGAGGGTGTGTTTGCTAATGAGGCGATGTGCGGTGCGTTAAGGCCGCAGTATTTTCGAAATGGACATTGGGCAATGGACGGTGGACAATTGCCGAAATTAGATCACGGCGTCCATATGACGACCCTTGCACCTGAGATCGACGGCGGGATCGAAGTGATCGAACAACTTGTTGCGGATGGTTGGATCGTCTCGATCGGCCATACAAAGGCCGACACTCCGACGCTCGAACGAGCATTTGCCGCCGGTGCTCGTCATCTAACGCATTTTTTCAACGCGATGACGCCGATACACCATCGAAATATCGGTGTTGCCGGGTGGGGTATCTCACGCGAAGGCGTGACTTTCGACATCATCGCCGACGGTATTCACGTCGCTCCGGAAATGGTTAGGCACGCGTGCCGTAGCCGCGGAACTGACCGAGTCTCAATCATTAGCGACTCAGTTGCTCCTACAGGTCTCGGCGACGGCGATTACGAGCTTTGGGACGAGAAATTGGCGGTCATAAATGGCCGTACCCAAAATGAACGCGGTAGCATCGCCGGTTCCGTTTGTACGATGGCAGACGAGATCAGATTGATGCACGACCTTGGATTCAGCGTTGGCGAGATCGCAGCAATGGCATCGACAAATCCGGCGAGGCTTCTTGGTCTGGATGACCGCGGATCACTCGAGATCGGAAAGCGAGCTGACTATGTTCTAGTCGATGACGAGATGAAAATCATTGCAACTTACATCGGCGGGCGGCCTGTGTAGACAAACGTTAGATTGTGTAAAGAAATGTAAAACAGCCACACGCCTACGGTTTTTTGGCGTAGAATGTTTCCAGCTATGGGGAAAGTTCTCATTATCGATGACGACGAAGAGCTTTGTGAGCTGGTCAGCGAATACCTGACGGTCGAAGGCTTTGAGGTCGAATCCGTCAACGACGGACAGTCGGGCCTTGACGCCGCATTAACTGGCGAATACGAGCTAGCGATTCTCGACGTGATGCTTCCAAAGATGAACGGCTTTGACGTTTTGCGAAATCTTCGTGAAAAGTCGAAGTTGCCGGTCATTATGCTCACGGCTCGCGGCGACGATATGGAACGTATCGTCGGGCTTGAGATCGGAGCGGATGATTATTTGCCGAAACCGTTCAATCCGCGCGAACTAGCGGCTAGGTTACGTGCGATTCTGCGTCGAACGGCTGAGACCGACGATGAAACCTCGGAAAAGTTAGACATCGACGGCATACAGCTTTCGACGGCGGCTCGGACAGTTGTTCGCGACGGTGAGCCGATCAACGTGACTTCGGTCGAGTTTGAACTGCTTGCAAATCTCTTGCGTGAGGCCGGCAAGATCGTCCGTAAGGAAGACCTGAGCGAAAACGTGCTTGAGCGCAAACTTTCGCCGTTTGACCGCAGCCTCGACATGCACATTTCGAATCTTCGCAAGAAACTTGGTTCGCGAGCCGACGGCAGTGACCGTATTAAGACGGTTCGTTCGGTAGGATATATTTACACGTTGGTATGAAGTTGTTTCTCAAGATCTTCCTTTGGTTCCTCGTTGCCGTCGCGTTGATGATCGGCACGGTGATCTTTGTTACGCGAACGTTTCAAACCGAGCCGCTGGTTAACCGCTGGGAGCGCTCGACGCGTAATCAGATGATCGTTTATGCCGGAACCGCGAACCAGATCGTAACGGCGGAAGGCGAAGCAGGGCTTCGGACATTTCTCGCTAGGCTTCGAGATCTTGAGCCACCTCGAAAGGTCGAACTCGTTGCCAATGACGACTCGGTCTGGTTTGGTGACAGCGTTGATATCGACGAATCTCGCGAGGTGATCGCAAAAACTCGTACAAGCGGAGTCGCAGAAACAGATTTTGCGATCGAAGAACGCTCGATCGGAGCCGCACCGGTCAATTTTCCGGACGGGCGGAAGTTCGTTTTGGTTCTTCAATGGGAACGAGGTGCGGCCCAAGGTCTCTTCTTCGGTTCGTGGCTGGCTAATTTGCGCCTCCTAGGTGTGAGTCTCATTGCGATAGTTCTTTGCTATATACTAGCTCTATACCTTACATCGCCGATCAGAAAGCTTCGTAATGCTACGAAACGTCTGGCCAGCGGCGATCTGCAGGCTCGCGTCGAGACCAGCGTTACAAAACGCCGCGACGAACTCGCCGACCTTGCTCGTGATTTTGACGAAATGGCCGAGCGTATAGAAGGTTTGATCACGTCTCAACAGCGTCTCAATCGCGACATTTCGCACGAACTTCGCTCACCGTTGGCTCGATTGAATGTCGCTTTAGAGCTGGCCAAAGCAAAATCCGGTGCCGAGTCACAGTCGTTATTAAATCGCATCGAATCGGAATCAACTCGATTGAACGACATGATCGGCAGACTACTTCAGCTTTCGCAGTTGGAAAGTACGGGCGAAGTCACCGACAAACGACGTATCGATCTTGCGGAGCTGGTGAAAGATGTCGCTGCGGATGCCGATTTCGAGGCAAAAGGCGTCGATAAGGTTGTTCAGACAGGCGACATTGATAAATGCAGTGTGAATGGAAGCGAGGAACTTCTGCGCAGTGCGATCGAAAATGTTTTGAGGAACGCCGTGCGATATACGGCAGAAAGAACTGCCGTCGAGGTAAGCCTTACAAGGCAAAACGGACATGCGATCGTTACAGTCGCCGATCACGGCGGCGGCGTGCCCGAGGGCGAATTAAAGAACCTGTTCAGGCCGTTCTACCGTGTTGGCGAAGACCGAACCCGCAGCACCGGCGGCACCGGCCTCGGCCTTGCGATCGCCGAGCGTGCAGTGAAAGCTCACAAGGGCAAGATCAGCGCCGTCAATCATAACGGCGGGCTAAAGGTCGAGATCAAGCTCGATGCAGCTTAGTTCGACGCCCTAGCAGCAATAAACGACCGAACGCCCAAAAGCACAAAGATCAAGCAGACCACCGCCATAGCGATCTGAGAAATTGCGCCTGCGCCGATCGTCTCGGGCATTCCTTTGCGGAACAATGCGACAATTCCGGCGATGAAGCCAAGCAAAGCGACCGTTACGGCGATGTGCATCATTAGCTTGCGGCGAGATTCCGTCATGCCGAAATGACCGCACGCCATTATCACAACGCCAAAGAACGCAGGTATCAGAGCCGTAACGCTAGCCGCGCCTTCGCTCATTCCGTAGCCATATCCGATCAGACCGATCAGTATCAATATTCTGCCAAACCAAATTGCTGTTGAAGCCATATCGCAATTCTATCGAAGCGCAATTTGAAATGCGAACGACGAGTTATTTGCGCAACTCGTCGATCATAGTAGCGATCGTTGTTTTTAGGTGGTCGGTGACCTTTGCGTAATCATCGTCAGTTCGTGTTTCGCCGGAAATGATGTCGCGAGCGAAGAAAGGTTCGCCAATTCGGATCTTTACTTTCGCGGGGCGAATTCGCCACGAATTACGCGGCCAAACCTTGTATAGTCCGTCGATCGCGACCGGAACGATCGGCATATCAAGTTCGCTAGCTAAGATAGCGGCACCTTTTTTGAAGCCATGAAGTTCGCCATCAAAGGCTCGTTCGCCCTCGGGATAGATGTTCAGAATTTTTCCATGTTTGAGACCGATGGCACCGGCTTTCATTGCACGCATTAGTTCGGTGTCGGGATTCACCGGTACGACATTCAACATCTTGGCGATGGTTTGCATTAGCTTATTGCTAAAGAATTCGCTGGCTCCTACGTGAAAGATGTTCCTAAATAGTCCGTATCGATAATTAGAGCAAAGAACGAACGGATCGAGGAAACTCTGATGGTTTGGGCAGATTATGAACGACTTCGACGTTGCGGCGATCTCTTCAGCTTTGCCTAAGTTATCCTTGCCCGAGACCTCAAGCAGCATAAACACGCGGCAGAAGAGGTTGAAGCATTTGTAAACGATCCAAGCAAATGCCGCAAAAACGGGCCTGTTTTCGAGCACGCCGCGAATTTCCGGGAAATCATCATCGGCCTCACGGACGATCTTGCCCCAGTTAAGATCGACGCTGACGTTCTCAAGGTCGCCGCCGCCGTGTGCGTTTACGAGTTCGACAACACTTGCGACTGTGAGTGCGGTCGCAGCTTCGTCGCCGTCAAATTCGGTACTGAACGCGGCCTCGAGAGCAGCAAATGTCTCGGCGCGAGCAAGGCTGTCGAGGCCAAGGTCGAGTTCGAGGCTCATCGAAGGATGAATGACATCGGCATCTTTTGCATTCTGACGAATTGCGGCTGAAACCGCTTTACCGACAGGCGATTCCATCGTTGCGGTTTCGCCGGCAGCGAATTCCCACGTCTTGGCTTCTTTTGCCTCGGTCGAGATCACTCCGGTTTCGATCTCTTTCTTGAGCTGAAAACGCTTGATCTTGCGAGTCGCGGTTCGCGGCAAGATCTCTTGGCGAATGATGTAATCGCGAACACGCTGATACTCAGGCAATTCGCGGCCGAGGCTATCTAGCGCGTGACGGATCGCCTCTTTTGAATTCGCGATCTTCGCCTGCTGCAAATATTCAAAATCAGGTACTACGACGGCGGCGAGTTTCTCGGCTCCGCTCCTACCTTCGCTGGCGTCTTCGACGCCGATGATAGCGAGTTCGGCAACGAGCGGGCATTTTAGATAGTGAACTTCGAGGTCCTCGGGATGTACGTTCTTGCCGCTTGGCAGAACGATCACGTCTTTGCCACGGCCTACTATGTAAAGGTGTCCGTCGACCAGCTTTCCAAGATCGCCTGAGCGAAAGTAGCCGTCTTCGGTAAACGCTTCGGCGTTCGCGGCGGGATTCTGATAATAGCCTTTGAAGACCATCGGCCCCTTGATCAGCACCTCGCCGACGCCTTCGTTGTCGGGCTCATTGATCTTGATATCGATGCCGTTCATCGCCTTGCCGACACTGCCAACGCGGTTGTCGTCTTCGTACGTCGCTGTTGCGGCGCCGCTGGTTTCGGTCAGGCCGTAACCTTGCAGAATAGTGAAGCCAAGTTTATGAAAGTCGATCGCAACATCTGCGTCGAATCGCGAACCGGCCGAGATCGCGATGCGAAGGTTCCCGCCAAAACCATCATGCACAGCACCGAACATTTTACGTCCGAGATTAACGCCAAGCGTGTTTCTTAACGCTCCATTGGTTGCGAGCATCACACGAAACAGGCGTTGCACCATTCCCGATTTCGCGGCGACGCCATCGAATATCTTCTTGTGAAACAGATACCAGAGACGCGGTACTGTCGTGAGGATCGTCGGCTTGAACTCCTTCATTGCCTTGGACAATTCGTCCGGCGTGAGTTCTTTCAGATAGCCAACTTCGCAGCCGTAAGTCGTTGCGATCCACATATTTACGATCTGTAAATAGGCGTGAAACAGCGGCAAAAGCGAGAGTATCTTTTCTTTGTCTGAGAGTTTAAGAACGAGATTGACGCCTTCGAGTTCGGCGATGATGTTGCCATGCGTGAGCGGAACGCCCTTTGGAGTGCCTGTAGTGCCGCTGGTGTACATCAGCACCGCCATGTCATCGCCGCGAGCAGGCGGCGGTTCGGCGGCAAAGCTCTCAGGAAACGGCGTCGAAGCCCAATCGTCAAAGTTTTGGAAGCCATTCGACGACTGTTCTAGATTCCAAACTACTGTCGGAATATGGCGGCCAAGCCGTTCTTCGATCTGGGCGAACCGCGATGTTTGATCCGGTGAGAGGAACGCGACCTTTGCCTCGGAATTCTCAAGGAAATTCGTGATCGTCTCGATCTCGCCGTGCGGATCGAGCGGGACGATGACGCCACCCATCATCACGGTGCCGAGATATGCGATGGCCCATTTCGGGTGATTCTCGCCGATCAGAGCGACACGGTCGCCTTTCTCGACGCCTTCCTCTTTTAGGCGATAAGAAATCGAGCGAATATGCTGAAGCATCTCGCCGTAAGTAAACGTGGCTTCGTCCGAACCAACTATACGCATCGCCGTTTTGTCCGGGCGTGCTTCGAATGATTCCAACAGGCGTTCGCAGAATGATTGAGGCATAATTGCGGTTCGATTAGCTTATTCTGCTAACAGCCTCAGTGCAAGCGCCCGTGCCTGCGTTCGAATCTCGGGAATTGCGGTGGTTTCCCACAAAGTGCCCTTCAAAGCGGTGCCTAGCGTCCACACTGTCTCGGAATACTCGTCATTCTTGCTAAAAACACGGCCATCAGGCGTTGCCATAATGCCCATGTCGAGTTCGTTATTGCGAATATGACGCCGTGCGACGAGGTTACGCACAAACTCGCTGTCGATCCGAGAGAAGTTTGTTTCCGAACCGATACAATTCACCAAAACGTCGGCTTTTGCCGTGCTCTCAATGCCGTTATTCGAATACGTGATCGAAAAACGGCCGTCGTGACGAATGTCGTTCAATCTACCAGCAAGGATCTCAAGTCGGCCGTCCGCCTGCATTTGTTGTAAGATCGCGTTCGCCTCAGGCGGCACGCGATGGCGGGCAATGTTCCAATATCGGCTTAGGTGTTGTTTGAAATAGCGTTTCTCAGCGAGCGGCAGATCGAGCCAAAGTTTCTGGGTCGCGGGCCGTAGACTGTCGATCACAGCTCGCCAGTTACTGTCCTGCTCGGCTTTCGCCGCGTGCTTTCTTACCGTCTTAAATACATCCGTTATTCGCGTAGCACCGTCGAGCTCATCATTGAATACCGGATAGGTGTGTCCGAGTTCGTGAACCGCGGGCAGCAAACCTTTCGTCGAGATCGCCGATATCTTCCCGCGATGTCCCGAGGCGTTTAGCTGTATCGCAACATCGACCATCGACAGGCCGGTACCAATGACGAAAACTTCGTCGTCAGGTTTAAGCGACGAATAAAGTTCATCGTTCCACGGGTCTTTGAAATATCGAGGCGAAGTGACAAAGTCCTTATTTACAACACTCGGATCCGGCGGTGCGAAATTACCGAACGCGAGCACGACCTTATCCGTCTGTAAGATCTCGCCGGAACGAAGCATCACCTGAGCCGCTTTGTTATCAACGGAGAGATCGACAGCCTCGTCATCGTGAAGTTCGATCGAGACATTTGTTGACGCAGCGGCTGATTCAAATGTGTCTCTAAGATACGCACCAAACAAACGGCGAGGAACAAATGCGTGATCGTCGAACTCATGACCATTTGCTACAAGCCAAGCATGAAATCCGCCGACATCGTCGGGAAATGCTCCCATTCGTCCGCATGGAACGTTTAGCAAATGAGCATCGCGAGTCGTCCCGAATGCGACGCCTCGCCCGATTCGGGAACGTTTCTCCACGAGATCGACGTGCAGCGGAGTTTCGCCCGCTAGTTTTAGAAGATTTGTAGCCGTGAGTGTGCCGCTAGCACCGCCGCCGATGATCGTGATTCGCTTCATCCGTACAGAGTCCTCCACTTTGCTCGCGAAGGCCGTCGGATACACGAAGAGGCGGTGAAGGTTCGAGCTTCACCGCCTCAGGCGGATGTCTTTCGTCCTTCTTCGTCATCGCCTACGAGGTTAGCTGTCGGGCTGGAAGCGAAGAATCTTCCTCTCTCTGCAAGATAAGCCCCAGATCTGCACATAGCAGAATGCTCGGTTCCCCCGTTCCTTTGTATTAAGGATTCGGCGCGTTTTGATTTAGGTAATAGTACAGAAACTGGTCCGGAAATGGCAAGACTTTTTTACAAGTGAATTTTCCACGAAGTGCCGATCACATTGAGGTCGCCGGGATGGGAGTAACCGTCGTTTTGCCGCAAATAGTAGAGTTCGAGCGTCAGATGTTTGTCCAACTCTTTGCTGATGCCGACGCTGAAGCGGTTTCGCGAGAATTTCTTTGTAGTTGATACGTAAAAGACCTCTTCGATCACAAAGAGCTTCGACTTTGGAATGAATTTCTCGGGCAGCTTTTTATCCAGAACTAGTGCGGCACGATATCGCCATGAGTTTCCTGCCGTGCGCACGCGATATTCGTAAGTGCTGCGATGAGCTAGAGCGAAGCCTTTGGTCGGGAATTTATATGTTCCGCGCAGGCTGAGTCGATGTTCGTCGTGAAATCTACCAGCCGAGTTTCGGGCGGCGATCGCCAGATATGAAGGCGTAACCGAGAAAGCCTTACTAATGTGAAATCCAAATCCGGCACCGACGCGGCCCTCAGAAACTTGCGTTAAATTCGATCCAAATCGGAGTGTTCCGTAGAGCGTGAAGTCAACTTTCTTATTGATCGGAACGGTTACCTGAACGTCGTTCCACGATTGTGCGTCTTCGTCGTCTTGTTGAGCAAATGTGCCGACAGCGAAAAAAAGCAGCAGAATTGTTGAGAATAATAGGCTCTTTGGCATCGGCAACAGGCGTTGCCGTAAGTTTATGTAACATCGAGCGGCGATTCAACCGAAGATGTAACATTTCCGTAACATATGTTACGTTTTCGGGACTCTAACACGTAATGCGTCGGGAACGATCTCATACACTGCGGGCAGCATTCCGGGCAATTCGCCGTCCGTTTCGATGTGAATTTCCTGCGATGCATCGACCGGCGAGACCTCAATACGGCGAGCGAGTTTGCTTTTCACCTCGGTAAGGTCGAGGTGAGTACCTCGATATAGCGTGTGAGCATTCAACAAGATCTTTGCTGTTCCGATGTCGCCGATATTTATAACGTCCAACTCGCCGTCGTTGATCTTGGCATCCGGAGCGATGAACATTCCGCCGCCGAAATATCGGGAATTTGCGATGCAAAATGCGATCGTTTGCAGCGTGTACTCTTCTTCGTCATCAAATTTTACGCGAACCATAACAGGATCGAGCGACAAAACTTCCTGAAGCGTCGAAACCGCAAAATTTGCACGCCCACGAAGGCTCTCGATCGGAAGCCAGTCGAATACCTTCGTCGACTTCACACGTCCGATGATATCGGCGGCAAGTCCGGCAGACGAGACGTTTAGAAAGTAACGTGAGACCGTTTTTCCGTCGTGATCTTGAAACGTAACGCGTCCGACATCGATCCGCTTTGTTTCACCGTCTCGCAGAGCAGCGGCAGCCTCTCGGTTGCCGTTCGGCATTCCAAGCGTGCGGCGAAAATCCCCGCCGGTGCCTGATGGCAGAACGCCAAGTTCGGCATCTTCGCGCGAGAGCAATATACCGTTCGCAACTTCGTTTATCGTGCCGTCGCCGCCGCAGGCAATTATGAATTTGCGGCCCGACTTAGCCGCGCGTTCAGCGATCACGGTGCCGTCGCCCTGTGATTTCGTAAACGCCACGCTAAACGGCCCGAAGTGAGCACGCAGATCGCTCGCCGTCGCCGACCATTTGTCGCGAGTGTTGCCGCCCGCGGACTTTGGATTGACGATGACGAGAGGCAGTGAATTGTCGGTTGTTTGGCTCACAGTTGCTTCGACTAGATTGTGTTCGGGAGGAACGTATAAGTCAAAACCAAAAGGGCATCGACGACAAGTCGATGCCCTTTCATTAATAGTCAGATTCTATTCTGCTGCGACCGAATAGATCGGCAGTGGGCCGCGGAACTTTTGGCTCAATGTCACCGTTTTCGGGGCAACAGCCATAAAGCCTTCGATATCGGAGATCGAACGCGGCAGTTTCGCGGTCATCCATTCGACGCCGCTTTCGGTCACGAGCATATCGTCTTCGATGCGGACGCCGATGTTTTTGTATTTCTCAAACATCGGGCGAACCTTTTCTTTGAACGCGTTCATCTCAGGCGTGTTCGGCAAATTGTCGAGTGCGTCTTCGCGAATGTAAATGCCCGGCTCGTTGGTGTAGATCATTCCGGGAGCGAGTTTCGCACCGTAGTCGCCGACATCGTGGACGTTCATTCCGAGCCAATGTCCCAGACCGTGAATGTTCCAGACGTTCACTTGACGTGAGTTCTTATCCAGAACAAGGCCAAGCTTGAACAGGCCTTCGTTGATCGTATTCCGCGCGATCGCGCTTAGTTCGCTGAACGTAACGCCCGGCTTCGTTGCTTTTGCAACGGCTTCTTGAGCGTCATAAACGATCTGGTAGATCTCGGCTTGCTCTTTGGTGAACTTGCCGTTAACTGGAAATGTGCGTGTTACATCTGCAGTGTAATGCTCGTATTCGGCGCCAACGTCCATCAGTAACAGTTCGCCTTTCTTCACAGGACTTTGCGATTCGACATAATGAAGCGTCGTTGCGTTCGGTCCGCAGCCGACGATCGACGGATAGCCCCAGAAATCGGCATTGCGGCGGCGGAACGTGTATTCAACCTCGGCGTGGAGCTCATATTCCCAGTCAACGCGGCCAACCGTTGCCATCGAACGCATATGAGCCTCGGTCGAGATGTCGACGGCATGCTGCATTAGCTTAAGTTCATAAGGCGATTTGATGTGGCGAAGCTCGGCGAAGATCGGCTGTGCATTCTCGACCTTGTAGCCAGTTAATTCTTTCGACAGTGCTAACTCTTGGGCAAACTCACGCTTGCCATTAACGTCGTTCTCATTGTCAGGAAGTAGCAAATATATGTTCGCCGGACCGGCGTCTTTCTTTGCCTTGAGACCATCGAGAAACTCTTTGCGTTCGGACGCATCGAATATCCTGGTTAGGCCGCTAATCGCTGTCGCCTGTTCACGCGAGTACATTTTGCCTTCCCAAGCCTCGCGGAGCGGGACTCGCTTTGGCAGGAACAGCGTTTCAGTGAATTTGCCGCCGGACTTTGCGATCACAAGCGTCGCACCGTTCTGTTTGAGCGACGTGAGGTAGTATAGATTGTTCTCTTGGCGATAAACGTAATCGACGTCGTTCGTATAGAGCTTTGGCTCGGCTGACATCAAGATCATCACGCTGTTGTCAGCCATTTTCGCAGCGACCGCGGCTCGGCGTTTGGCTAGCTCGGTGTGACGCTCAGCGTCGGTAAACTTCGGTGCTGGCGGCGTCTTTATCACCGCTGTTGGGCCAAAATACGAAAACGCTGTCGATGATGTGATCGCAAGCAGAAGAAATGCGCTTATAACTTTCATTTTGTTACCTCAAACTCAAACTGTTTTGATGCTCGATTACCGAAATAGTCAGTCACGTAAACCGTAGCAGTGTAAACACCGGCATCGAGTTTCGCCGGATCGATGAAACCTTCGCGTCCTCGGCTGTCGATCAGCGAATTGGTCGCGATGTAATTGAATATCGTCTCGCCGGTCGCACCTGAATGACTATCGTTCGCGTAAACCATGCTGATGAGCAAGTTCGACGGCATTCGGTCGAATTTGATCTCGGATATCGCTCCGTCATTGACCTGCAAACTCACGCTGTAAATGCCGAGTCTTCGCCTTTCGTTGTTGCCGTCAACTTGATCGTATGCTTTGACCACAACACGCGTTCGGTCACTAAGTCTAATACGCGAACCTGTCGGTTGGGTTTCAAGTGGTTTCCAATCACGGTAGAACAATGTGAGTTTCTCGATTACCGGCGGCCTAGAGTCAGCGATGCCCGGAAGTTCAAGCGCCGCGAGAGCATTCATCTCACTGCCTGTTTTTCCGGCGATGAGATGGACGTGATTCATCGGATTGAGCGTTCCGATCGGATCGCCTGCTTCGAATTTGGTGCCGCGAGGTACTCTCACATTCGTCAGTTTGCCGCTCGCGTCTCGCTGAAACTGAAATCGCGGATCGTCGAACAGCTTACCGTCTTTGTCGCGGCCAAGGCGAATGTGAATGTAGCCGAGCGTCGGCATTCGGATCAGTTCGCGAAGCGTGCCGAAATTCTCGGCGGCGATCGGTTTGAGAACTTTTTCGCTGCGAATGAACCTCGCAGTCTCGCCAAAGCTTCCGGCGATGTCGAGGCCGTTGTGAAACCAGACATTGTCGGCTGCAGGCGTCATCAGTCCGCGGATCTCGCCAAGTGTTCCTGCAATGTCGCGTTTCGCGGCCGGCGGATCGAAGGGCCAGCGTGCGGGAGCGGCGGCACGGAATTTTTCGGCGGTCTGCAGAGGTTTGAGCGTAGCCGTCGGTTTGGCGTTAGCGTCGGACGTTAGTTTGCGGATCGAACCATTCTCGCTGTCTGCGATCAGCAGGTCGCCATTGTCGTCGATCGCAATACCCGAAGGACGATTGAACATCGCAGCTAAACCTTTGCCGTCGCGGTTTCCGCGTTCGAGTCCGGCAATGGTCTTGACCATCGGCATTGCGCCGCCGATCATACGGATCGCGTTGCCGTCCGCGACGTAGATCGTGCCGTTCTTATCGACAGCGACGGCT
>CALMPJ010000074.1 GCA_937871585.1 uncultured Acidobacteriota bacterium | reverse complement strand
AGGCAAATATCTCTGGTGAGGTCGTGGTTGATACGATCGTTGACGAAGAAGGCAACGTCATCTTTGCGAAAGTAAAAAAAGGCAATCGATTGCTTCGAGCCGCCGCCTTACAAGCCGCGAATTTATCCCAATACCAGCCGAAGATCACCTGCGGTAACCGACGCATCAAGTTTCGTTGGACAATACGCTATTACTTCTATCCAACGATGTAAAACTTCATGCTTTTACTCGAATTATCTCGGTCGAAGCTCGACGAAATTAGCACGAAGCTCATTTACCTCTTGACGAAGGTGTTACAATCGTTCACGAACCCTTGCTAGTTGCTCCCGAAGCCGTTTGAGTTCCAATTTAAGGCGTCGGAGTTGCTCACGAAGGTGTCGGAGTGCCTCACGAAGGGCATTGCGCGTCTCACGAAGACCCCAAAATGCCTCACGAAGCACAAAATTTGCCTCACGAAGGCCAAAAACTTACTCACGAAGGAGAATTGGTAGCTTATGAACGACGATAATCGCAGACGTTACGAGATGCAGGTGCGTGTTGTGCAGTTTGGGACGGACAATGCCGGTGATTTTACGGGTTTTGCCACAACAAAATTCGCTGATTTGGCGACGATCGTTACCGAGATCGAGACCGAAAGTGCCGCGCAGCAGTCCGGTTTTGGCGAGGCCGCACAGCAGTACGAAGTAAAGGACACGGCACGCGAGAATTTGCGTGACCAAATGGCCGCCATCTCGCGTACGTCGAAATCGATGGAATACGAGTTCGATGGCATCAGCGACAAATTCAAATTCCAACGCAACATGCCCGACGCGACCATGCTCGGAAAGGCTCGTGCGTTCGTAACCGAAGCCGATCCGTACAAGTCGGACTTCATTAATTACGGCTTGCCGAGCACGTTCATCACCGATCTGACCGCCGCCGCAGATTCGTTCGAAGCTACATTCTCGACAACCGCCCCGGCCACCGCCGAACACGTCGCCGCCACCGCCGAAGAAGCCTCAAAGGTCCGCCAAGGCATGATAATCGTCCGCATCCTCGACGGCATCGTCAAAAACAGATACGCGAACGACCCCGGAAAATTAGCCGCCTGGATCTCAGCCTCGCATGTCGAAAAGGCACCAAAGAAAACAACGCCGCCAACGCCTTAGTTTTTATTCGATCGGTTAGTTTGTTTTTAGCCGATTGATATTATCGAGAGAAAGTTATGCAAAGCACGCCACAAGCTCCGCCTTTTGCCGAGCGTGATGATAACGAACTCGTCGAGGAGCTATGTTTGGCACTTCGGGACGTAGGCGTTCGTGCCTATTCCTTGCCCGACGATGAAAGAACAAAAGCCAAGATCATAGATGTTCAAGAGATCCATTCGATACTTCAGATGCGTCGCGTCGGCATTGAAGCTCGTTTGGAACGTTTAAGTTCGGAAACGTCCTGGCAAATGGAAGACCTATTGCGCGATTGTCTGGCATATCCAAGCGTCGTGCCGTATGTCAAGGCGTTTGACGGCGTGCGCATACCTTTTCGGTGTTATCTTTGTGAAAAGAAAGAGTTCCCAAACAGAGATCACATTTGGTTTTGCGACGATTGCTTGGAAGAAGCAATCAAGTCAATTGAAAGTAAAATACCATTGAAAGGCCTACTGCTGATGAGGCTTTATAATCGCGAATATTGGTGCGAGCACTCCAACGCTGAAACACTTGTACTAGCTTTCGATGATTACGAACCAATTCATGATTGCTATTGCAAGCAGTGCTTAACCGAAGAACAGATACGAAGGAATTCGCTTGGATGAACTCAAGCTTAGTCGGAACGTTCTTGATGCGCGCCGTTCTTCATCGGTAAACGTCCACGGCTAAATTCAGTCGGTCGCTACGCGACGAAGAAAACCGACGACCGCAATTCATATTAAGTCCGCAGGCCTGTATTATTTCTACTTATGTACGGCAAAGTTCAAGAGCAAATTAGTAACACTATTGGTGAGATCCGCGAGGCGGGGCTTTATAAGAATGAGCGTGTGATCGAGACGCCGCAGGAGGCTCGGATCGAGGTTGGCGGGCGTGAGGTTTTGAACATGTGTGCCAACAATTATCTGGGTTTGAGCGATCATCCGGAGATCGTTGCGGCGGCGCATAAGGGCTTGGACGAGTGGGGATTTGGGCTGTCGAGCGTGAGGTTTATCTGCGGGACGCAGACGATCCACAAACAGCTCGAGCAGAAGATCAGCGAGTTTCTGGGGACGGAAGATACGATACTTTATACGAGTTGCTTCGACGCGAACGGCGGGCTGTTCGAGACCATCCTCGGCGAAGAGGACGCGATCATCTCTGACGAACTCAATCACGCAAGCGTTATTGACGGAATTCGTCTCTCGAAAGCCCAACGCTTTCGCTACAAGAACTGCGACATGGCCGACCTCGAATCCAAGCTGCAGGAAGCCAGCGGCGCGAGGTTCCGCATGATCGCCACCGACGGCGTGTTCTCGATGGATGGCTTCATCGCGCCGCTCAAGGAGATCTGCGATCTGGCCGATAAATACGACGCGATGGTGATGGTCGATGATTCGCACTCCGTTGGATTCGTCGGCAAAACAGGCCGCGGCACCCACGAACATTGCGGCGTCATGGGCCGCGTCGACGTCATCACCGGAACCCTCGGCAAAGCCCTTGGCGGCGCCAGCGGCGGTTATACAAGCGGCAAAAAGGAGATCATCGAGCTATTAAGGCAGCGTTCGCGACCGTATCTGTTCTCGAATTCAGTAGCCCCACCGATCGTCACCGCAGCCATCGCCGCGATCGATATGCTGTCGAGTTCAACCGAGCTGAGAGACAAATTGCAGGACAATGTCACCTATTTCCGCGAAAAGATCGCCTCCATCGGCCTAACAGTCGTCCCCGGCGAACACGCCATCGTCCCCATCATGTTCGGCGAAGCAACCCCAGCCGTAAAAATGGCAGAGGCTTTGCTAGAAAAGGGAATCTACGTCATCCCATTCTCGTTCCCGGTCGTCCCCAAAGGAAAAGCCCGCATCAGAACGCAGGTCTCGGCAGCACATTCTAAGGATGACCTAGACTTTGCAGTTGCGATGTTTGCGGAAGCGAAGGCGGAGGTTGGGATTTAGGTTACTCGACCGAATAGAATTGGAAATATAGATACTCAATCATTATTAAGGCTGATGAAAGTAGGCTCAGCGACTTCGGATTTTCGTCTCCCCAAAACTAATGATCCGATAAACATCGCGATCAAGGACACGATGACGAAATAATAGTAGAAAGAGTCAAGGCCTGGTCCGAGGCATGCTGTATATAGGCCGTTGATAATCACAAGTATTGCAAGTATGAGTAAGGCGAGGGGACCGTAAAAGAATGAGAATAATAATCTTCGGTTCTTAATTAGGATTGTTAGGGTGGCGACAAAGATCGCGAAACAAATTCCGAACAAAAAGCCCTTATTAAAGCTTGAGCCGATAGAGGCTTGAGCGATCGCAGTAACCTCACGAGCATCATTGATTACAGCACACGAAGTAGCCTGCGAATCAACCTGAATTAACAGGACGATAAGCAGGCTACTTAGAATTGAAACAAATGTTCGGCCCATTGATCAACAGTGCCGCTGTTAAGCAGAAGGCTATGCAGCAGCCTTAACTTGCTTGCTCAACGCGTCTTTCGCTTGGTTCGCGACGGCGGCAAATGCTTCGGGCTGTTTGACGGCCATGTCGGCGAGGACCTTGCGGTCGAGCTCGATGCCGGCGAGGCTGAGGCCGTGAATGAACTGCGAATATTTCATGTCATTCAGACGGCAAGCCGCGTTGATGCGGACGATCCACAGCTTACGAAAATCACGCTTTTTCAGCTTACGGCCGGTGTATGCGAAATTTAACGCACGCTCGACCGACTCTTTCGCTGAACGATAAAGTTTTGATTTAGTACCACGATAACCTTTGGCTAAGGCTAATATCTTCTTGCGCTTCTCTAGGCGCTTATTACCACGTTTTGCTCTAGGCATAATTCCTCCGATGCACTTCGCACAATGCAGAGTGCATGATCTAAATATCTATAATTCTTAGTCGCGGCCGTACGGCAGCATTTTCTCTACACGCTTTTGATCGCCCTCGGATACCAACACGTCGATATCGAGGTTGCGTTTACGCTTTGCGGTCTTTTTCGTCAAAATGTGACGAGCGTGGCTATGGCCGCGTTTGAATTTACCCGAAGCCGTCGAGCGAAAACGCTTTGCAGCTCCCTTGTGTGTTTTTAGTTTTGGCATTATTTCCTCCATTTGACGGGCCGCCAAGCCCGTCTGGTATTAAAAAATCTCGTCAGGATCTTTCTCGATCACTTCCTTCTTTTTCGGCTCTGATTTCTTTTCAGCCGATTTCTTAGCCTTTGGTGCTTCGCCGTCGCCGTCAGGAGCTACTGATGTATGCTGCTTTGAAGCTGCTGCTACCTTTGTCTTCTTTGGCGAGAGGATCGTGAACATCTGATAGCCTTCCATCT
>CALMPJ010000073.1 GCA_937871585.1 uncultured Acidobacteriota bacterium | reverse complement strand
TAGCCTGTCCATTTCTCGACACCACGGAGAAAGATACATACAGAGTTCGCGAAACCTAACCGTGCGACAGGCTCGCAGCCTGTCGTACGGACACTAGAGAATTGTATTTTGGTCGCCGTCAGTCGCCGCGGAAATGTAGGTCAGCGGCGATGTCGGTGTCATTTCGTTCAGAGCTGTTCGCAGGATCGGGACGATGCCTTCGGCTTCCATGTATTCGCGGCCGAGGAGTTTGCGGAAACGCTTTTCCTTATTGTCGCCGGTTAGCTCCTTGAGCATTCCGCGTAAAAATGCAGTGACGAGTTCGGGAGCGAACTGCTTGCCGGCGTTTCGGCGAAGATCGTCAACGACATCTGCGGCCGGTCGCCGAGCCTTGTACGGCCGATCGGTCGTCATCGCGTCGAAGGAATCGGCGAGATTTACGAGCTTGGCGATGTAGGGAATTTCGCGGTCATACAGACCGTCAGGATAACCGCGGCCGTCGAGACGTTCGTGGTGATATTTTGCCGCGAGCGGTACGTTCGTGTACGGATGATGTATCGGCATCAAAATCTCGTAACCGACGCCGGGATGTTTGTTCAACTCGGCAGATTCTTTGGCGTTAATGCGGTATGGAGCGTTGATGATCTTGCGTTCGACGGTCAGTTTGCCGACGTCGTGCAGATAGCCTGCGACGGCGGCGCCTTCGACCTCATGCGGTCCCCATTCGAGCTCAGCGGCAATGATCTCGCTATATTTGCCAACGCGGACGGAATGTCCCTCGGTGTATTTGTCCTTGCAGTCGATCGCGGTCGCGAAGGCCTTGACCGTGTCGTTGTAGGTCGTTCGCATGTCGTCGACGAGCTTGCGATTCTCCTCAGCGTGGCGTTCGATCTCGGCCATCAGATTTCGCTGAGCAATGGCGACACCAATGTGGCGGCCCATCGCGCAGATGATCTCTTTTTCGTAGGTCGTGTACGGTAAGGCCGTCGCTTTCTCGCCGAGGAACAATGCGCCGACGATCTCGTCGCGAATTACGAGCGGTACAAACAGCTCGATCCGACGCGATTCGATACTGCGGTCGTAAACCTGAAAGAACGGCAAAACGCGCGCCTGCGAAGTCTCGATGGCGTTGAGACCGTTGGCTATGAATTGCCGCTCATCCTCCAAACACAGCGATAAACTGAGCGGAAAATCGTCGCCGAGGCCTCGAACCGCAAGCATATTCAGCTCGTGACCATACCGTGAATACCTAGCCACGCCGCCACGCATTATCGCCAACGCTCCTGAGATCAGATGCAGCGAAGTGCGTATCGTCTCTTGAAAGCTATTCTTGTTGGCTACCTCGCTGCCGAGTTCGGCTAGTGCGCCAAAGGCGTGAATGAGTTTGTGGCGGTCTTCGATCATGGCGTGGCTCCTATGCGATCGTTACGTGATTTGTCAGGCCGAGCGTTTCGAAAAGCTGTGCGGAATCATCGTTGAGTTCGCTGAAAACGACCTTTGCTCCCGAATTCTTTGCCGAATCGATCACGCCGAGCAATATCGAGATGCCGATGCTGTTAATTACCTCGGTCTGCGAAAAATCGACGACGAGTTCGCGGCAGCCTTGTTCAAGACGATCTTTGCATTCGCGTTCTATACGTTCGCCGGTCAGCTTGTTCAGATAGTCTCCGGCCGTAACGACCGCGATCGGTTCGGCGACAGGCGCCGCAGGTTCGTAAGTGTTTTCTGCGATCACTTAAATATATTCCTTATGTTAGTTTACGACGAGCGCGCTGAGGCAGCACTTGAGTGTAATGTTTAACACAGAACGGATCGTATTACAACAGCGAAATGTCCTGCGTTCAAACAGCCTGACGCTCGATCGACTTGGTCATTACGAGCCGCGTGCCGTCGTCGGACTGCCGGAAAACAAGCTCGTCCATCAGGTTCTTGATCAAGGTCAATCCCCAACCTCTGCGGCCGGTTGGCTCCACGGTCGCTGAGGCTTGTTTGATCGCGACACCGACGCCGCGATTTTCGATCGAGATACGGATCTTGTCACGCATTGCCGTGACGCCGATATAGATCTTGCGGTCGGGGCTGAGGCTATGCTCGGCGGCATTGATACAGGCTTCGACGACGGCGGTCTTGATCTTGTTGATCGCCGAGCCGGGGTATTCGTTGCGGCGTGCGATCTCTTCGATCATGTGCACGGCAAGCATTTCGGTGTCGTCGCCCATAGGGATCGTCATCTGAAACTCTTCGCCGCCATCAGCAGGTTTGTCAGTTGCGATACCGAGGTGTTCACGCAGCAGTGCGACTTGAGCGCGGCTCGAACCGATCGCATTGCGTTCCGCGAGAACCGAGATCGCATCGGGCGAAAAGCCCTCGGGAGCGATGAGCCAGATCTTGAACGCCGCCAGATCGCAATGAGCGGCAAGCATCTCAAGACGGTCGCACCAAAATTCGGTCAGGCTGGCAGACGCCTCAAGTTTCGAGTCAAGCTCGGTCGCGAGCCAAGCAATATCGTCATTGCCGTCCTGCTCAAAACCAAGGGCGACTGCCGAACGTTCGGTGTCGACAAACTCACCGATCGGTTTGTAATACGCTGAACTGTGGGCCGTGAAGACGATCTTTGGCAGCGAGATATTTTCGGTGTTACTCGCAATACGAGCAGAAATGTCTGCCTCATCGCGGCCCTTTAGCTCGTCGCGGAATTTGTCGTAATCGAGCAAGACGGACGGAACTTCGCGGCCGTCAAACGTTCGGAGCAGATCGGCGACGCCAAGGGCCGACAGGCGTCGATAGTGACGAGCCATCAGATGCGGAGCACGTTTTACGTAATGTGCGGCACGTTCGCCGACAGCCTGAGCACGCGAGGCGCCGGGAATTTCGAGCAGGCGTCGCAGTTCAAGAAAGTCGGCCAATGCTTTGTTATCAGTCTCGACCGTAAATCGGTCGCCATTGACCGACGCGATCTCGGCTGAATCGAGGCACGACATTGTTCTTTGAAGATCTATTGGACTCGATCCAAGACGTTCCAAGACTTTCTTTGCCGACGCAGTTTGCTGATGCGAAGATGAGACCTTCGCAGTCAATGACGAAAGGGAGTTTCCGAATTCGCGGCTGCCCGCTGCTATCGAAAACTCAGCGGCAAACCGACGCGCGATCATACCACCGCTTAGTTCGTCAGCATAAACCGATTCGAACGATTGGAAACTGTCGAGCGCCGAATTGTTCGCGACGGCACGGCGAATAATTTCGCCGATGAACTGCGGATCGCGGTCGAGTTGAACGGCGATCAGATCGCGTGTTTGTTCGTTGATTGCAACGCCGTTCTGTCGTGCGAGCGATTCGATTAGCGAACCGACGTCCTCGAAACTCAATCGTTCGACCGTCATCGAATCGCCATCGAACGTACCGTAAACAGCTCGACGGCGTCCTCCGACAATACATGGGAAATCGACATTCGAGCAAACATCGCGGATCGCATCGGTCACAATTTCGCCATCACCGAATGCCAACGTTCGATGAACATTGTCGAGAATGACAAAGCATCGAGTTCCATTGTTTGCCAGCCGCGAAGGCAACGCGAATAGCGTTCGGCACAGTTCAGCATTGGATGAGCCTCTGTTAGATGTCAGCAACTCAGCGACCTGATCGACAAAGGCCGCGTCCGAGACGCCGGCGATGCGGACGATCTCATCGAGACTCGGACGAAGTTCCAACAGCGACGCGTCGTTGCGTTTGAACGCGAGGAACTGCAACAGGAATTCGTATGCAAAACGCCGGGAACATTGAACAGCGTCTCGATCATTTGCGGACACCGAAAAGTAGATCGGCAGTATTTCTGCGTTTGCCAGGAAAACGCGATCATACGTCTGCCGCAGTATTTCGGAAACGCCAACGCGAGGCGCGCCGGAGACTACAAGAAGGTTGTTCGCGGAATGTCCGGCAGCGTGAGATTGCAAGCGCGAAAGTTCGTCCAACCGTCCGATAAGCTCGGCCAGCGGGACGCGCGACATTAGTTTTTGCGAGCTACTGGTGCTCATTCAAACCTTTCGATCTCCATTTCGGCGAACATCCTTACGCCGTTTCGTCCGCGGTGTTTGGCATCGTACAACGCCTTGTCGGCTGCATCGACCAAACCGTTCGTCGAACACAATTCGCTAGAACAGCTTGCTACACCGATGCTAACCGTGACTTCGCGATGCGGAAATTCTGTTGCCTCGATATTGCGGCGAACACGTTCGGCAATGGCTGCGGCCTCTTCGTCAACGGTCTGCGGCAATAGAATCGCGAATTCCTCGCCGCCGAATCTCGCCGCGACGTCAGCACCACGCAGCGTATCTTTTATGACGTTTGCAACAAGCTTTAACGCCACGTCGCCCGCAGGATGGCCGAAATTGTCATTATAAGATTTGAAATGATCGACATCGAGCAGCAGAAAACTCATTGGATAACCGTGACGATTTGAACGCTTAACTTCTTCGTCGAGACGCTGTTCGATGTAACGGCGATTGAGCAAACCGGTCAGGGCGTCGGTCACTGAAAGCTGTTCGAACTCGCCGGCTTTGGCACGCAGCTCCTCGCGGTCGATGGCAACGGCGATCTGCGGTGCGATAGCCTCGACCATTTCGAGATCTTTGGCATTGAACGCCGTCGAAGTCGCTTTGTCAGTAAAGCTAAGCACACCGATCTTTCTGTCATCGAGCATTATCGGGGTGCTCAAGAACGAGCGTGTGCGATAGCCTCGCTCGTCGACATTATCGAGCAAGCCTGCCTTGATCGCGTCGGGAACGAGCGCAGTGCGGCCTTTCTCAAAAATGGTATGAGCAACACGGCGTCCGGGGTCGTTCTCGTGCATTCCGTCCGCCGTCATACCGACCGAAGCCGCGACCTTGAATTTGCCCGACAGTTCGTCCATTAGCAACAGCGAGGCTCGTTCCGCCTGAAGCAGCTCTGCCGAATTCGCGGCAAGCTGCTGCCATAGATCATCGCCGGAGGTGTTTCGGATGTCGCTGTCGAATTTCTTGACCGACCTTTCAATCGAATCGCGGCCATCGAGTTCGGCACGCAGACGCAAGATCTCAAGACGACCGGCGACCGTATTTACAAGCCGAAGCAGTTGCCTGCGACGTTCGTCATTTTCGAAATGATCCAGCGTCGCGATCGCAGCGGTCGCGTCCGAAGCAACGGCAACCGGCAAGATCGTGAGCGTTCGGCCATCGCCATTTTTCGAGCGGCGTTCTGAGAGAACAAGTGCATCTCCATCGGAAATTGCCGCGACGATGCGTTCGTCGGTCGGCGAGATGCCGATACGAATTCCGGAGCTCGCCATCTGTCCGCGAGCCGTGACATTGATGAATTTCTCTTTGCGAACCGCAAGTATCGCAACCGAATCGAGACCGTAATGATCGGCTGCATAGTCCAAAAGCATCTCACATGCGGTGCGGTAGTCTTTGCTTAAGATCGAAGAATAAAGCGAACGCCAGTCTGACGTTTCGTCCTTTGGCAGCACTGCGATCGGCTCTATGAACTCTTCGATCACCTCCGCAAACTCAATAGTTTCAGGCTCGAAGCGTTCGATCTCAATCTCAGGTTTTGGAATGGGGCTCATCTCAACTTCGACCTCGCGGCCGAGACGCTCTAGCTTTTCGACTATTTTTTCGAGTGCAACAGATGAACCTGTAAGCAAAACATTCCCAAACATCGCCGAAACAGGCATCGAACTCCATTCGCCCGACGCCGCCAGAGACGCTGCTCGGCGATAATTTTCCGATTTGGTAAATGTGCGACCGACGACAACGGCCACAGGTTTGCCATTGTCTGACATAGCGAGAGCACGGCAATCGAGGCCGGCGTGACACGTAAATCCGACCTCGCGGCCGGCGTTTAGCGAATTGTCGAGAGCTTTGCCACAGAATGCGTTGCATTTACCCAAGAGTTCGCCGTCGGGGTTGAGGCTGCGGCAGATCGAGTTGTTGTTAAGAGCAGTCGTCTCAATGCCGCTACGGTCAATCACCGAGATCGCCAGACCTGAGCTATCGGCCAATTCACTAAGTTCGAATTTGGACGGAACTTCTTTTAATCGTGCCATATTTGCTAAATGGTAGCCCGCAAACCAGCCGCAAGATGCGATACAAGTTCGTAGATACTAATTTCCTGTATCGGGCTAAAACACGCAATAGCGCTAATATTTCACGAAAAATGGACCTAATTGTTTGTGTGGTTTGGGTGAGGTAATAAATTCAGTTCGCAGTCTCGGCAATCATTGGTTGCTGGGGCGAAATTCGAATACACGCAGCATGATGCCGCGGTTTGATCTCGACGAGCTGCGGTGTGGTCGTTTTACATTCCTGGATCGCGTACTGACATCGTGTGTGGAAATGACAGCCCGTCGGCGGATCGATCGGTGAGGGAACGTCGCCTTTTAGGATGATCCGCTCGCGTATTGCCTCGATCTCGGGGTCTGGAACAGGAACTGCCGAGATCAGCGCCTGTGTGTAGGGCATCAGCGGCACCTTGTAGATATCTTTGGCATCTGCAAGCTCGACTATGCGGCCGAGATACATCACAGCGACGCGATCCGATAAATGCCGCACTGCACGTAAGTCATGTGAAATGAATAGATACGTAAGCTGTTTTTCAGCCTGAAGCCGCTCCATCAGGTTCATTATTTGAGCTTGGATCGAAACATCAAGAGCCGAGATCGGTTCGTCAGCAACGATGAATTCCGGATCGACCGCTAGGGCACGGGCGATTCCGATCCGCTGCCGCTGGCCGCCTGAAAACTCGAGCGGATAGCGTTTAATAAACCTACGAGACAGTCCGACTGTTTCCATCAGTTCCTCGACACCTGAGCCGTTTGTGAGGCCAAATGTTCGCATCGGCTCACCAATGATCTGGCCGACCGTCATTCTTGGATTTAGGCTCCCGTACGGATCCTGAAAGATCATCTGAAGATGTTTTCGCTGTTCACGCATTACCGAATTTGGCAGATGCGTAAGGTCTTTGCCTTTGTAAATGACCTTGCCGCCGGTCGGTTTCGTCAGTCTCAGGATCGCTTTGCCAAGTGTAGATTTGCCGCAGCCGGATTCACCGACGAGACCAAGCGTTTCGCCCTTCTTGATATCAAGTGATATGCCGTCGACGGCTTTCACGGCCTTGAACCCGCCGAAAAGCCCGCCGACGCTGCGATAGTGGACTTTGAGGTCTTGGATGGAAATCAAGTTATCGTTACTCTCCATAAACCTCCTTGGCAAAATGGCACAACGAATGATGGTCGGCGTTTATCTCGACGAACGGCGGAAACTCGTTGTGACAAATGATTTCTGCACGTTCGCAACGTTCCGCAAACGGGCAGCCTGGCGGCAGGTTTGCTACATCGGGCGGCAAGCCGGGAATTTGGTAAAGCTCGGTTCCTTGTTCATGTGCCGGATCAGGCACACTCTTGAGCAAACCCTTGGTGTAAGGATTTGCTGGCCTTGCAAACAGTTCTTTGGTCGGAGCCTGCTCGAAAACCTTTCCGGCGTACATCACGATGACACGATCGGTCATGCCGGCAACGACGCCGAGGTCGTGGGTGATAAGAATAACGCTGGTGCCCATACTGGACTTTAGATCTTTGATAATTTCAAGAACTTGAGCTTGGATCGTGACATCGAGTGCCGTTGTAGGTTCGTCGGCGATCAGCAATTCCGGCTCGCAGCTCAACGCCATCGCTATCATCACGCGTTGACGCATACCGCCTGAAAACTCGTGGGGATAGCTGTCGATCCGCTGTTCCGCGTCGGAAATGCCGACAAGCTCGAGCATTTTGATCGCATGTTCGCGAGCCTGTTGTTTGGTGTGACCGAGGTGTAGCTGCGTGACCTCCATTAACTGCTTCGAGATCTTGAGGAATGGATTGAGTGAGGTCATCGGATCCTGAAAGATCATCGCCACGCGTTTCCCGCGTATCTTGCGTACTTCGTCGATCGGCAATGCAAGCACGTCGATACCGTCAAACACGACGTTGCCGCCCACGATCTCGCCCGGCGGCGACTGTATCAGACGCATCACCGACAGATTCGTAACCGATTTGCCCGATCCGGATTCGCCAACGATACCAAGCGTTTCGCCACGCATTAGCTCGAACGATACGTCATCAACTGCGTTCACGACGCCGTCGGTGGTATGGAAGTAGGTTCTGAGGCCTTCGACATTGAGTATGGCGTTGTTCGTCATTTACGCTTTTCGCACACAAGACAATTGGGGTAGTTGGAAGTAAGGAGACACATCCGGCGCAGCTATTCATCCAAAATGTCTTTACCTTGCCAGCCAGTGTCAATAGCGATGGCTTTCATCAACGGAGCGTCGAGTCCATTTGTCTCAAATCCAAGTACGTACGGCTTTACTAGCGAGTACGAGGTTGGGAAATAGATCGGGATCGCTCGCAGATCGTATAGAGCATCGTCCTCGTTGAACAATTTCTCTGCAGGCGATTCGACCGGATTCGGGGTCGCGACTGTTTCCTGCATTATTTGTGACGGATCATCAATACTCGGACCGGTTCTAGGAATTTCGGATTCCGGCGAAACAAGATCTATTGGCGTTCGCTCAACAGTAGGTCGCGGAATCACCATTTTGTCATAGCCAAGAATTGCCGCGAGGCTCATGGTTTCATCGGCTGACGGCAAGACGACGCCGCGTCGTATCAGGTCGAATTCGCCACTTCTTTGAATAGCCGAAAGTTCAGCACTATCTTTGACGATCAACTCGGTTTCGATGTTTAGTTGTTGCTTCCACGTCTTAGCAACTAAACGTGCGACTCGCTGCTGTAGGTCGTTGCGATTGACAACTAGCCGTATTTTTGGAAAATCTTCGCCGTTTGGATAACCTGCAAGTTCTAATAGCTGTTTTGCTCGTTCAGCGTTGTAAGAAAGTGCCGGGTCCGTGTTTCTACCTAACGGAAGAAATCGCATAGCAGGCTCCGCCGAGCCACGTAATTCTGCATCTACGATCTGTTCGCGATCGATCGCCAGAGCAAGAGCTTCACGAACTCTACGGTCGCGGAACGGAGCGTTCGCAACATTTACTTCGTAGAAATTCAATGCTCCGTGCGTTGTCCGGCGGAAATCTTTGAATGGCGTCATCAGTTTTAACGCCAGCGGCTGGAAATCCGAATTTGTAACAATATCGATCTGCCCTTTCTTGTACGCGTCGAAGGCCTGATCCGGATTCTGTTGTTCGACAAAAACAAGTTTGTCGAGCTTGACCGAATTGCGATCCCAGTAGGTATCCGAACGTTGCAATACAAGCTGTCCATCTTGGGAACTTGCTAACTTGAACGGACCATTTGTGATAGTTTCAGCGTTCGGTTTTGAAACATCGAGGCCCTTGCCTTCGCCATACACGGGCATGAATATCGGGTTTGCGAGCAATTTCGGCAAATTTGCGTCTGGGCGTCTCAGCCTGATCTCAAGGGTATTTTCGCTTTTCGCAATTGCGCCGAAAACCACTGGAGGAGCTTTCGGTGCTGCCGATGATGCCGGTTCGGCAATGGTGGGAACAGGTACTTGAGAAGCAGAGCCCGGTTGCTGTTGAAATCGCGTCGTTGGTTCGCTGGCAGCTGCGTGTCCTGTCGAAGCCGATCTGTCTATCTCGGAAGTTTCAGATAACTTTGTCGCTTCGGTGTCGGTAAAGCCAATGATATTTGAAAGCAAACCGCGATGTGCTCCGCGTTCGCCTATGCTTGCGAGCCTACGAAACGAACGGACGAAGTCATCGGCGATCACCTTCTTGCCGTTCGACCATTTTGCATCGTCACGCAACACAAATGTCCAGACTTTTTGATCTTCGGTTGCGGTCCAGCTCTCGGCAACGCCAGGGATCGCATCGAGACTGCGAGGGTCGATCTCGGTAAGTCCCTCGTAAATGGCTCGAACGATGTCAGTTTCAGGAGCGGCTGCCGCTAACGCAGGATCAAAATGTTTCGGAGCCTTGCCGTTCGACCATCGGATCTGCTGTAGCTGTGGGGCAGCAGTTTCTGCGAGATATGGTTTGATCGCAGGTTTTTCTATCTGAGAACACGACGTAGAAAGCAACATCGAGCAAATTACGAGCGCTACCAACATGATGCCTAGGGCACCGCTTTGGGAGTCGGAGCTTTGTCCGTTTCGTCGCTGCATATTAGCGAGACGAGATCGTCGTAAACTTCTTTGACCTGTCGTTTTGTATCGTCAAATCCAGCCGAGGTATTTATCAGGAAGTCGGCGAAGCTCTTCTTCTCGTCCTGTGATAGTTGCGCCGCGATCCGCTGCTCAGCCGTTTCTTGGTCAAGCGAATCGCGTAACATCAATCGTTTCAATTGTATCGCGCTTTCGCACCAGACGACAATCAATTTGTCGAAGCGACGATAGCCGCCTGACTCGATCATCAATGCTGCATCAACGATAGCAATGGCGTTCGGGTCGTCCCTTTCGATGTTGAGTAACCACTCGTTTTGAGCCGTGAATACTCGAGGATGAACGATCGAGTTGAGCAATTCGCGTTTTTCGGTATCTGCAAAAACGATCGCCGCCATCGCTTTTCGATCGAGCGAACCGTCTGCCGAGAGAACATCGGAACCAAATTTCTTGACGATCTCAGCTAGTCCGTCACTGCCCTTTGCGACGACATCACGAGCTGTTTTATCGGCATCGAGAACCTGACAACCAAGTTCACGAAAGCATTCGAGAACGAATGATTTCCCAACCGCGATCGAACCTGTGAGACCGACTTTTAGCATTACGCTGCCCGATTGTGGCGTTTCGCGAGCTTCGCGACGTTGTAATCTGCGATCTCTGCGAGCGTCAAACCAAGCTCGTCGGCACAGGCAGATATGTACCATAGGACGTCGCCGAGTTCGTCTTTTAGCTTCCCGCGAACTTCGTCGGTGATGATTCCCGCATTGTCGCGTTGGATCTTCTTAACAATATTGGCGACCTCGCCTGCTTCGCCCGCGAGGCCGAGCGTTGGATATTCAAGATTCTCCAAACGACGCGGATACAAAGCCGTCTGGCTTGCTTCTGATTGATATTCTTCGAAATTCATACTCTTATTCTATTCCTCGACGGTTCTTAGACGCTTCGACAGTGTTCTTCATCAGCATTGCGACGGTCAACAAGCCGACTCCGCCAGGGACTGGTGTAAAATGAGCCGCTTTTGCCATTGCATCACGTTGATTCACATCACCGATGAGCGTCGAGCCTCGATTCTCGATCGCGGCCATTCGCTTCTCGATCTCATCGTCTGGAAAGGTCACAGCCACGGCATTTCGATCTTCAAATCGATTGATCCCAACGTCGATCACGGTCGCACCTTCACCGATATGTTCGGCAGTTACGAACGCCGGGCGGCCGATTGCCGCGACCAAGATATCAGCCTGACCAGTGATCGAAGGCAGATCGTGGGTTCGCGAATGGCAGATCGTAACGGTTGCGTTCTCACGCAAAAGAAGAGCGGCCATCGGCTTGCCGACAATGTTGCTGCGGCCGACGATGACGGCGTGTTTGCCTGCGATCTCGATATCTGAACGCTTCAATATTTCGATAACACCGGCTGGTGTGCACGGCACGAGAGCTTGATGTGCGAGATTCAATCGGCCGACATTTACGGGATGAAACCCGTCAACATCTTTGTCCGGATCGATGGCTTCGAGCACCGTTCTCTCATCGATCTGCGATGGCAACGGCAACTGTACAAGTATTCCGTCAACATCATTATCGTCAGAAAGCTGGCGAACTAGAGACAATATATCTTCACTTGAAGTGTCATCCGGCAAATGATGATGTTCTGACTTTATGCCGATCTCGGCAGCCATCTTCACTTTGTTGCCGACGTAAACTTCGGATGCCGCATCATTACCGACGCGAACCACATCGAGGCGAGGCGTAAAGCCGTGTATCTCACGCAGATCAGACACTTCTTGAGCGACTTCGTCCGTGATCTGTTTCGCTATCGCCTTTCCGCTAAGGATCGTTGCTGGCATAAAGAATGATTCTAACCGACGATGCACTCAGTGTCAGTTTTGCTCGCGGTGTAAATGCGAGATAACATCGTAGTTTGGTCCGCGTATGTCGATTCGCAGCTTTTTCGAACACAGGTTGATACTGATAGTGACGTTGACGTTCATTTCGTGGGCGGTCAGTCACGGTCAAGCTGCTTTTGAAAATATTGGTCAAAAGACTGTCGCGAAATACGACGCTGGCCAACGAGAAGAGGCGGTTGCCGACCTACTGCAACTTAAAGCCCAGGATCCTAACATCTTTGCCATCAACAATTATGATTACCTTACGGCGCGACTTGCCGAACGATCGGGTAAAACATCGCTCGCGGTCGAGAACTATTCGAGCGTAATTTCGCGAAACTCAATTCTAAAGGCCTACGCGTTATTCCATCTCTCTCAATGCTTCCGTTCCATGGGGAATTTGATGATGGAACGAATCTACCTTGAACGGATCCTCACTGAGTCGCCTGGAAGTTTGTTGACTTCGGTTGCTCGGTCAAGGCTTGCTCGTAGCTCATATGAAAGTGAGAGTTTCGGTGCGGTTATTTCGCAATTGCTTGGAAACACTGCGAGATCAGTTTCGGTAGACAATTCACCAAGAGGCGTTGGATATTGGCGAGACGATCAGGTTCTACTTGGCGAAGTTCGAATGCGGCAGGCTCGAACTTCCGAGGCACGGACGATCTTCGCGGATATTGTCGCTTCGTCGCCAAACGCCGATCAGCCTGATGATGCGGCTAGGGCGGCTGTTCGCGGATTAGACATATTGGATGGTTTTGTCGTCGGCGGTTCCATCGCATTTGCCGAACCCGAACATCTCAGCCGTGCCAAGGTTTATCAATTCAATCGTGACTTCCGTTCTGCAAAAGCTCATTTCGAAGCTGTCGCCGGTCGTGCTTCATCTCCGGAAGTAGCCTCAGACACACTGTTTCAGATCGCTCGCGGCTACTCGCAATCGAGCGATCACGCCGAGGCTTTGAAATGGTACGAGCGAATTCTCGAACAATATCCTGAAACCAAGCTAGCAAAGGACGCTTTGCTTCAAGCCGCCGCTGCATATGCTCGCGTTGGGAAAGTACGGGAATCTATCACGCGATATCAGCGGTTCATCGATAAGTATCCGACGGACGAAAAGCTTGATCGAGCATACTTGAACGTCGTCGATGTGCTTCGCGATCAAGGTGACATTAATGAGGCTCTGAAATGGACGGCGAAAGCGCGTGAGGTATTCGCGGGCCGCTTGCCGGGGACGATCGCGTTGTTTGCCGAGGCCAAAATACACATCTCGCGTGCAGAGTGGCAGCAGGCATTTGAAAAGCTCGAAACACTTCGTTCGCAGCCGGACCTAGGAGGCAAAACGATTCCTGGTGGGACTGATCAGACAGAGGTGAGCTTCCTTCGTTGCAGAACGCTCGAGGAATTGAAACGCACCGACGAAGCGGTCGATTGTTATTTATCGATACCTGACGGCCGTGATGCCTACTATGGCTGGCGTGCGACTGAGAGGCTTGCACTGTTTAGTTTGAAAGACGAAACACGTCCCGCTATCCTGGCTCGAACGGCTCGTGCTTTGGCTGCTATAAAGTCCAAAAATGTAGACGAAAAGCGACGCGCCGCAATAGACCTGATGCGGTTGTCCAACGACAAAGAGGCTCGCCGATTGGCGGTTGAGGCGTATTTAGCGTCGTCCAAGCAAACGCTACCTCAACTTAGATCTAGCCTTCCAAAAGCTCGGCCACATCTCAGCGTGGCTTCAACGGAAGCCCGCGATGGTGCGGTTGAACTGTTGTTTTTAGGACTTTTTGACGAAGCCTATCTTCAATTCGCGGCATCTCCGACGACAAGCAATAGAGACGAATTGACAGCGGTCGCAGCTCTTGGTGGCCGAGCTGACAGTTTGATTGCGGCAGCCGAACCGCTGTGGCAAAAGGTTCCGGCAGATGTTCCCATCGAGGCGATCTCGCGCGAGCAATTGCGAATGCTTTATCCCGTTACCGACCGTGACGATCTGACTCAGTTTGGCCTAAGGCACAACGTCGATCCGCGACTTTTACTTGCGATAATGCGCCAGGAATCTCGTTTTCGCACCGACGCCCGATCGAACGCGGCGGCCCGCGGACTGATGCAATTCATTGCTCCGACGGCGAACAAGATCGCGTCGTCGCTCGGCCGAGAAGGCTTCAAGCAGGAAGAACTTTATTCGCCGAAAACAGCGATCGAATTTGGTTCGCGTTATCTCGAAGACCTGTTCAAGCTGTTTCCCGAACAGCCTCAGGCTGTAGTTGCGAGCTACAACGGTGGCGAGGACAACTTGAAACGCTGGGTCGCCCGCAGCGGCGGCAACGACGCCGATCTTTATGTTTCGGAGATAGTTTTCACGCAGACAAAAGACTACGTCTATCGCGTTATGGCAAACTATCGGATGTACAAATATCTTTACGACGATCGCTTGGCTGTCGTCGAATAGGCCACGTTTTATATGCGAGTTTTTATAATCCTTTTGCTTTCAGCGTTCTTATTAGCTTGTGGTTCTAAGCCTGCTAACACCAACGAAGTGTCTGCGACCGCGAAACGTTATCCTTTGAAGGGCACGGTCACCGCCGTCGACAAACCGAGCAAAAAGGCTACGGTCGAGCATGAAGAAGTTGTCGGCTATATGCCGCCGATGACGATGGATTTTGAGATCCGCGAGAATTGGGTCTGGGAAGACCTCAAGCCGGGAGTTCGTATCCAATCAGAACTCGTGGTCGATAATGCGAACGGCAAATATTGGCTCGAAAAGATCGCTATCGAAGCCGCTTCGATCCCGGGACAAGACCCTGCGGTCGACCCGAACGTTGCTCAGGTCGGCCAACAAGTTCCCGAATTTACACTAACTGACCAAGACGGAAAGCCGGTATCTCTCAGCGATTACAAAGGCAAGGCTCTCGCCATCACGTTCATCTATTCGCGATGTCCTCTGCCTGAATTTTGCATCAAGATGTCAACGAACTTTAGCGACATCGCCCGTGCCGCAGCAGAAGATCCTGCGATCAAAGACAAGGTTCGGCTGCTCAGCATCTCGTTCGATCCTGAAACCGATACAC
The DNA here is from genome assembly GCA_937871585.1 of uncultured Acidobacteriota bacterium. Taxonomy (GTDB): domain Bacteria; phylum Acidobacteriota; class Blastocatellia; order Pyrinomonadales; family Pyrinomonadaceae; genus OLB17. The sequence goes on along the minus strand of CALMPJ010000073.1, from coordinate 6,113 downwards.
CAGCGAAGCTGCGTTCGTACGGCCTCGGCTATCTAGGCAAAGGTGCAAAGCCCGATTTCACCGTCTGGAAACTCGCCGTCGGCAAGGACGCCGAGGTTCGAAAGATCGCTGATTTCTTTGGCCTGAAATATCGACTTGACGAAACGGACAAAACTCAGTTTCAACATAACCTTCGCACAATAGTTGTCTCTCCCGACGGCAAGGTCGTGAGAATTTTTAACGGCAGCACGTGGAAACCGCAGGAACTGCTTGATGCGTTGGGGCAGGCAGCGAAGTAGATCAAGTTGAATAAACGACGTTTCCTTCAACGATTGTCCTGACCACATCGCGACCGCTTCCGGAAAAAATGATCGTGGCTTCGATGTCGCCGAGCGGTTGCATTGCCGAATGGTTTAGAGAGATAACGGCGAGATCCGCCTGCTTGCCGGCTTCGAGTGAGCCGATCTTGGCGTCTAAACCAAGTGATTCAGCACCTCCGAGAGTTGCGATCCTCAACATTTCGCTGGCTTGAATGAAGCGGTTCGCATCGCTTCGATTTCGCGCAGTGAGCGTCGCGAACCTAGCTTCTTCAATAATGTCGCACAAATTGTTGCTCGCGACCGAATCGCTGCCGATGCCAACGGTGATTCCTGAATCGAGAAATCTCTCTAGCGGTGCCGCACCGTGTCCAAATTTTGCATTTGATTTTGGGCAATGAGCGATCGACGAACCTGATGATTCGATCCTGCTAATATCGTCGTCCGACAGGTGGACGCAATGTCCTAGCAGCGGACGAGCCGAAAGTACGCCGAGCCTGTCGAGATATTCGATTGGCGACGAATGCGGGCTGTGCCATTCGAGATCAAATTTCTCGTAAACCTCTGAAAAGAAACCGGTTCCGTGAGCGAGCAGCTTGATCTCGTTGAGCGATTCAGCGGCATGGATCGAAAGCGGTACACGATTGATGATCGCGTATTGGGCGATCAGTTCGAACAACTGCGAGCTAACGGTGTACGGCGAATGCGGCGATAGGCCGATTTTCACGAGTTCGGTTTCGTCGGCTTTGAGGGTTTCGAATTTAGTTGCGAGAGCTAGAAAATCCTCGTTCGAGGTTCGGTTGTCCGGTGAAAATTCTGTTTCCTGATACACAACGCCGCGAAGTCCAACTTCTTTCAAGGCAGCAACTCCAATATCGCCGCGACGGCCAATGTCACCGAAACAAGTAACGCCCGCCGCCGCTCCTTCGCGAGCTCCGTTGATCGCTGCCGCCAGAAGTTCGCCGTCCGAAAGATCGGCTCGAATGGAATTCAGTTTCAGAAGCCACGATGCAAAATCATGCTCGACATCGTCGAGCTGATTCCGCATCCCGGTTATCTCAAGATGCGAATGGCAATTAACAAAGCCAGGCAAGATCGCTGCATTGCCGAGGTCTTCAACGTCGATGCCGTCAAACTGTCGAGCAATTTCGTATCGCGTTCCGACGGCGACGATCTTGCCCTCATCAAATGCAACTGCACCATCGTGTATCGGCGGCGACGAAATTGGGAGAACATGATCGGCGGCTAGGATCTTCATTTTGCAGTTTTCGCGGGAATCTCGCGATAGCGTTTGAGAATCGACGTGACATAAGCCTTTGTCGATGAGATACCGATTCGAGCGATGAAATCGGTCTCGCTGATCGTCTCAACGTCGAGGTCTTTTGTCCATTCGGTCACTCGGCTCGGGCCGGCATTGTATGCGGCAAGCATCATCGCTGTCTCGGCCTGGCGGCTTCGATATTGTTCGCGAAGTCTCTCGAGATACCAACAACCAACCTGTATGTTCTTTTCCGGGTCGGATAGCAGGCCATATAGATCGTCAGCCGCTTGACGCTCATAAACCTTGAGACCCGTTTCCTTTGCCCATTCACGGGCGACCGTCGGCGTAACCTGCATCAATCCGACCTCTTGATCGGCTCCGACCTTCCACGGGCGAAAATATGTTTCTTCGTAAATGATGCTCCAGATCAGAGATTCGTCAACTCGATAGACTCGAGAATGGCGTTCGATGAGCGGATCGAACCGGTGTTCCCAATAGTTCGGGAAATAGAGCCACGCCGAGCCGAAGACGACTGCGAGTATGAATATTATCGAGATCAAGTATCGGCCCATTCGAACCGATATTATAGCAAGGAACGGCGGTTAGGTAAGTTTAGTCGGCGTTGGTAACGAGTTCGGTGGTCTCGTCGGACGTGACATTCGCGGCTACGGTGTCTTTCGCAAGCAATGGTTCGACGAACTTCTGTACATCAAACTCAGCCTCGGTGGACATTGTCTCGCGGATTTCGAGGAGAATTTCGTTGAATTTCGAGCGTCTATACATAAAGCTATAATGCTGCTTGCGAGACTAGTTCCGATTCCGTAGTGTCCGTCGTGGCGGTCCGAAATGCAAGCCCACTATCGTTGCTGAAGACCTCGATCTTACCAGACGAGCCAATGTCGCCCTTCAGGATCGACTCTGAAAGCTCGTCCTCGACATATTTTTGAAGTGCACGTTTCAGCGGCCTTGCACCGTACTTTCTATCGGCACACGTCTTCTCGATCAGCCAGTTCTTAGCATCGTCGGTCAGTGCGACGTTAATGTTTTGAGCGGCCGTCATGACATTCAATTTGCCGACTTGAAGGTCGATTATGCGTAACAGATCGTCGTCTGTAAGCTCATCGAACATCACGATCTCGTCGAGGCGATTGATGAACTCCGGAGCAAAGGTCTGTTTGACCGACGCCATTACGTTCTCTTCGAGTTTCTCTCGGCTGGCATTTCGATCGGCAGCAAATCCGAGCGAGCCGCTTTTCTGAATTGCTCGTGCGCCAATGTTCGATGTCATGACGAAGATGGCGTGTTTACAATCGACAGTCTGTCCGTTAGCGTCGGTCAGGATGCCGTCCTCAAACACCTGAAGCAGAACATTAAAAACATCAGGATGAGCCTTTTCGATCTCATCGAACAACACAACAGCATATGGCGAACGACGCAATTTCTCGGTCAACTGTCCGCCTTCTTCATGGCCGACGTATCCCGGAGGCGAGCCAATGAATTTGGAGACCGAATGCTTCTCCATAAATTCGCTCATATCAAATCGGACAAGCGAACGCTCGGAACCAAACAGAAATTCCGCGATAGAGCGAGCAACTTCAGTTTTACCAACACCTGTTGGGCCAAGGAAAAGGAACGAGCCAACTGGCCGATTCGGATTCTTGAGGCCGGCACGCGAACGGCGTATCGCTCTCGCTAGGGCCGAGATCGCCGGGCGTTGAGCGACAATTCGTTCATGCAGAGCCGATTCGATGTTCATTAGCTTCGTCGCTTCTTCCTGATCGATCGCCGTCACGGGAATGCCGGTCCATTTCGAAATGACGCTGTTAACATCGTCGGCAGAAACCTCCGTGCCAAAAAATGTGCTTTCGATAGAACGCAATTCGAGCGAGATCAATTGATCTTCATTGGCTGATAGACGTTTCCATTTATCAACGGTGTCTTTCCACGAAGGCTCATCGAATGAGTCCTGCTGATGCCGCAACTTTGCTTTGGCTCCGGCCTCGTCCAAGACGTCGATGGCCTTATCGGGCAAGAATCGGTCGGTGATATAGCGGTTCGACTGTTTAACAGCGGCAGCGAGTGCGTCCGGCGAATAGCGGACTTGGTGAAATGCCTCGTATCGTTCGGCGACGCCGAGCACGATCTTGAGAGCCTCGTCTTCCGACGGCGGCTCGACCTTAACTGTTTGAAACCGGCGTTCCAGAGCACGATCTTTAGCGATAGTTTTGCGATACTCCGACGGCGTTGTTGCCCCGATGCATTGCATCTCGCCGCGAGAAAGTGCCGGCTTTAAGATATTTGCCGCATCAAGCGTTCCCTCAGCCGAACCTGCACCGACGAGCGTGTGGATCTCGTCAATAAAAATGACCGTGTCCTCATTTTTCTGAAGCTCGGTCATTATTTTCTTGAGGCGTTCTTCGAACTGGCCGCGATACTTAGTTCCTGCGACAATTGCCGAGAGATCTAACGACAATATTCGTTTTCGTTCCAAAAACGAGGGAACGGCACGATCGACGATACGTTGAGCAATGCCTTCGATAATTGCCGTCTTTCCAACGCCAGATTCGCCGATCAGTACCGGATTGTTCTTTGTACGGCGGCAGAGAATTTCGATCAGCCGCTCGATCTCGTCCTCGCGGCCTACAAGCGGATCAAGCTTGCCGTCTGCCGCATCGCGAGTGAGATCGCGTGTGTATTCGGACAGCCCGTCGGGTTTGGCGGCTTCAGCCGTTGGCTGTTGATTGAATACGCCCGGAACCGCTGCCTGTTTCGACATCTCGCTGCGAACGTCATGCAGCCGCAATCCGTAGCCGAACAAAATCTCGGCAGCCACGCTCCGCTCTTCGCGAACGAGCCCGAGTAACAGGTGCTCCGGGCCGATGTGCCGATTCTTGAGCTGACGGCTTTCCTCGTTAGCGTAAAACAGAATTCGTTTCGTAAGCGGAGCAAGGTGTAATTCTGAAGATTGCGGAATTCGCTCGCGAAGCACGATACGCTGCTCGACATCGCGGCGAATGACGTCGACCGTTAACGAATGATTGAAAGGGAAGAAGCGAGCCGGAAGATTTTTGTCCTCACGCATGAGGCCGAGCAAGATGTGTTCCGGGGCAATTACCTGAGAGCCGTACTGCAGAGCTTCGTACCGTGCGAAAAAAATGACTCTGCGTGACCTCTCGGTATAACGTTCGAACATAAATAGAACAACTTCCCTTCAACTGTCGACTTAAAACAATTATAGCCGAGATGGGACTCCATTTCGTTAAATTTTAAAAGAAAAACTGCTTTACGAGCTTATCCTTTCAAATACGCGCAAAGCAGTTCGGAATCCAGTTTTATCGAGGAAAAATTAGTTCGGTCGCGAAGAAAGCGGTTCTAGGTCGAAATGGTCGTCAGCCATCACCTCGCGGACAATAGCTTCGTCCTTTTTCGTTACACCGCGAAGGATCTTCCCGGCAGGCGCGAGTTCGACCTTTGATGTGAGAACGCGAGCGATGCGTCGCGGCAAGAATTTCGGAGCGATCGAGGCGATCGAATCAGCCAGCGAAACAATGTCGCCGCCGCCGGGCCACAGTTCGCGAACAACCGTTTCGTCACTGCGATTAACCAGTCGAAGCAGCGTAAGTGCAACTAAATAGATGTCATCGACCTGTCCGATGAAAGGCAAAACGTCGGGAATAAAATCGAGCGGCGAGATCACATAGACGATCGCTCCGAGAAAAAGAGCCTTCTCAGCGGTCGGAACACGAGCGTCTTTTAGCAAGCGACCGAGCAAGATGACCATGTTCGGCAGAAACATTAGAAAGCTACGAAGACGGCCTTTCATTGCCGACTTTTCGCTGCGTGCGATCCGCTTTTCTGTTTTTACGAGCTTACTCATTTTTCTAACTTTCTCCGCGTATAGACCCAAGTCTAAAAACAACCTGTGCTTTGTGCAAGTTTTGTCGCGTTTCGTTGTATGTTAAATTCAAGATTCACATCATGATCTTGCAACGAATTCGCGAGCGTGCCGCCGCTGACATCCAACACATCATTTTGCCCGAGGGCGAAGACATTCGCACCATCGAGGCAGCGGCGATCTGTTCACGAGACTCGATCGCGAAGATAACGCTGATCGGCTCGGAATCCGTAATTCGCGAACAGGCTGCAAAGGCCGGAGCCAATCTGAACGGCGTTGACATCATCGATCATAAAACGTCGCCTGATCGAGCAAAGTTCGCGAATTTGTATCATCAACTTCGGCGAGCAAAAGGCACCACACTTGAGGAAGCAGAACAGGCCGTTCGCGATCCGCTGTACTTTGGAAACTTGCTCGTCCGAGAAGGCAGGGCCGACGGTTCGGTCGCCGGAGCCATGAACACTACCGGACACACTGTCGCTGCGGCTCTCCGTTGTATCGGCGTAAAGCCCGGAATGAAGACAGTTTCGTCGTTCTTCCTGATGGTCGTGCCTGATAAGAAATTTGGCGAGAAAGGTGCGATGATCTACGCCGATTGTGGTGTTGTGATCGATCCGGATGTCAGTGAACTAGCCGATATCGCGATCGCATCCGCAGATTC
>CALMPJ010000072.1 GCA_937871585.1 uncultured Acidobacteriota bacterium | reverse complement strand
ACAGGCATTGGTATTGGGCTGCCGACACGCTGTTCCGCAGCACGCTTTTCGGCAAGCTGACGGATAATGCCCTGGCCGACTTCGCCGGCGTTGCAGGCGTCGATCAGCGCCTCGACAACCTCCGATTGGTAGCGCGTATCCACGAACCTGCGAAGGCGTTCGAGAGCCGGCTGCAGCTCCATGCCTTTTTGATAAGGACGATCTATCGTCATCGCATCAAAGGTGTCAGCGACCGACACGATCTTAGCCTGGAGCGGAATTTCGTCTCCCTTGAGCCCCTGAGGATAGCCCATTCCGTTAACCATCTCGTGGTGCATGTACATCGCGGGCAGAAAGTCCTTCATCGCCGGGATCTGCGACATTATCTTATAGCCACGCTGCGGATGCGTCTTCATGATCTCGTACTCGGCGTCCGTCAGCGCGGCAGGTTTCTTAAGGATCGCGTCGTCGATCGCGATCTTGCCAACGTCGTGGAGCAAAGCGCCCATTCGCAAACTATCAAGTTCCTCGTCGGACATTCCCATTCGACGGCCGATCGCTACCGAGATGCGAGCGACGCGTTCGCTATGGCCACGGGTGTACTTATCCTTGCCATCGATAGCGGCGGCGAGGGCTTTGACGGTACCGACGAATAATTCACGATTCTCCGTCGCAGCTTTGGCAAGCTTTACTATCTGTTCCTCGACCTTGTCGGTCATTTGGTTAAATGATTCGCCGAGATCGCTGAGTTCGTTGATATTATTCGTCTCGACTCGGCTCGAAAAATCACCCGCCGCGATCTTTTGCGAAGCTCCGACTAGACGATTTAGCGGTGATGTGAGAAATCGAGAACTCACGAGCCCAACCAAAACAGCCAAAACAGCGAATCCAATGCTGATCATCCACGTCTGAGACCGCATCTCGCCAACCGAAGCAAGGGCGGTTCGCTCGTCCTGCATCGTCATTACGCCGTAAGCGTTCGAACCAACGATGGCCGTCGAATAAGCCCCGATCATTTCGTGCACCGTGCCGTCGTTGTCGGCTGTAAACGGCACGAGCGCGGACTGAACCTGCTGGCCCGATTCTATCCATTCACTTACGATCCTGAGGTAGGTCAACTGCGTAGAATTGCTGACAAGATTCGGATCAGGATGAAAAACTGATTTTCCAGTCTGGTCGGTAACGAAAACGATCGGCAACCCCGACTTCATTAGCTCCGATTCATTTGCCTTTGTTGAGCCTACGAGGGCCTGGGAGATGTTTTGCAAAGACGCAATGGCAACCAAGTTGACAGTTTCGCCAGATTTGGTTCGGGACCGCTTCGCGAACGACATTACGAATTGGTCGCTACTGTCGATCCGTTGCGGTTTTCCAACTATTACGCCGTTGGAACTAGGAGCAGCTGCGATCTCTTGAGAAAGCCTTTCGATCTCGTCGCGACGCAAGCCGCCCGGACGAAAGATCGAAAGTGGTTCCGTTCCATCCTGAGTGATCGTGAATGCCAGTAGATCGGGATTTTCCTTGAGAGTTTGTGCAAGCCGTTGCTCTGTCTCAGGAGAAGAAACCACCTGCGAATCTGTCTGAAATTCGACTGCCGTCCCAAATGCGCTGACGATCGACGTAAATCGTTTGCCAAACATCTCGAACTGACGGGCTTTATCTTGCACCAGTTGTATCTGATACCGATTTTCAGACGCACGCAATTCCTGGCCGCTCTTGTTGGAAAGTATCCAACCAGTAAGCAGTAACGGCATTAGGCCGACGACAAGCAGAGTCGCGACAACGAATACAAATAGGCTGATCTTCTTCTTCTTTGACGGCATTAGGTAAGGAAGGCGCGGGAAAACGCCAACTTAATGATACCTTAGCCATCAATAAACGGTCAACATGTTTTAACGCCTATTGTCGTTTGACGATCAGGAGCGTAATGTCGTCATTTGCGGGGGCAGTGCCGGTAAACTCAGACAGTGCGGATTCAACTTTGTCGCGAATTCCGGAGGCAGTTCGACTAACATTCTTAATCAGGACTTCCTGCAACCTGTCCATCCCGAATTCGTTCTCATCGATATCGTTCGCTTCGGAAACGCCGTCGGAATAGACAAACAGAAGATCTCCGTTGCCGAGAGATGCTGTTCCAACTTCGTACTGTGCAAATCCCATCAAGCCAAGCGGCAATCCGCCGGATTCCAACCGTTCTACCGATCCAGTTGAACGTACGATCAGCGGAGGATTATGGCCCGCATTAATGAATGTCAAAGCACCTGTCGTTGGATCGAGTTCGCCAATGAAGAGAGTTACGAATCGATTGCTCGGCGTATTTTCAGAAAGGTATTCGTTGATCGAAACAACGGTGTCGGAGAGATCACGCTTTGCAGAAACTTGAGCGTGTATCGCGGCATGTAGACTCGACATCAGCAGAGCAGCGGCAGTTCCCTTGCCCGAAACGTCTCCCAAGGCTAGCATCATATTTCCGTTGTGCCTTGGAATAAAATCGTAATAGTCGCCGCCGATCTCATAGCAGGAGAACGAAATGCCTTGAAAATCATAACCTTCCAATTTCGGCGGGCCGGACGGTTGGAATCGCTGCTGGATCTCGGTCGCAAGCTCTAGTTCGCGCTCCATTCGCTCGCGATTCATTCGCTCGTCAAGCAAGCTGGCATTCTCGACGCGGATCGATGCGACCGACGCGAGCGTCGTAAGAATGTCCAGATGTTCTTCTTTGAAAGTAGTTTCGTGCGTTGGCGAATCGGCGTAGATCAAGCCGAAAATATGCCTTTCATCAACGCTTAGCGGAACTGCCAAGACCGAACGAATGCCCTGCAGAACAATGGTCTGGCTCGCAAATTTAGGATCGTGCTGAGCATCAGAAGTTAGAACGGCCTTGCCGTTATCTATGACTTCCGACATGACATTCCGGCTAATGCGTACTTCGTCGAGCGGTTCAGTCTCGCCTCGGCGACGAGCTACTTTGACCTGCAATCCGCCATCGGCTTTATCGTCGCGAAGCATTACAACAACGCGCTCAGCGGGAACGGCCTCAAAGACCAAAGAGGCAACTTGATCTAACGTATCGTCAAGTCCCGTCGCGGAAAGAAGCGTAACTCCAACTTTCGAGATCAGCCCAAGCAGATCGGTGCGACTCGATGTTTGTGAAACAAGGATCTCGGTCGTCGGATTTCGTCGACCCGAAAGGGCAATAGTTTTCGAGGGATCCAATGCGCTTGTTTGGTCACCGAGCAATGTTGCGCTGATCGGCAAGGCGGGTCGTTCGTCAGCTACGAAGGTTATCGACGTCTCACCGATCTGAATAATGCCATTCGAAGCGATAGGTACAGTTCCGGAAACAGGGGAACCGTTGTAACGGGTTCCGTTTGCCGATTCTAGATCTACGAGAAAGAACTGATCGCCTTCTTGACGGATCTCAGCATGTAATCTGGAAGCAAATGCGTCGGGAATACAGACATCGCTGCGGGCAGAACGCCCTATCGTGGTGCGAAGCCGGGAAAGCGGAACGACACTAACCGGACCATTCTGCTGCGAAATTGATAGTTGAGCCATTGGTCTAGATTTCTACCAAAGATTTGCGTGCTCGTACTGTTGCGGTTCCGAGAACCGCATCATGCAACGAGCGCCCGCTCGGCAAAACCGCAGCTGCGAGAAAGCCGAGTCCCAATGTCGCGATCGTAAGGAGATATCCCAATGTTTGCCGTAACAGCAATCTGATCCTTCCAAGATCGCTGAGGTCGCTCGATACTATTCGAATTCCTGTCAACATCTTTCCGATCGACTGTCCACCGATCTGCGGCACAAAGACACAGTTCACGAATCCAATGACGAATGCGAGAAACCACACCGTTCGGTCGCTTGCGATGCCCAAGCCTGTGCCACCTATCAACGATTCTGTGACAAGACTGGCAAGCGGCAGAAATAGAAATACGATGTAGTCAATGAGTGCCGCCCCAACGCGAAGCAAGAAGGGCGGTGCTAGTTCGACTACGTTTGAGCTTTGAACAGTATCCGAATTCTCGTTCGTCAAGACGATCTCTCCCCGTGATCAACAAAAGTAAAAATGCTAGTTTACAACAAAATGAAGCAGCGTGTCGCCGATACGAATGCGATCTCCATGCACCAATGGATGCGGCTGATGAGGAAGAAGCCGCGTCGTCTCATTTGAGGCCGGCAATATGATAGTTCCATTCGACGACCCCAGATCTTCTACGAGAAACTGACTACCGTCGTTCCAGATCTTTGCGTGACGGCGAGAGATCTTCGTCTGCGGATCGTACTTCGACAAATCGACCTCTGGGAAAATATTCGACATAGGGTCCCGACGGCCGAGCAGATTCTCAAGCCGTTCGAGCAAGTATGCCGGAGCCTCGAGATCGTCAGTTCCTACAACAAGCAGTCTTGCGGTGGACGTGCGTTGAGAATAAATCTCTCTATGAACTCCTTGCTGAGCCAGTGGTTGTTTCGAGCCACAAAAAGCACAAAACATATCCGTGGCAATGATGCGCTGACCACAAAATCCGCAAAACACGATCTGAGCCGAGAGGCTGACTGCCTGCGGGGCTGCGGAAACTCCGTAGGTTATCGTGCCCATATCGAGTGCGGTGACATGAGCCTCTAATGCCGAACGCATCTCCGCTGCCGAGGTGAATCGAGCATCGGCATTATATTCGACCGAACGCATCAAGATCCTCTCGATCTGATCGGAAAGCCTCGGATTTATCTGTCGCGGACGCGGATTCTTATCAAAATCGAAGATAAGGAGCGGATTGTTCTGCGGATCCGCGCCTGTCATCAAATGGAACATCGTCGAACCAAGACTGTAAATATCCGACCGAGGCTCGACGCTGCCGCTAAACAATTCGGGCGGAGCGTAGCCCATTGTTCCGACTGCAGTTACACCCTTCTCCTGTGCCTGATTGATCGAACGGGCGATGCCAAAATCTACAAGCATTACTTTGCCCGTATTCCCATCGATCATTACATTAGACGGCTTGAGGTCGCGGTATACGATACGGTCAGGCAAATTGTGAAGATAATCAAGTACATCCAACACTTGGATCGCCCACTGAACACAGGTTCTCTCCTCAATGCGTCCTTCCGGTGTTGCTCGCAATCGAGAGGCAAGATCGCCGCCCGAGATGTACTTCATCACGAGGTAGAAACGTCCTTCGCCCGCGTCAAAGAAATAGTCGTAGATCGTAGGAATCGATGGATGATCGAGCGATGACAAGATCATCGACTCCCGACGAAAATCATCGATAGCCTTTGCTTGCTGGTCCTCTTCGATGTGAGCCTGAACCATTTCCTTAACGGCACGCTGCACACCACCGAGATTCCGATCGTTCGCAAGATAGACCGCGCCCATGCCACCGCCGCCTATCTTTCGGACAATATCGTATCTGCCATTGAGCAAAGTGCCCTCAGCCAAAGGCTTCAATCCAGATCGTTTACCGTCGGTCGTACTATCGAAATTTGGAGTAGTTCCCTGATCCACATCAGCGGTTCGAGCCGCGATCACGACAGGAACTTCTTCGACAACTTCTTCTTCGGGCTCTCCGGTTGTTTCCGAGAACTCGCCAACGTCATTCGAATCAACTGAAAATTCTGGTTCCTGAGCAGGTGAAGTTTCAACGATAGTCTCGTCGAAACTGAACTCAGGTTCAGATTCGACCAACTCTTGCGGCTCATCAACTTCGTCCGCTTCGTTAGCGACAATATTGTTGATAGGGGGCTGGGCTTCGATTACCTCTTGTTCCGATGTAGCTTCGATCTCCGGAGCTAACGGAGCCGAGATTGGTTCCTCCAGCACGGCTTCGACGCTGCCTGAACGCACGGGCAACGCGAGCCCGCAAAACGGACAGAATTGATCGGATTCGGCGACATTGCTGCCGCATTCAGGACAGGCACTCATCAGTTTTGGTCGGCGATACGAAATCGTAAAAATGTCTTCCCAACGATCAGCTCGTCGCCGGTTTTGATAACTTGCGGAATTCCGGGAATCAAACGACGCCCTCGATTGAGATATGTGCCATTGGTCGATCCCAGGTCCTCGATCGTGTAATCGCCGTTCTGCATCCGAATTCGCGCGTGCCTTCGGGAAACTTTGGCTTCTGTGTCGAAGGCATCAAGGTCGATGTCTGGAAAAACACCATTATCGGCGTCCCAACGGCCAACAATACATTCGGTGCCGACGACCTTAAATTCATGTCCGACGGGATCGCCACGTTCGATCACGATCACGGCGTTCATCTTTCCGGACGAGGGCGCAGGATCTCGTTCCGCACTTGCGACGGGCGAGCCTCCATTAGCAACAAATACAGGTGCAGCAAATGTGTCATTCGGCGAGACGCTAGTCACACTTGCGGGATTGCTGATTCGCAATGCTTGGTCAGCAGAAACGGGTGGAACATACGCGGGCACGTCCAGCGAACTCGCCGCTTTTGCCAATCGCGTCCCACACTCGTCGCAAAATTGGCAACTATCAAGACTTTCTGTTCCGCAATTACTACACTTGATCATGAGTAACGTTACGGCCCTTACATTGAGGGCCGTCCTCGAGATAATTCTATCTTTTATTCGATTTTTGGTAAATCAAAGAAATAGTATGACCGACCACACAAGTTTGAACCCTAACTTAGAACAGTGTTAGCGTAATACATTGCGAACATTTTTGAAACTTCGGCGAAAAGTGAGTCGTAACAACTTTTTGCCTATCAACACGATAGAAACCGTAAATTAAGTTTTCGAACGACTCAGATTGCGAGGAAAGGATATTCTATGGCACTCAGCCGAAAGAAAAAGTTTTTGATATTTGGCGGCATCGGCGCACTTCTACTTCTGATCATTTTGGTATCAGTTTTTGCGACTCGGAAAGATACGCCGGAAGTCACGACCGTTAAGATCGAGAAAAAGCGTGAGTTACGATCAACTGTTACATCGTCCGGCGAAGTTCGCCCGATCCAATTCGTAAATCTCACGAGCGAAGTTCAGGGCAAGATCGAAGAGATCACAAAAAAAGAAGGTGACCAAGTAACGCAGGGCGAAGTACTTGTGCGGCTCGATCCTGACCAACTTTCATCAAATGCCGATGCCCAAATGGCAGCTTTCCAAACCGCGCAAGATGACGTTCGATCCTCGCAAACTCAAGTTGCCGGTGCCCAGAATCAACTATCACAGGCTCAGCAAGGCTTAATGGCGTCTGATGCGTCGGTTACAACTGCTCGGCAGAATGTCGTGACCGCCCAAACTGACGTTGACCGAGCCCAAGTAGACGTTAATACCGCACAGCGCGAAGTGAACCGTAACGCTCAATTGCTTGAGTCGGGAGTTATCTCAAAACTCGAATACGATCAGAAAAAAGATGCACTAGAAACCGCTCAAGTAGGCCTTAAGAATGCCAAAGCAAGGCTCGAGTCGGCGAGATTGACCGTAAATGAGTCTATTGCTCGTAGAAATCAGCAGGCAGTCGCCGTAAAGGACGCCCGTCGCGCTGTAGATACTGCGACGATCGGTGTAGATAGTAGCCAATCGCGGGCTAATCAGCAGGCTGCGGTTCTTCGCGGCGGGAAGAATCAGCGAGACAAGACTGTTGTTATCGCTCCGATCAATGGCGTTATTGCGGAAATTCCGTCAAAAGTCGGTACATTTGCTGTTGCGGGACTTTCGACTACGGCTTTGATGACGATCGCTGATATGTCGCAGGTCAATGTCGAGGTGAAGGTTGATGAAACATCGATCGACAAAGTCGAGGTTGGCCAGAAGGCAAAGATAAAGGTCGACGCGTTCGGCGATAAGGAACTTGCTGGTGAAGTAACTCAGAAAACACCACTGGCAGTTGGCAAGTCGCAGACGAGCGGAGGTCTTTCGACCAATATCAATGTTCAAGAGGCTAAGGAATTTCGCGTCGTTATCAAGTTGACCGATCTTGCCGAGGACATCCGTACAGGGCTTCGTCCCGGAATGAGCGCGACGGCGGAGATAACAACGAAGACCGTCCCCGAAGCCATCGCTGTTCCTTTGCAGGCAGTCATCGAAAAGAAGCCGGAAGGCTCGCCGACACCGGACAACAAGGTCAACGCCGATCAGGCGATGGACAAGCCGAAACCGATCATTGGTGTTTATGTTCTCAACGACAACAAGGTCGCTTTCCGCGAGGTAACAACCGGCATCATCGGCGAATCGGACCGCGAAATCTTGTCCGGGCTTGAGGTTGGGGATGAGGTGATCACCGGCCCGAGCAGAGTCTTAAACACTCTCAAAGAAGGGGCGATAGTCAGAAAACAGACGAAGAAAGAAGGCGAGAACGCTAATAAGTAATCTACGGAGATCAGCATGAGTGAAACAAATGGTGCCGCGTCTCCGAATGGAACTGCGGTAGCTCACAATTCCAATGCACTTATTTCAATGCGCAACATCTGGAAAACATACCAGATGGGCACCGAAGAATTGCATGCTCTTCGGGACGTTTCTTTCGAGGTAAACCGCAACGAATATGTCGCCATTATCGGCCCTTCGGGTTCGGGTAAATCGACATTGATGAATCTCATCGGCTGTCTCGATTCACCTACCAAAGGCGAGTATTGGATAAACGGTAACCAAGTTGCCGAAATGACGGACGACGAACTTGCTCAGATACGAAACAAAGAAGTTGGTTTTGTCTTCCAGACATTTAACCTTCTTTCGCGAGCAACTGCTCTGCATAACGTTGAACTACCGTTGATCTACGCCGGCCTGAAAGCCGGCGATCGCCACGAAAAGGCGATGGCATCGCTCAAGGCCGTTGAACTCGGTGACCGCGTCACACATCGCCCAAACGAGCTTTCCGGCGGCCAACGCCAGCGTGTTGCCATTGCACGTGCTCTGGTTAATCATCCATCGATCTTGCTCGCTGACGAACCAACAGGTGCCCTTGATTCGAAAACAAGCATCGAGATTATGCATCTTTTCGAAAAACTTCATGCAGAAGGAAACACGATCATTCTCGTCACTCACGAGCCCGAGATCGCAGAACGGGCCCATCGTGTCATCACGATCCGAGATGGCCGCATTGAAAGCGACGAGCGCATCAAATAGTGACTCCGTTTCGCTACTTTCAACGAAACTTGTAAACTGAAGCTAGCCGTTCAGCGTATAGTCAGCTTGCAATGAACTTCGCAGAAACCCTAAAACTTGCATTATCAGCGATCTGGGCACACAAACTCAGATCGTTTTTGACATTGCTTGGCGTGATCATCGGCGTAATGACGTTTATGATCGTGGTTTCGCTTCTGCTTGGTTTCAAGAGCTACGTTGATGAGAAACTAGCCGGAATTGGTTCGAATTCATTCACAGTTCGCAGATTTAGCTTTGACGATTTCAAAGACACTGATTCAATTGCCGCCGCCCAGCGTCGGAACAAAGAACTCACATTCGACGAACTAAAATTCATTAAGGAAAACGCCAAACTTATCGGTCTGATCGGAGCGCGTGCTTTACCGAATTCGCGTGAAGTAAAGCGTGGCAACGAATCCCTCGCGAATGTCCGAATAGACGGAGCCGAACCCGTGATCCGCGAGATCGACAAGCTCGACATTGCCGAAGGGCGTTACTTCACCGAAGCCGAGAATGATAATGCAGTTCGGGTTTGTTATGTTGGCAGCGACGTGGCGAACAAGCTCTTTCCGCAAGGCGGCGCGATCGGCGGCGAGATTCGAATTCAGAGTATTCCCTACAAGATCATTGGAATTCAAACCACGAAAGGGACGGTTTTCGGTCAGCCGCAAGACAATTTCGTTCAATTCCCTATCAAAACATACGGAGCCAATTTTGGCGGTTTGAGAAACAGCCGCGGGCTTTACTTTGCAGTTACCGCAAAAGACGATAAGTCGATGGAGGCCGCAGTCGAAGAAGTTCGAATGTTGATGCGGATCAAGCGAAAGGTACCTTATGGCGAGAAAGATACCTTTGGCATTCTCACGCCGGACGCGATCTCGGGACTCGTGAATCGAATCGTCGGACCGATCGGCACAGTCATACTGCTCGTTCCAACTATTGCTCTGCTCGTTGGTGCGATCGTAGTTATGAACATCATGCTCGTCGCAGTTACGGAGCGAACAAAGGAGATCGGAATCAGAAAGAGCATGGGTGCTCGTCAGCTTGATATATTGCGGCAGTTTTTGTTTGAAGCTGCAACTCTATGCATGATCGGTGGTTTTATTGGCCTTGTAATAGCACAAGCAGCAGGCTTCATTATTACAAGACTATTTTTTCAAACAAATATTCCGTGGTGGGCAGCGGTTCTTGCGATTGCATTTTCCGGAGGCGTCGGTATACTTTCCGGACTGTTCCCTGCTTGGAAAGCGGCCCGTTTAGATCCGATCGAAGCACTTAGAACTGAATAGATGAAATTTGTCAGCTCAGCATTCTACGAAAACTTCAAAATGGCGTTCGACACGCTGCGTGGCAATAAGCTGCGCTCGTTTTTAACGATCATCGGCGTTGTCGTAGGCGTGATTACGGTGATGCTGATCTCATCGATCATTTCGGGAATTTCAGTCGCCGTGTCAAAAGAAGTCGAGTCGTTTGGAACTCGTTCGATATTTCTATATAAAATGGACATCGGCATTCGCACTTCCGCACCAACCCGCGAAGAGCGAATGCGAAAGCCGCTGACGATGGACGATTCCGAGGCTATCTCAGGACTTTCCACCATCGAAGTTGCCGTTCCGTTCCTTGATATCTCTAATAACTTCTTTGGTCAGAAGATCAACGTGACCGGAAAGAACGGCAAAACCTCCTCGTCGGTACAACTGAACGGCACGCTGCCTCAAATGGCGGAAACAACGACCGAAGTTTTGATAGACGGTCGCTGGTTTTCGGCCGGCGAAAACGAAGCCAAAACAAATGTTGCCGTGATCGGCGACTTTGTTCGCGAGGCATATTTCCCGTTCGAAAATCCGATTGGGCAGACCCTTGAGATCGGCGGCCAGGAGTTTCGAATTATCGGCTTACTTCAGAAGCGCGAGCAACTTTTCGGCGGCGGCGGCGGGAATAACGACCAGTCGAACATCGTTTATATGCCAATGGGATCGGCATTGAAGCTCAAGCCAAATGCCGACGACCTGTTCATTCTCGCTGTGGCACGCGAGGGCCAACTTGAACAGGCGAAAGATCAAGTTCAAGACCTTTTGCGGCAGCGTCGAAACGTAAAATTTGGCGATAAGAATAACTTCGCGATGGAAACGGCGGCGAGCCTGATCGACCAATTTCAAGCGATCACGGGCGGCGTTTTCCTCGCGATGGTCATTATCTCATCAGTCGGCCTTATGATCGGCGGAATTGGCGTGATGAATATTATGCTTGTGTCTGTAACTGAACGAACAAGAGAGATCGGCATTCGAAAGGCAATAGGAGCAAAACAGCGTGATATTCTGACGCAGTTCCTTATTGAGGCTGCCACACTAACCGGTTTCGGAGGAATAGTCGGTCTCGCTATCGGCTGGGGACTTTCTTTCTTGGTCAAGATGGTATTTCCGTCGTACGTGCCTTTGTGGGCACCTATCGCTGGCTTCGTGGCCAGTGTGGGCATCGGATTGATATTCGGGCTGTTCCCGGCATGGAAAGCAGCCCGTTTGGATCCGATCGAGTCGTTACGATACGAATAGGCCGAAAGTAATGAACTCACGGCCCGCCATATTCAGGCTAACTGAGGAAACTCGGGAATAGGAATGCCATTGTGCAACCAAGAACCACGATCAGTCCAAAAAGCGACAGGCTGATCGTCCAGGCAACACTTCCCGACACCTTTTCGCCGCCGTTCTTCAGTCCGATCGCGTTCATTACGACCCAATAGAACATCAATAGGCTAAATGAACCGAGAAGTGTGAAGATCACGGGATTCTCCGACGACGTAACAAGGAAATTTAGGCTATCCTGGATCAACGACTGCTGACCGAGGATCGGGTGTATATCGGAAGGGTCTTTGATGTATAGGACGATCGTATTTAGCACGAATCTCAAAATACTGACCGGAAACGCGGCATAGACCGCGACGGAAAAGGCCTGCCAAAAATTTATACGACCTCCCGTCGCCATCGAAAAGAGCCAATAAATGAGAGCGAGAAAGGAAAAACCAAATACGCTGCCCGCAAAACTCGATACAGCCTGAGCACTTCGAACCACGGGATTCTTATTATCCGCGATGGCCTGAGGGCGACTGTCTTCGACCTGCTTCCGTGCCTGCTCGTTGTCCCTTATCATGCCCATCTGAAGAGTCTTATCGATAGCATAGTTTGCTACATTATCCGGCCCTAGCCTCTGCATGAAGAGGTTGGCATAAGTTGCCGAGCACACCGCCATCAATAGGGCGGCAACGAGCCAGCGAGGATGGCGTCTAAGATTCTGAAATACCTCTCCGGGCGAAATATAGATGTTAGCGAGTGTCGACGGCGTCGACATTCTTTCGATGCCCTCGTCTTCGGGTTTTGGAATAAAGCTCAAACCAAAGATCAATCCGCCGAGAAGGAAGACGACTACACCCGGTTGCGTAATGCCATGCACCACGCCCGTCCCGCCGAGAACGGCCATGAGAATTCCGACAACTGCAACTATAATTCCAGCTAAACGATTCATTTTTTAACTCCAGCGTTTAAGTTTTGATCAAGACTGCAAAGATAGTTACGTCACTGTGTCTGCATTTGTTCCAATACGAATGCACGCTGCAAAATGTCCCGGTGTGATCTCGCTCATCTCAGGTTCGACCGATGCACATACTTCGATAGCGAGCGGACAACGAGTTCTAAACCGACAACCGCTTGGCGGCGAAATTGGCGTCGGCACATCACCTTTTAGCACAATACGCTCGCGTTTAACCTTAGGATCTGGGATGGGAATTGCCGAAAGCAGAGCTTTTGTGTACGGATGCTGTGGATTCTCGTACAATTCCTGAGCGTCGCAGATCTCGACGATCTTTCCGAGGTACATTACGGCAACTCGGTCGGAAATATGTTCAACGACCGCAAGTCCGTGCGAAATAAAGAGATATGTCAGCCCGAGATCGTCCTGTAATTGCTGAAGAAGATTTACGACTTGGGCTTGAACGGAAACGTCTAAAGCCGAGACCGGCTCGTCGCAAATGATCAATTTGGGATTGAGAGCCAACGCCCTCGCGATACCGATCCGTTGCCGCTGTCCGCCTGAAAATTCGTGTGGATATCGATCCGCGTACTTCGGATCGAGACCGACGCTGCTCAAAAGTTCAGAAACGCGATCTTTCTGCTCAGTTTTCGTGCCGATGTTATGTATCTTTAGCGGTTCCGAAACTATAGAACGCACCGTCATTCGCGGATTCAGGCTCGCGTACGGATCCTGAAAGATGATCTGCATCTCGCGACGCAGCAGCTGCATTCGCCTGTGGTCGAGTCCGACAACATTCTCGCCTTCGAAAACGACTTCGCCGCTCGTTGGTTCGTGCAATCGCAGGATACAACGGCCAACAGTGGACTTGCCACATCCCGATTCACCGACCAATCCAAGCGTTTCGCCTTGCTTGATGTCGAAAGACACGCCGCTTACAGCCTGCACGACATCGTCACTTCCCTCCACGGAAAAGTGTTTGACCAGATCGCGGACTGCGAGCAAATTCTCTTTTTCTGAGGAAAGGCTTTTCATCTTCGACCTTTTAGGTTCCAAGATCAAGAGTAAGGCGTACCCATTTTCGCTTTACTCTGCTTTTGCTAGAGACAACTCTAATATGCATCCAAAGCGGATTAAATCCCGGAGCTCCAGTTTCCAAAATATAATGTCCAGGTTCTAGCGCTCCAAAACAGAAGTAACCGTTGCTATTGGTCTCAGCCGTGCCGATGTAGACTTTCTTGCTTCGATTTAATCGCTTAAGCACAACATCAACAAGAGGAATAACCTCACCGTTTGGTGCGGTTACCGTTCCTGACAAAAATCTTACTTTAGAACCAAGCTTTTCAACCAGAATATGACCGCCAAGGCTATTAGTCCGACCATTACGATCAAACTTACAACTCTGAGCCGATATGTACGAACTACCGCCAGCAAGCAAACTAAGGATCAATATGAGAAAGAGCTTCATATTTCATTCCTTCGAGTAAAGAACACATCGAACCTTCGAGCCATCTTCAGTAACAAATAACGGTATGCCGTCGTTAAGGCATGATTCGATTCTATGCACGCATCTTGGTGCAAAATGGCAACCGATCGGCAAATCTGTCGGCGACGGCACGGTGCCCTCGATCGTCTGTAATTTCTCTGTTTTTTGAGCTCCGACTTCGGTCAACTTTGGCACCGAATTTAACAATCCGCGTGTGTACGGATGCTTTGGATCGGCAAATAGCTCATCGACACGTGCCTCCTCAACTATCTTGCCGGTGTACATGACGCAAACACGGTCAGCAACCTCTGCGACGACGCCGAGATCATGCGTAATGAGCAGAACCGCAAGCTTTCGACTTTTGCGAAGGCCGTCGAGCAGTTCAAGGATCTGAGCTTGTATCGTCACGTCCAGCGCAGTGGTAGGCTCGTCGGCTATCAGAAGCTCGGGGTCACAAGCCAATGCCATCGCGATCATCACACGCTGACGCATTCCGCCGGAAAGTTGGTGCGGATAGTCATTAGCGCGACGATCGGGTGAGGGTATAGCAACCTCACGCATTGCGTCGATCGCGGCGCTCCACGCGGCTTTCTTGTCAAGTTTTCGATGTAATCGCAAAGCCTCAGCGATCTGCTCGCCGACCGTGTAAACCGGATTGAGCGAGGTCATCGGATCTTGGAAGATCATCGCAATATCGTCGCCGCGGATCTCGCGCATTCGCTCAGGTGTCGCTGTAGTAAGCTCCTCGCCCTTAAATTTGATCGAGCCGCCGGCGATCTTGCCCGGCGAAGAGATCAGCCTCAAGATCGACATTGCGGTCACGGACTTGCCGCAGCCCGATTCTCCAACGATACCTAGCAGTTCGCCCTCATCGATAGAGAAACTAACGCCATCAACAGAACGTACAAGACCCTGACGCGTTGGGAACTGCGTTTGAAGGTCGGTGATCTCTAATAGCGGCGTCATTTGATCTCGAATGCAGACTTGAGTTTAACGAAAATGCCGAAATGATTAAAGCCTGCACTCTGCAACCGCTCAATTCGGGCAACTAAAACCGTGACTACTCCGTCAAACCAATGCTATTATTTGAGATAAGTGAGTTTGAAGGCCAAGCACTGAGGTAGATGATCTTGAAGTCAAAACAATATCTTTTAGTTCTTTTTTCGCTGGTTCTTTTGTTGCCCGCAGCCGTTCTTTCACAAGGCACGGGAACGGTCGCTTCGGCAGATAGAACCGATCCGACACAGTCGAAACCGGCGAGCGGCAAGAAAAGCGTTACGGTCGAGCAAGTAAACGCTGAAATGCGCGAAGCTCTTGCGTTGATCGAAAAGAATCATGTTCGGGGAAACAAACTAGACTATATCGACACTATTAAGGTCGCAGTTGATTCAATGCTCCATACGCTCGATCCGCATTCGAATTTCTATGATGCGAAAGAGACTGAGCAGTTTAAGACCGAACAGCGATCGCAATACTTTGGGATCGGAGCCACCATCGGAGATCTTTCTGACGAAAAAGGCAATCTCATTGCTACATACATCAAGGCAACGTTCGATGGTGCACCGGCACATCGTGCGGGACTTCGATACGGTGACAAGATCGTTGATGTAAATGGCAAATCGATGCTTGGTAAGCCGTTTAGCGAAGTTCGGAGCCATTTGCGCGGCGAACGCGGTACGCTGGCTAGAATAACGGTCGAACGCCTTCATACCGGTAAACTTGAAACATTTGACATTACTCGCGACGCGGTTTCGCAACCATCGATCAGCGAAGCGTACATGATGCGTCCGGGTATCGGTTACATAGCTCTTCGCAGTGCGTTCAATC
>CALMPJ010000071.1 GCA_937871585.1 uncultured Acidobacteriota bacterium | reverse complement strand
AATTGATCTAGTTCGTGTCTTTGGGGTCAGTTCGTGGCTAAATTCTTACGCTGCCAAGACAGGCTAGGCAGCCTGTCTTACTACACGAAAATGCCCGTTCGGATCTCTCCGAACGGGCAAAAGGAAGAAACATTTTGTTCTAGTTCAACTACGGCTTTTTATCTCCTTCCGAACTGCCTTCAGGGCGTCCGAGAACCGGGCTTTGTACGACCGGAGTTGGTGTTTCTGCGTTCCGCGTCGAGTTCGATGGCGGATTGCCCATCGGCACCGGCTGCAGGATCGGAGCTGGCTTTGCCATTCCACCTGGAACCACTGCTGAGGTTTCCGGACGTGTGATTCGTGGTGTGATGAAGAACAAGATCTCATTCGTATTACGCTGAACGCTCTTGCGTTCGAAGAGGTGCTTCAGAATAGGAATACGCGAAAGACCTGGGGTACTGTCTTTGCTGTTTCGTTCGTCATCGAACAGAACTCCACCGATAACCGTGGTTCCACCATCGGGAACGGTTACCTGTGTCGTCATGCTCTGCGTGTTGATAGCCGGAGCTACCGAACCAACGATCGCTGCGGTCGAGCTATTCTCAGCAACGACATTCAGAATGACCGTACCAAGATCAGTGATCTGCGGAGTGATCGCAAGTCGAAGCGGAACGTCAACATACGTTGTCGTCGCAATAACGCCGCCACCGCCGCCGGCACCGCCACCTGGCTGAACCGTAGTGACTGGGATCTTGACACCGCTCTTGATCTCCGCAGGGCGGTTGTTAAGAGCCGTGACTCGCGGCGTTGCGATGACCTTTGCCTGGCCTTTCTGCTCGCCCGCCGTGATCATTGCACTGAGCTGAGCGGTGCCGAGAACACCGGTCGTCAGGCTGAGAATTGAGTTACCGAGTGCTCCGAGAGCATTGTTGATCGTGCCTTCAGGCAAGCTCGGTGGAACATTGAGTCTCGGATCGACAGGGATCGGAGCGAACGTTCCGCCGCCGGCACCGCTGCCTCGAGGTCCTGTCAATAGTGCTCCGAGCTGAACGCCGATGTCTCGGCTGAAGTTTCGCGAAGCAACGACGATGCGTGCTTCGATCTCGACCTGCGGTTCAGGCTGATCGAGGTATGCCACAAGCTGACGGATCGCATCAATGTTGTGCTTGACGTCCGTGATGATCAGCGTGTTGCTGCGACCGTCAACCTCGACTGTTCCGCGACGTGAAAGACGCTTCTTGACGATTCCAAGTATACCTTGATCAGAACCGCCGCCGGAGCCGCCTGCTGACGAACCGCCGCCGCTTTGAGCCGAAGTTCCGGTCGTAAGCTGGCCGCTGCCGCCCGAATCACCCGAAAGTGTTCCAGACGCACGAGCGTAGTTCAATCGTAAGAACTCCGTATACAGAGGGGTTCCGTCGATCGCTCCGTCGGTGATGATCTTTTGAAGTTCGATCTCCTTGGTGAGCTGCGACGAGTCAACAACGCGAAGTATGTTGCCGTTCACCTGTGCACTCAGCGACTGCGATTGCAGCACCGAATCGAGGGCGACGTTCCATGGAACTTCGTTGAGTTTAACAGTGACAGGCACTTCTTTGACCGATTTGTCGATCACAAAGTTGATGCCGTACTGTTCGGTAATGTAGCTGAGAATGTCGCGAATGTCGGCATTTACGACGCTCAGATTGATCGGCTCGCCGCGAAAACCGGCATCGCCATAACGTAGTCCTTCGTTCCTAGGGTCGACACGCTGAGCGAATGCCGAAACCGCGAGAACTGATGTGATGACCAAAGCGAGCGATACTCGCTTCGTCAAGGCACTAATGATGGATAGAGATTTCATGTTTCCTCCGTTTCTAAATTGGCCGGTTCACGGCCGAAACCTTTTGATTGATTCGTGGGACTATTTCTTATTCTTGGCAGACTTAACACCTTTCTTGCCTGTCGGCTTTGCCTCAGGCTGCGGGTTGTTCATCTCGTCGAGCGGCGACACGATCGCGCCTGCGACAACAGCAGGAACCGGCATTGCGGCGACCTGCGGTGTCTTATTCTCATCCGACGACGTTGGTGCCGTACCTTGGATCTGAGCCTTTTGATTGTACTGCTGCAAAGGCTTGTTCTCGACCGAAGCAACGAACTTGCCGGGAGCGGTTTTGGTAACTTTGCGGAAAACTAGGCGGTTCTCTTCGACCGCAACTAGCTGTCCATCAAAAAACTTTTCGCCCGGATAGATCGTGTACGAAAGCTTGATCGGTGTTGCCTCGACCATCGCGGCGTAGCCACGCGGCGTCTTGAAGATGCCGGTAACGGCAAGTTCATTGACCGTAAGCACGCTGGTTACTTTCGGCAAAGGCTGACCTTGCTCGGCAGCTTTTTGACGCAGCATCTTGAAATACTCGATGCGAGCTTCGATCGCCGGTGCTCCGAAAGTAGCGGGCACCGTCGCAGGCCCTGCTTTTTTAACACCGCCGGCAGAAGGAGTGACCGTCGGCCGTTTCTGCTGATATGCAGCCTTTTTGAACGGATCGCGCTGAGCGTTGGTCTCGGTTAGCGATCCAAAAGCGAGTAATGCAACAACCGCGAAGGTAACTTTCGCAAGGGTCTTGATATTTGAAGCTTGGATGATCATAGCTTTGGTGGTTTTGGTCTTTGACACGTGAGAGTTGACTATTTTGCTGGCGGAGCCGTAGCAACCGCAGGAACAGGTGCCGCACCCGGAGCCGCTCCTGGTGCTGCCGCAGGTGCCGGTGCTCCAGGCGCTCCCGGAGTTGCCGGTTTAGCGTTTAGATCGGTCGGAGCAGCGTAATATGCGGTCAATAGAAACTGTGCGTGAAGCGTCTTGTTGTCAGTCTGTTTATCAAGCTGATTCAACTTGAAATCTGTGATCGACACGATTCGCGGCAGTTTTGCCATTGCATCAAAGAACGCACGCAGATTATTGAAATTGCTGTCAACCTCAACTTCTACAGGCTTTGCCATGATCATGTCCTGCTGCGTCTCATCGCGTGGGCTAAATCGCATTACGATCAGCTTGCTGTCATTGGCAGTATCTTGAAGGCCTTGAAGTACGTTGGTGATCTCTCGCTGCTCGGGCAGTAATACCTTGAGCTCTTCGTACTCAGCCGACTTGCTTGCATAGAGTGAACGAAACTCGTTGATCCGCTGTGTCGCGAGCCGTGCGGTCTCATTCTTCTGCTGAAGCTGTTCAACCTGTTCGGTCAACGTTGCGATCTCGACGCGTGTTTCACTGGTCACGAAGTACCAAACGAGCGTGTACATGAACGCGGCAACTCCGACGAGTATCATCAGCTGGAAGTGCCATTTGAGGTTCTTGAATTTATCTAACATGGTGTTTTACCTATTGACTAGTGTTAGTTCTTTGCTACTTGGGCAGGCTGAGCAGGAGCGGCGGTCTGTCCAGGTGCTGCCGTTGCGGTTTGAACGGTACCGTTCAGATTTCCAGCCTTTGTCGGCGTGTAGGCGGTCTTCACAGTGAAGTTCACTATGGATACCTTTGGTGACTCGCCGGCGGCATTTACCTTCTGAGGTGCCGCTTCATTTGTAATATCGGCTCGAGACGTCTCGATACTCAGGTTTGAAAAGAGTCCGTTCGAGAATTCAAGACTGCGTCCGAACTGTGTTACTTGAGACTCATCGGGTGAGTTACCTCTAAAGGTCACTTGTTCGCCCTGCTGCTCGATTGATTCGATATAGAGCCCCGGAACCATCGCGATTCGTTCCCGAATTGCATCGAGTACAGCACTTGGGCCTGCCTGTGAAGCTCGCAGATTCTTGATCGCTGTAATGCGAAGATCGATATTCTGGATCTTCTGTTCGAGCTCTTTCTGCTCTGCGATAACTACGGCAAGGTCGGCTTCGATCTGCTTTTGTTCTGCGTGCTGCTTCTCAAGGTCGGCCTTTGTCCACTGCGTGCTGATGATATCCCATCCGATGACGGCCACGGTCAGGAACCCGACGACGAGCGCCATGACCGCAAGTCGAGCTGCGGGGCTGGCTATCTTCTTGTCGACTGAGGCGACTGTGCCGCCCTGACGTTCGGTGACTGATTCTAGTAGATTGATCTTGATCATTTGTTTACACTCCCCTGATCGCCAAACCGACTGCGACAGCCATTTCCGGTACGATCTCGCTCAGATATTCAGGGTCGAATTTTTTTGTATCAACTTTTATGTTGCGGAACGGGTCGAGAACTTCGACCGGCAATTCCAAACGCTGCGAAAGCTCTTCGCGAAGCCCGAGTAGCTTCGAACCGCCGCCCGAGATCAAGATCTTTTGAACTTGCGTCTCGTTGTCGTCGGTTGTTGCACGGTAGAAATCGAATGTTTTCTGAATTTCCATCGCGACGATCTCGGTAACATTGTTCATCAACGGCTCGATGGCTTTTTCCTCGATGCCTTCGACTACGTCGTTGACACCGCGTTTTACAGCCTCGGCCTGCTGGAAATTGAGTCCCAAGCTTCGCTGCAACACGTCGGTGAACTGGCTGCCGCCTACGGTGATGTCACGCGAAAACAGTGAACGAGTGCCTTTGACGATATTTACATTCATCGTCGAAGCACCAATATTAAGAAGTGTCACTACATCGTCTTCCTCTGGAAGGTAGTTCGCTTCGTAGCAATTCTGCAGAGCAAAAGTATCGACATCGATCACAACCGGCTGTTTGCCGGCAAGTTGGATCGCCTGTTTGATATTGTCGATGCGCTCACGTTTGCAGGCAGCGATGAGGACATTTGTCGAGTCGGCATCTTCGCCGGTGACTTGGTAATCAAGGCTCACGTCTGCGAGGTCATAAGGAATGTGCTCTTCAGCGTGCCAGTCGATCGACTCTTCGAGTTCCTCGCGGCTCATCGGCGGCAGAACGATGTTCTTTATGATAACCGAATGTCCGCTAACGCCGGTGACGACCTGTTCAGCCGAAACCTGGTGATTCGTGCAGACGCTCTGGATCACGTCGGAAACTACATTGAGCTCCATGATCTGGCCATCAATGATCGTATCGCCCGGAAGATTTTCAAATCCGAGGCTAACAAGATTAAGGTTGTTTGGCTTACCGTCGAGTTCGACCATCTTGATCGAGCTCGAACCTATGTCCAAACCGGCTACGCCTTTTTTCTTACCGAACAGCATTTTTATTTGCTCCTTAGTGTGACCTCAATGTCGGTCGTCTTTTAAGTTTTTTTCTTGATCGCTCCGGGGTCGGCTGTGCCTAGACGATTCTGAAGATCTAATGCCACCTTCTGAATTTACGCGTCTTCGGGACGAACTTTCGATTGGATCTAGCTAGCGGTCGGTGTCTTAGGCAAGCTGCTTCCCGGATGTCCCGATCCCGATGTTTTGGAGTCGAAACGTGCGTTTTCAAGAAAACTTTGTCGCATATGGTGGCGAAGGGTGAGTGACCTGTTGGGTCGCTACATTTCAAAGTTACAGGAATGCACAATCTGTGTCAACACTTTTTTACGTTGTTTAACATCAATTTGCACAATTATTTGTCAGGTTGATTTATGGGGTTTCGGTCAAACTGAATGATTCTCGATCAAAGGCGGAGTTCCATACGTGCGATCGACTCGAGATGAACTTCATCAGGACCGTCAGCGAGCCTCAGCGAACGGGCATAGATCCAGAACTGTGCGAGCGGAAAATCCTGACACACGCCGCCCCCGCCGTGAACCTGAATTGCTTGGTCAATGATATTGATCGCCATTCGCGGAACGACGGCCTTGATCATCGCGATCTCACGACGAGCCGCCTTGGCTCCGGCCGTGTCCATTAGCCAAGCCGTTCGCAATACAAGCAGGCGAGCCTGGTCGATGGAGCATCGAGCCTCGGCGATCTGCTGGCGGATGCTTCCCTGTTCTGCGAGCGCTTTTCCGAATGCAGTTCTCGAATTTGCACGTTCGCACATTAGTTCGAGCGAACGCTCCGCAACGCCGATCAGCCGCATGCAGTGATGGACGCGTCCGGGTCCAAGTCGGCCTTGGGCGATCTCAAAACCACGACCTTCGCCGAGTAGGATGTTCGACGCCGGAACTCGTACATTCTCGAACGTTATTTCGGCATGTCCATTCGGCGCATCATCGAAGCCCATCACATTGAGCATTCGCCTGACCGTAACGCCCGGCGTGTCCATCGGCACGAGGATCATCGACTGCTGAAGATGCTTAGCGGCTTTCGGATCGGTCTTGCCCATGAATATCGAGAGCTTACATCTCGCGTCGCCGCCGCCCGTTGACCACCATTTTCGTCCATTCAATATATATGTATCTCCGTCGCGGACGATCGACGATTCAATATTCGTCGCGTCCGACGAAGCAACCTCAGGCTCGGTCATCGAAAAACACGAGCGTATCTCACCAGCAAGTAATGGTTCGAGCCATTTCCCTTTCTGCTCGTCAGTACCGTACATATGCAGAACTTCCATATTGCCCGTGTCGGGTGCCGAGCAATTAAAAACCTCACTCGCCCACGTCACACGGCCCATGGTCTCTGCCAACCCTGCGTATTCGACATTCGTCAGGCCGGATTCGCTCGGCAAAAAGAGATTCCACAAACCGTCAGCTTTGGCCTTTGATTTCAGCTCCTCGATCAACTTGCTCGGCTGCCAACGTTCGCTGGTTTCGATCTCTTCAATAAAAGCCGCTTCGTTTGGATAAATGTGTGCATCCATAAATGCCGAAAGCCGCATCCGAAGTTCTGACGATCGCTCTGAATAATTTAGGTTCATGGTTTTCGATAGGTTATCACAACATTTGATAGCTTGATTTACTATGCATTATGCGTGAGCCTTGAAGCCTGTTTCAAGAGCGGTTAAGATTGTCCAACTACTCATTTACTTATGAAACACTCGATCAAACTTCTTACGGTTACTTTTGCACTAATGCTTGGTTTTGCCATGAGTTCTTATAGCCAGAACTGTGTAGCAAAGAACGTAAAGCTCACTAACGGAGCCGCGACCGTCTCCGGCAAGACAGGCGGCTGCACTATCTACACGATAACCGTTGACGAGGGTCAACGAACGCGTATCAATTTGCAATCGTCGGATAATATGGCGAGATTTGACGTTCAAGACGGTGCCTCCGACGAAACCGGCTCGAACGTTTACGAGAATCAAACAAAGCTCGACAAGATGTTCGAATTCGAAGAATTCACCATCGAAGTTCGCGGCACATCAGGAGCCACATTTACATTATCCGTAAAAGTCGGTAATTAGATCATCGAATGGATAAAACTATCGAGGTCAGGAGCGGCGAGGAACTAGACCACTCGCGCTTGGCTGAATACCTCAGTGACCGTTTGGGCTCCGACAAAGACCTCTCGATAGAGCAGTTCCCGGCCGGCAGCTCAAATCTGACGTACTTGGTTCGGATCGGCGAAGATGAGTATGTTCTTCGCCGCCCGCCGTTCGGGAACACCGTGAAGTCCGCTCACGATATGAAGCGTGAGTTCGATGTGCTTTCCAAACTCTCATCAATCTACTCTCCGGCGCCAAAACCGCTGCTCTTCTGCGATGACGCGAATGTCATTGGTACCGACTTCTATTTGATGGAACGCCGAAACGGCCTTGTGATCCGAGGCCGTTCGCCTGAGGCTTTAGGCGCGAATTCGCAACTACAGACCGACGTCTGTCGCGCATTTATTCAAAATCTGGTCGACCTACACTCGATCGACTACCAAGCCGCTGGTCTCGGAAGCCTTGGCAATCCCGAAGGCTACAATCGTCGTCAGGTCGAAGGCTGGACGAAACGCTACTTCGCTGCAAAGACCGACGACTGGGACGCGATCGAAACAACCATTGTCTGGCTGAACGAAAACATTCCCGTCGAATCCGGAGCGTCGCTAGTTCACAACGACTACAAATTCGATAACGTGATGCTAGATCCAAATGATCTGACAAAGATCACGGCCGTTCTAGATTGGGAAATGGTCACCGTCGGCGACCCGCTAATGGACCTCGGCACGACGCTCGGCTATTGGATGTCGCCGGAGGTCGGCGACCAACTGATGTCGATGCCGTTCAATCCAAAAGTTCTAATGGAGAACATATCGCGTCAGCAGCTTGTCGATATGTACTTCGATATTTTGGAACGCAAGGCTCCCGACATGCTGTTCTACTACGTCTTCGGCACATTCAAGATCGCAGTGATCGCACAACAGATCTACGCGAGATATGCTAAGGGGTTTACCAAAGACATACGCTTCGCAAACTTCAATCACTTTGTCGCAAGTTTGGGACGCATTGCGAATTCAGCACTGGAAAAAGGCTCGATCTAGAGTCGCTCTTTCCAATTCTCGTCAGGACGAACTGCCTCAGGCTGGTCGGACGTTAGATTTGCGGAGTCGATGTTGGCGTAAATAAAATTTTCAGGAGCAACCGGAGCACCGTGGATTCGTCGAAGCATCGCAAGTTGCCCGGCGTGCGTCATCGCATCGGCGAGCGGTCCTTGGAGCATCTTTTCCTCGGTCATGATGTCGAGAAAGTCGTCGCCGTCTGAAATGTGTTTGGATAGTAGTTCGAGGGTTGAGTGAAAGCGCTCAAGTTCGGCATCCAAGGTTGACAGCGGCTCGGGCCAAAAAGTTCCGCCGGTGAAAAATGTCGCCGCGTAGCCTGTCACGCTTGTCATATGACAGACGAGTTCCTTCGGCGAGCGAACCAAATTCCCCACCGTAAAGTCGCCAAAATCCGACGGTGCATCTCGAACAGCTTTCTGCGTCCTATACGCCAAAGCCGCCAGAAAATGCATAAGCATTGCTCTCTTGTCGTTCATTGTCCGTTTGTGCGTTCACGCCAGCTTTGTGTTGGGCCGCCGGCGTCGCGGCGTTCCATGGTGATTGCTCCGGGCGACGGGCAGACGAGATAGCAGAGGTTGCAGCCGACGCATTCCTCTTCGACGACGTACGGATAGCGCTTACCGTCGGTCTCGCGGAATACGAACGACTGGTGCGCACCGTCATCGCATGCGACGTAGCAGAGGTTGCATTGAACGCACTTATCTTCGTTAACGTGGGCCTTAACTACATAGTTCAAGTCAAGGTTTCCCCAGTCGGTCACACGGTTTACAGACTTGCCGACGATGTCACCGACTGACGCATAGCCTTTGGAATCGAGGTAGGTGTTTAGGCCGTCGATCATGTCTTCGACAATGCGATAGCCATAGTGCATAACCGCCGTACAGACCTGAACATTGCCCGCACCTAGCAGCATAAATTCAACCGCGTCACGCCAGGTGTTGATTCCTCCGATTCCCGAGATAGGAATATTGAACTCAGCGTCGCGAGCAAGCTCGGAAACCATGTTGAGGGCGATCGGTTTTACCGCAGTGCCGCAATAGCCGCCGTGAGCCGCCATGCCGTTCACATTCGGATACGGCACGAGCGTATCGACATCTACGCCCATCACCGAGTTGATCGTATTTATCAGCGACACGGCATCGGCACCGCCATTCTGAGCGGCACGTCCGGGCGGCACAATGTGCGTGACGTTTGGCGTAAGTTTGACTATGACCGGAATTTCAGCAACCTCTTTCACCCATTCGGTCACCATGCACGTGTACTCGGGGACCTGTCCCATCGCGGCTCCCATACCGCGTTCGGACATGCCGTGCGGACAGCCGAAGTTGAGTTCGAAACCGTCACAACCCGTGTCCTGCGTTCGCTTCGTGATCTCTTGCCAAGCCTCTTTTTTCGATTCGACCATCAGCGAAGCGATGACTGCATGGTTCGGGTATTTTCGCTTACACTCGGCCATCTCCTTGAGGTTGACCTCAAGCGGCCGGTCGGTGATCAGCTCGATGTTGTTAAGTCCAATTAGCCGCGTCGGTCCGCTATCGAGTCCGGCCAGCCGCGAAGACACATTCGTAATGGGCTCACCCAGCGTCTTCCACACAGCTCCGCCCCAACCGGCATCAAACGCCCGCTCGATCATCGAACCCATATTCGTCGGCGGCGCCGACGCGAGCCAAAACGGATTAGGAGATTTGATCCCTGCAAAATTTGTTGTCAGATCAGCCATATTACTAGTGTGGATTCGGATCGACCGGTGCCTTTGGCGGTTCGCGAAGGATCGCACCGGCGAACTCTACTTTCTCGCCCGTCAGCATCTCGTGAATGCCCATCGCGGCGTGCTTGCCCATTTGCGAGGCATCGACAGCTTCTGCACCGCCGTTAACACAATCGCCGCCCGCGAAGACCTTCGCATCGGAAGTCTGCATTTTCTCGTTTACCTTCACGCGGCCTTTTTCGTCGGTTTCGATGCCTATGACGTCGTTGTAGAACCTCGACATCTTCGTCTGACCAATGGCCTTGATCACTTGGTCGCAAGCGATATCGCTGACCGTACCGTCCGAATCGGAAATTCGCAAACCGGCAACTCGTCCGTCGCCCAGTATCTCAACCGGCGTCGTCCGCCAACGGAATTCGATTCCGTCTTTGCGCGCCAGTTCCATCTCGTACTCGTACGCCGGCGCGTCTTTCTCGGTGCGGCGATAAACCAGCGTGACCTTCTCGGCACCAAGGCGCTTGGCCTGAGTAACGGCATCGATCGCAGTGTTTCCTGCACCTAACACAATGACATTTTGACCGAGAGGCACCGACTTCCAATCGCGAGTTTTGACCTGCTCGATAAACGCCAATGCATCAACAACACCGTCGAGTTCCTCGCCCGGAATGCCCAGCCGATTCGTTGCGCCAAGACCAGTCGCAAGAAAGATCGCATCGTGGCCGGACCGCAGTCTGCCAGCCTGCTCTTCACCTATCTCCGAATTTAACACGAACTTTACGCCAAGTTTTTCAACCTGCTCAACCTCCGACAGCGACACCGTCTGCGGCATCTTATACTCCGCCATTCCGTAAGTATCAAGCCCGCCTGCCTTCGCACGTTTCTCGTAAACGGTCACATCGTAGCCAAGTCTAGCGAGATACGACGCACATGAAAGTCCGGCTGGACCGCTTCCGATAATTGCAACCGACTTACCGTTCGATTCGCCTTTCTCAAATATCTGCTTACCGCCAGACAAAGCATGATCTGTCGCAAAACGCTGCAAACGACCGATCTCGATCGGTTTCTTGACGAGCGTTTTCTCGACACACGCACCTTCGCAAAGAACCTCGACCGGACAAACACGAGCGCACGAAGCTCCGATCGGATTGGCATCAAATATCAGCTTTGCCGCACCGGTAACGTTTCCGCTCGCGATCCTCTTGATAAATCCCGGCACATCTATATGCGTCGGGCATGAATGCATACACGGCGCGTCGTAGCAATACAAACAACGACTCGCCTCCTGCAAAGCCTCAGGAACCGACATCGCCGGATTGATCTCGGCAAAATTTCGCTCGATCTGTGTTATGTCGAGCGGTGTACAATATTCGTTTGCCATAGTCTAATCCGCGACAATTGCCCCGTACGCATCAGGTCTGCGGTCGCGGAAAAATTGCCACGTGTTGCGAACTTCCTTGATCTTGTCCATGTCGAGATCGGCGACGACAAGCTCGTCTTGATCGCGGGTTCCAACGGAGAGCATCTGGCCTCTCGGATCACAGAAATATGATTGTCCGTAAAATTCACCAATGTTCCACGGCGCCTCAGTCCCTACGCGATTGATCGCACCGACAAAGTAGCCGTTCGCAACCGCGTGCGCAGGCTGCTCCAGCTTCCATAGATACTCGCTCAAACCGGCGACGGTTGCCGACGGATTAAAAATGATCTCGGCACCGTTGAGGCCCAAGCATCTTGCTCCTTCGGGAAAATGCCTGTCGTAGCAGATATAGACGCCGATGCGGGCAAACGCGGTGTCAAAACACGGATAGCCGAGATTGCCCGGACGGAAGTAGAATTTCTCCCAAAAACCAGGAGCGACATGCGGAATGTGCGTCTTGCGATATTTGCCGAGATACTTACCGTCAGCGTCGATCACTGCCGCCGAATTGTAATAAACGCCCGTTTGCTCTTCCTCATAGATCGGCACGACGAGAACCATGCCGTATTGTTTTGCGACATCCTGCATCAGCTTAACGGTCGGGCCGTCGGGAATACGCTCGACAGCCTCGTACCAACGCGTAGTCTGCTCGGCACAGAAATACGGCGTCGTAAATATCTCTTGGAAACACAAAGCCTGCACGCCCTGCCTCGCAGCTTCCTCGACAAACTTCATCTGATGATCGATATTCGCCTGCCGTATCTCCGGGATCGGCGCATCGGTCGGTGCAACATTATGAGCCTGTATCAGGCCGGCTTTTACTATTCGTGACATACCAATTTTCGTCCTTTTTTAAATAATATCGTTGTGCGAGCTTTGGTATTACTCCTAAGCCCAAAAGATGAAGAGCTGCCCCAGTGACCAAAAAGTATGCGACACTTTCGCCGTTGCCATACTTCATACGATACATTCCAATGATCCACAAACTAACGCCTGTGACGGAAAGTACTCCGACGATAGCCATCAAAACTAACTTTCCTGGTGTCCAGCCCTCAGCGCTCATTCAGTATCTATTCCCTAGGGAACATTCGTCTTAACATCCAATATCTTCCTCGTCCAACTGATCGCTGGCACCGCGAATCGCGTGGAGACCGGCAACTTTACGCCGCCAAAATCTTTGTGATCTGAATAATCTACTTGATATTGAAACGCACCGAGAACGGTCGGGGTCGTTGCTATCCTGCGAACGAGCAAGCCTGTCGCAACGTCAAAGAACAGCCGTTCACGCGAATTGTCGGCAAGCGTTCCCAGCACCAAATAAACTTCGCGGCCGTCGAGTTTGTCCATGAAGCGATAGTCGAGTTTCGCGTAGACGGCTTTGAGATCGGCGTTTGCGAAAAGCTGAGCTTCGCGTTTGATCTGCTCCGCTTCGTCAGGTTTCAATTCGATCGCAGAGCCACCGGCGGTTTTTTTGACGCCCTTTCCGGCAAATATTCCAGCGGCAACGTAGTTACCGTACTTGGTCTCGACGCGGAAATTCTTCCCGGATTGCGTGACCGTTTCCGGCTCGATCGTCTTGCCGTCGGGCTCGAGTCGCAGAGCGTTTACCGTTCGATTCTTGATCATCGCGAGTTTCTCTTTACCGCCAAGAGCCGATTCATATTTCGCCAATATCTGATCGATCGTCGGCTTTACGTCAGGTTGTTTCGGACGCGTTGCGTGTTCGGTTGGATTGAGATTTGGTGTCGAAACAGGACGCTCTTTGCCGTTGTGACAGGTGTTACACGAAACTTCGGTCTTGCCTTCGAAAAAGTTCTTATTGATCTGAAACGTCATCTTGATCATCTCGCGGGCGATGTCTTTGTGTTCGTTTCCGTCTTTTTCAAAATCCTTATCGTTCGACGCGTGGCACATTTTGCAGTCAACGCCGAGCGACGCCGACATCATGTTCATCACCTTGCCCATCTGATCGGCGGGCATGTCGTTTAGAACTTTGATGTTTTTAAATTTCTGCCCCGCAGTCTCAACTGGCGGATTCGCCGTCTGCGCAAGCTGCCGCGAACCGGCGAAACTCAACAAAGCCACACCGCAAATAACCGCAACCGCCAATATCTTGATCTTATTCTTCATTAGAAACAGTTCTGCTCAGCAGCCAATGCACCGCAAACGCGACGCCAAAACCAATAAACCAACCGTAATCGTAAAGCACACTGAGACTTGGAATTATCAACCCTATCCACGCAAAAAAGCAACCCAAAAGTGTCGCAACTACAGCCCGCAAATTCCAACCGCGATATTCGCCGTCGCTGCGATAAAGGTCACCGAGATTCAGGTTCTTCCGCCGCACAAACCAATAGTCCGCTATCAGCACGCCCGCGATCGAGCCAAGCCCGCCGCTGTAACCGACGAGCCAGCCGAAAATATAACCGCTCGGATCGGCGAGCAGTTTCCACGGCATCATCAGAATGCCGATAATTCCTGTCATCAAACCGCCGGTGCGGAACGAAATGTACTTTGGGAATGCATTCGCAAAATCATTTGCCGGTGACACGACATTAGCCGCAATATTCACGGACAAAGTCGCGACAACGACCGTGAACATCGAAACCGCAACGACCAAAGGCTGTGAGAATTGCCCGACGAGCTTCACCGGATCCCAAGCCTCTTTCGGGTCCATGTTTGGGAAAACGACGAGTGCAGCTGATGTAATTATTACGCCCATTGCAGCAAAGATAACCATCGTCGTCGGCAAAGCAACGACCTGACCGACCGTTTGTTCACGCTGACTTTTCCCGAACCGCGTAAAGTCAGGCATGTTCAAACTCAGCGTCGCCCAAAATCCGATCATCGCCGTCAGACTCGGCATAAATACAGGGAAAAACTCGCCAAACGTATTAAACTTCCCGTGATCTTCTAACAAAGTTCCGACGCCGCCCGCGGCCCAGACGATCCAGCCCAATAACGCCGCCGTCATTATCAGCACGAACGGTGCGGCCCAATTCTCGACGTGGCGAAGCAGATTCATTCCTCGATAAACGATCGCGATATTCATCGCCCAAAATATCAGGAACGCGAGCCATTCGGTCGGATAATGCCCGCCGATCTTGTCACCGAGCAGCGGCGCCCAATCTGGAATTATCGCTCCGAACAGCGTTTGTAAAGCCTGTCCGCCGATCCACGCGTTGATACCAAACCATCCGCAGCCGACTATCGCACGAAGTATCGCAGGAAAGTTCGAGCCCATGGTTCCGTAGCTCGCTCTCGCAAATACGGGAAACGGAATGCCATATTTCGTTCCGGCGTGTGAATTAAGCAATATCGGCACAAGAACGATCACGTTGCCGAGCAGGATCGTAAATAGAGCCTGCCACCAATTCATTCCGGCCGAGATCAGCCCCGACGCGAGCATATACGTCGGTATGCAATGCGCCATCGATATCCACAAAGCGGCGTAATTATACGTCGTCCAATTCCGCTCGCTCACAGGAACCGGAGCTAGATCTTCGTTATAAAGCGGCGACGAGCGAATGCTCTCTTCCGCGTC
The DNA here is from genome assembly GCA_937871585.1 of uncultured Acidobacteriota bacterium. GTDB lineage: Bacteria > Acidobacteriota > Blastocatellia > Pyrinomonadales > Pyrinomonadaceae > OLB17. Next base: position 20,164 of record CALMPJ010000071.1, on the reverse strand, counting down.
GGCATTAAGCTCGACGCGGCCGTCTTCGTGTTGAATGGTATCGATCATACTAATTCACTTTGCCTGGGCCGTAGATCGCCCGGCCTGAGAATTTGCCTGTGTGATTGCCGTCTTTTAACATCTGAACACCGTTAACAAACACATCCCGAACGCCGACGGCGAATTGGTGCGGTTTTTCAAATGTCGCTTTGTCTGCGATCATTGCCGGATCGAATATCACGACATCGGCGAAATAGCCTTTCTTGAGCGCACCGCGACGGTCGAGCCCGAGATTTCCGGCAGGGAGGCTCGTCAGCCGTCGAACGGCTTCCTCCAGCGAGATCACTTTCTCGTCACGAACGTACTTTCCGAGAAGCCGAGCGAAGTTGCCATACGCACGCGGGTGCGGATTCGATTTTAGAAAATTGCCCTCAGGCGCGATCGATTCGGCATCGGAACCAAAGGAAACCCACGGTATCTTGATCTGTTTCTTGATATTCTCCTCGTCCATCAAGAAATAGACGGTACCAACGCGTGATTGATCTTCCAGAACGAGATCGAGGATCGTATTCTCCGGATCGGTGCCTCGCATTCGCGAAACCTCGCCGAGCGTTTTGCCGGTCAGCGGCTTGAGTTTGTCGCTCTTGAAACCAACCAATATCAATCTTTCAGGCGAACCGGCTGCGAGGCGAAGATTCTCCCATTTGTCGGTCGGCGTCCGCATTTCATCGAGAATCTTTTTTCGTGTTTCAGGATCTTGGATACGCTTGAATAGTTCTGCGTAGCCACCATCAAGCACCCACGGTGGCAGCGATGCTTCGAGTCCCGTTGCTCCTGCAGGATAGTTGTACATATCGGCGGTGATCTTGAGGCCCTGTTTCCGAGCGGCCTCGACCTTTGCGATGACCTTATCCATTTTGTGCCAATTGTCTTTGCCCGCGGCTTTCAGGTGATAGATCTCAGCGGGGATATTGGCTTCGCGAGAAATGCGGATCAGTTCATCGACGGCTTCTTCGAGACGGTTGCCTTCGCTTCGCATGTGCGATATGTATTTGCCCTTATATTTTGAGGCGACTTTGCACAGTTCAATGATCTCTTCGGTCTTTGCATAAAATGCCGGTGCATAGATCAGCGAAGTCCCGATCCCAAGCGCTCCAGCACGCATCTCTTTCTCAACAAGATCCCGCATCTGCTGCATCTGTGCAGCGGTTGGCTGAACATCGCCCTCGCCTAGAACGTGCATCCTGATCGTCGTCGCTCCGACAAACGAAGCGACATTTTGCGACACTCCTTTTTTCTCTAAATGCTGCAAGTACTCGGCAAGCGTAGTCCACGCAAGGTCCCATTTCAGGTCACCTTGGTCAGCCACTATCTGCTTTTTCATCACGCCGTTGAGCGGCCCCATCGACCAACCTTCGCCCATGATCTGCGTGGTCACGCCTTGCTTCAACTCGCCAAGCGAACGCGGGTCGACCAAAAAGGACTCAGTTGACCACGACAGCATGTTGATAAATCCTGGCGAAACTGCCAGCCCAGTGGCATCAACGATGGTCGTCGCCTTCGCTTTCGAAAGATCGCCGATCTTAGCGACCTTGTCACCAACGATACCAACGTCAGCCTTTATAGGCTTGCTGCCCGAACCGTCGTACACCAGGCCGCCGCGAATGATGACATCAAATTTCGCTTGAGCAAACGAACATATGGACAGGAGTAAAAGAAGCACTAAGCTGAGAATGATCTTCATAGTGATATTTTAGATTGAACTACTTTGCCGCAGGCATTTTCTTGAATACCATACCGCCAACGTCGAGCGATTCCACCTCGCCTGTGACGGCATTGAGCCGAAATACAATGGCCTCTTCGTCCCACCAGGGCTTATTCCAAGTGCCCATGAACGTGTCGAAATGCCAATGATCAAGGGTCGCCGACAGGTCTCGGCTCACGTTCATCTTCAGAACATTGCCCGCAAGAACCACTTCCATTTCACCGTAGAATGGATCGGCGTATTTGCCGATGTAAGATGCGAGCGGCAGGCTCGGATTGGTGTTCAATTTGCGCTTAGCCTTGAGTTCATTAACCCGCTTTTTACCGTCAGCCGCCAGGCCGTCGTACATTGCCTTGGCTTCGGTGCTCCAGTCGCGGCTGTTGTCGCCAAAGCCAAAGACATCGAACGCCCTGTACATCAATGCGTGCCGAACCTCGGCGTGGTCTAGATTTCCGAAAATGTATATACCGAGTTTCTTGTCCGGTATCAGCCCAATGATCGCGGTTCGCCCGTCGAGGCTGCCGGTGTGAAAACTTACCATTTCACCGCGATAATCGTGTTGAAACCAGCCCAGGCTGTAGGTCGTCCAGTGAGGTTTTGTGAGCTTTTCGGTCGGATAAAATTCTCCGGGCGGAATGACCACCTGTGGCCGCAGCATCTCCTTATACGTCGCCATTTTCAGTAGTTCCTTACCACCGACCGTCGTATTGCCGAGCATAAAATTGATCCATTTTGCGATGTCGTCCGACGTCGACCATACCGAACCGGCCGGGCCGACAGGATCGGCGATCAGTTCTGGTATCGGCTGAATTTTGCCCTTGATCTCATAATGCGGTGCCGAGCGATTCGCATATCCCAACGACAAGGTCGGGTTGGCATACGTATTCGTCATTCCCAACGGAGCGAAAACCCGCTTGGCCATGAAATCTTCCCACGGCATGCCGCTAGCTTTTTCGATCACCTGTCCGGCGACGAGGTACATGATGTTTTGATAAACAAAACCGCCGCGAAGCGGATACTCATTCTTGGCGTACTGCATCCGCTTGACGATGTCGTTCGGCGACAGCTCTGGTGTCAATGCCCATAGAAAGTCGGTATTCCCAATACCGGTGTTATGCGTCAAAAGGTCTCGGACGCGAATGTCGCCGGTAACATATCGGTCATCGACCCGAAAGCCTGGAAGATGCTTAGTCACCTTGTCGTCCCACGCGACCTTTCCCTCGTCGACGAGCATTCCTAGAGCAACCGCGGTCATCGCTTTTGTCGTGGACATACAGCCGAACAGCGTCTGCGCATCGACCTTATCGCCTTTACCAAGCTCGCGAACGCCGTAGCCTTTTGACAGCACGACCTTACCGTCCTGGACTACCGCGATCGACAGTCCCGGCACGTTCCAGTCCGCTCGCGAAGCCTCGACATATGCGTCGAACGCCTCGACCTTACTCTGCCCGAGCGTCGAAACCGCAAAGGCAAAAACGGCGACCAGGATGAAACTGATCTTGTTCATAATATTGTTCCGTAAACGTTGTCTTCAGTTGAGATATTGCGATTATACAGCGATAATGTTCGCTTCAAAAGGCAAAACTGGCCGATTTGAGGGCTTAATTTTATGAATAATAATCTAACACTTGTCGCAAAACTGAAGGTAAAAGACGACGCCGTCGAGCAGATCAAGGCCGCCGCTCTCGCCATCGTCGAACCGTCGCGTGCCGAGGCCGGCTGCATCAGCTACGACGTCCACCAATCCGTCGAAGACCCGACCGTTTTCGCCTGGTACGAGACCTGGACCGACAAAGCCGCCATCGACCAACATTTCGAATACGACTACGTCAAGAACTTCTTCGCCACCGTCAACGACCTAGCCGCTGAACCACCAACGATCGTCGTCTCGCGAAAGCTGACTTAGTCCGTCAATTGACATTTAGTCCGCGCATTGGCGATTCGGAATTGGTCTACTTGGGGCGTCGGTTTAGGATCAACTGTATACGTCGACACGACTTGGATTGGTTTTCGATATCTACTCGTTGTGTTCGGTGTAGGCGGTTTTTATTACGGAGTAGCATTCGCAGGAGAAGGCTTCGAGCGCGGGGCGATCGGTGATGGTTAATTTTCCGCGTGAGTGTATGATGTAGCCTTTTTTCTGAAGTTGGATCGCGGCTATGGTTATGCTTTCGCGGGATGTGCCGAGCAATTCTGCGACGTATTCCTGAGTTACACTTAGTTCATTACTCTTTAGCCGATCGTTTCGCATTAGCAGCCATTTTGAAAGCCTCTTATCAACGGGATGGAGACGATTGCAAAGCGATGTCTGGCTGATCTGTATTATTAGTTTATTCAAGAATTTTAGTGTGAGTTTCAGCAGCGGGCCGCCGCGATCGATCTCATCGCGAAAATCCTGAGCCCGCATTCTATATCCTGTGCCGGCGATCTGAACTATCTTTCCGTAGGGCGTCGTTTGAGAACCGAGAGCGACTGAAACGCCCGGTGCTCCTTCGACGCCGATCTCAGCGACTTCTGTGCTGGCGCCATCGCGACTATGAGCGACGACAGAGAACATCGCAGTTTCAGGAAAATAAACGTGCGTTATCTCGTCTTCGGGTTCGTAGATCACTTGTCGCAGTGAAAGATCCATCCTTTCCAAACATGGCAGCAATCGTTCCAAATCTTTCGCCGGAAGCGAATTTAAAATATGGTTTTTGAATACGACTAAGGAATTGTCATTCATCAATTTTCCCCCTTGGTCCGTGAGCAAGACGTCAGAAGGAAAGGAATGCCAGTCAATTCCAGGTGGCGTGAGGTGAATTCGAAAAGAAATTCACGGAAATGTTACCACAGAATTTTGAATTTGCAATAGGTAAAATGCTCCCTTACATCTGAGAAAAAATGTTATTTTTTTAAAAATACCGCCGTTGTGTGAGGTAGATCACGGTGATAAATCTGTTTAAACGCTAAAGTAATATCAGTCTCGGGTTTCCTCACGATCCGGAAACTGCAAAAGGGCGATTTGCATCATGTCTTAATAGATATGAAGCGAATCGCCCTTTAGCAGTTTTTCTATTGGCGGCTATTGTTTCTGTGAAGGTTTTCCGGCTATTCCGTTGGAAACTAGTTCTAGGACTCGGAGATCTAGCTAATTTTCTGCCATTTCGTGCGGGTGTAGGCGATATGGAATTGGATTTCTGGGCGTTGGATTGGGGTCGGCTTTCAATGTCGATGTGGCTTCTTGATCGTAGTAATTGGGAGAGGGCAGTAACTCTATTTCTTATAGAGACTGTCTAGTTCATCTAAACGTGACTTTAGGATATTGGTGGCGTTGGGAACCAATTGCGGGTCTTTGAGATCGAACGATAGGTATTTTTTCAATAGATCGGACGGCGGGGCGTTGAAACCGTTTCGCATTAGGGCTAAGTATTTTGGGACAAAGGTTTTTGGATCGCGTTTGTACATCTCGTAATATTTGAGCGCGAGCAGTTGGGCGTAAACGTAGTTTGGGTAATACATCGGAGCGTCGTAGAAATGGTGTATGTCCATCCAACGCATTTTTAGTTCGTCGTGTTTGTCGTACCAGATCGAGAACCGCGAACCGACGCGTTTTGTGATCGCGTCAAATTCGTCAGCTGTAGATGCATCTGATCTCGCGACCGCATCATAAATTTCCTGTTCCAACGCAGCGGTAACCGTGTTTGAGTAAAGAAAATTAGCGTACGTCATGAACTGCTCGAGGAAATATATCTTTCGGTCGAGATCGGTTTCCGCATTATAAAGGTGATCGATCACGACCAGCTCATTGAACATCGCAAATGATTCTGTAAAATACGCCTGGCCTTCGCCGTAGGCTGCGGGCACGCGATTATTACTGAGTAATTGATAATGGACCGCATGACCGGCTTCGTGAGCCAGAGCATCTACGTCGTCGAAATAACCTTCGTAATTGAAACTGAAAAAGACGCTATTGTATCCGGCTACCGACGCGTTGGCAAAGGCTCCGGGACGGCGATTTTCGCCGCCGACAATGTCGAGCCGCCCATTCGCGGGATCCATGAGGTCAGATAATTCGCGGGAATACTCAGGACCGAGAACCGCGAGCGATTCCTGCAAAATGCGTGTCGTCTCGGCAATTGTAAATCGCGGCAGCGGAGCGTTTTTCGGCGTAAGATTGCGGTCCCAATATTTTACTTCGTCGAGGCCCGATTGTTTTTTCACACGCTCGACACGCATCCGCTGAAACCGCTTATATATGTCGGCCGTGCGGGCAATTTTCTCGTACATCGCTCGGACTTCGGCGGTCGTGAGAAACATTTCGAAGTGAACTTCGTTGGCGCGGTCTCGGTATTTGCGAACGCGGGCCAGCCGATCTGCCGTCTTGATCAGCCGCGTCAACGTAAACGCGTAAATGTCTCGCTGCGACGCGAGAGCGGCGTAAGTTTTGTAAAAACCTTGTTCGCGAACCGTAGCGTCCGGGCTGTTTGCAATCTCTTGATACTGCTGATACACATCGAGCGATCCGTCGCCTGACTTTATCTTTCCCCAATCAGTACGATCGACGGCCCGCTGAAAAAGAGCTTCGGTCCAGTCGCTCGCCAGCGGCTCGATCTCGCTGAGCAGCTCTTCTTCCTTAAGAGATAAGGTGTGCGGAGCGAATCGGCGGGCGGATTCGATAACGAAGGCGTACTCTTTCAACGCAGGTTTCTGCACTGCAAAACGCGCGAATTGCCGTTCATCGATCCGCATCAATTCCTGCTGCAGAAAGCTCGTACGCCGTTCCAGATCCGCGCTTAATCGAGACGATTCCTCGCTACTCGTTTCGTCCTTAGTATTCACCGCATTTTGCAGCGAAAAATACGCGACGTGTTTATATATCTCAACATCGGCACGATCGGCGAGCTCGAGACAGCGCAAAAGATTGTCAGCCGAAGCGGCGACTTTGCCTTTGCATTTTTCGAGTTCAGTGAGCGTGAGAAGAGCTTTTTTAAGCTCGGCTTGCTGTACCGCTTTTGACGAGAAGAAATTGCGTGCGAGATCGAATTTGTATTTCGGGGCGTCTTTTTTAGGAATCGCTTCAAAAGTAACCTGCGCCGGAACATGGCCCGCGAATAGCACGATCAGGATCAGCAGCAACGGAGCACTTTTTAGTTTAGTTTTCACGGTTCGTCGTATATGCACGGCACGCGTAGGCGTTATTCTCGCTTCGACGGTTGCGGCGGCGTCCTAAAGTTTATTTGATCAGAGTTTCGATCAGCGAGCTAGCTTATTTTTTGCCACTTTGTGCGTGTGTATGCAATATGAAAACCGTTCTTCTGAGCGTTCTTTTGCGAAGTGCTGCCTGGAGATGCTCCCATGGTCGCGAGTTTGCATCCATGTGACGCCGCAAAGTTGAGCCGATCATTTAGCAGAGCAGTCTGAGCACCTTTGTTGCGGCCCTCGGGCACGGTGCTGGCACCGGCGAGCATGCAGATATCGTCGTAGCTAAAGAGCATTCCGGTCGCGATCGGCACGCCCGCAAGCTCGGCGATGTACGGAAACGAGCCCGCACATTGTGCGCTGACGGCACCGAAATTGAACATAAATTCGCCGAGAGCCTCGTGCTCGGTTTTCCAAGCGTCAGCGGACGTGCGTGCCCAGAGTTCGACTTCGGAAGGTTCTATGACGCGAGTTGTAAGGTCGGCGTGGCGTTCGCGTTTTGTGACTCCGCCGGCGAGTTCGCGATACATCACACTCGTCAATTCTATCGGCTGATAGCCTCGCGAAGAGAGCAATTCCATATGCGATGCGTCGATCATCGGGCTGATCTCATGAAAGACCGACGAATCGCGTTCGCTGTAAAATTCCTCGATCTCGTCAAGATATTCGGGCGTAATATCTTCGAAAATGCCGAGCCCGAACGTCTGCGTCAGCGGCGATTCCTGACCATCGTACATCGCATATGCTCCGCCAACCTCGATCCACGCCGCACCAAATTCCGGATCGAGCCGTGCCCGCGTTTCAACAAAATCTGCATTCGCACGAGCCTCAGTGCGTTCCAATCGCTGCGATAATTCTCGGTCGGAAATGATCATTTATTTATGAAGTTTGGTCAAAGCGGCTTCGACAGCACCGCCTTTGATAATGTAGGCGTCGAACGTGCCTTCGGGTTTTGAGGTTACGTACTTGAACGGATTTTTGGTCTTCAGGCCAAAGAACGTGTCGATGTGATTCGTCTTGATATCGCCGCCGACATCGGCAGCGAAAAAGTAGCCGTCGTGCTTCGCAGAATCGCCGTTCGGCAGCGTGACCACTACGCCAACAGCCTGCGGAACAAAGACAAGCGTGCCGATCGGAATAAAGGTACGATCAACAGCGATGGTGCGAAACGGCACGAGTTTGTAGCCCGAAACGCCGTCGCCAAATTCGCCGCGGGCCGGAGCCCAAAGCGTGTAGCCGATCTTTTTGTTCTTGTAATTCGCGTACTTCGGGCACGTCGCCTGGCAATCGCACTGTTGCTCGGTGCCCGTTTTTGCGTAGTTGAGCGTGACGGCTTTGCCGGTTTTATCGAAGGTGCGAACGGTGCCTTCGATCGCGGCGTCGCACCAATCGCAATTTGCTAGCTTCACGCCGGTCGCGTTGCCATTTGCATCATTGAGCGGCAAGCCGCCCTCGGCGTATTTGGCCTCGTGGACGTAGTAAAACGTGGACCACAGTTCCAGCTTCTGAGCGTCCGAAAGGGTCGGCGGCGCGTAACCGAAACCGTTCTTATCAAGCTGCTGACCAACGCCTGAGATCGAAAAGAGCAATGCTCCGACGATGATAAAACTGACTCGGAACATTGCCCTCATAAATTAACGAACTGCTATTTAGTAGCCGCTTTTCTTCTTAGGAAAGTTTGGATTTGCCTTGACCTCAAGAATCTGTTTCACGTGGCGTTCGGTGTGTGCCGACAGGAAAATGATCCACTGATAAGCATCGAGCTCGGCGTTGAACGCAGGGTTCATCATGAACCGCTCACGCATATCGTCGTTGCCAGATTCGACAAATTTGATCGTGTTGTCGCGTCTGATCTTGAACGCATCCATCGTCGCTTCCATCGTCGTCCAAGGCGATTTGTCTGGCCTGATCGGCTCAGGTGCCTGAAACTTGTTCGTTCGATCAGGTACCTTCTGCATTATCGCTTCGATTGAGACGCTCGAAGTTTTCGTCGCGTTCGCCGGTGCTTTCATCACGGCGCCGTTTATCAGATCGAACAAGAAAACCTCGGCCAACGCGATATGCTCTGACACCTCGAACACGGACCATTTGTCGGGCGCAGGCTTCCATTTCAACTGCTCTTCGCTCAGGCCCTTGACAGCGTCTTTGAACAGCTTTTGTGTATGTCTGAGATACTTGATCGCAGCCTTTCGTTCTTCTTTGGTGACAGGCTTTGCGTCAGCCTGAATGGTTCCGCCGATCAGCATTATGCCAATGACTAATAGCGATAGAATTGACTTTTTCATGATTCCTCCGATTAACAGCTATATTTTGACACACTCGCGGGCTACTTGATCTTTTTCGCCTTGGCCAATTGCTGTTTTCCTCGACTGACGACAAGGTGCGTAACTTGTCCGTCCTCGCCTTTCAAAAAGTTATAGGTTAGCAATGGTTCGTTAACAAGATAGTAGTCGGTTTCGCTCTCGGGCAGCAATTCTTCTTTCGCAGCGTCTGCACCTTCTTGCACCATCAACTTTCGTCCTTCGCGTGTGACGGTGACGATCAAGTTCGGATTCGAGGGATTGGGCTGATACCGTCCTACAAATGGATCAAATATTTTGGGATCTACCTTTGCCACCGATCGATCAGGAAGCACGTCAGGAATATACCGATCTGCAATGCCGACGGCTATCGAAGCAGCATTTGCACCGTCCCCATTTGTCAGCACAATTACCGACAGCTTATCATCGATCAATCTCGTATATTCTGCTCGGAATCCCGGCAACGAGCCGCCGTGATGAACCTGGCGGTGATTTCCCACCGGATCAAGCGACCAGCCGAAACCGTAGGGATATGTCTCGCCATTATTCAGCTTGACCGGTGCCCACATTTGATCGCGTGTCGCTTTGGTCAGAAACTTATCAGTATAGAGAGCAGCGTCCCACTTTGCGAGATCATTTACCGTCGAGAGAAAGGCTCCGCTGGGTCGAAGTGCAAAATAGATATCGGCGTTCTGATACTTACCCTTTGCCCACACGTAACCGTTCGCGCGGTTTTGGACCAGATCGGTCATCGTCGTCGTTCGCGTCGAGTTCATTCCGAGCGGCCTAAAAACGCGTTCGGCTAGAAAATCACCCCACGGCTTACCGCTGACTTTGTGTATGATCTCCGCAAGCGAAAAATAGCCGACGTTGCAGTACTGCCATCTATCGCCCGTTTTGAAAACCAGTGGCACGCCGTATGCCGTCTTGATGACATCAGCGTCGCTCTGAATCTTGAGAGGATCAAATCCGGGTGCCTCGCGAACCAACCCGGACGTATGTGTCAGGAGATGTCTGATCGTAATGTCATTCCAGGTGTCGGGCGTGCCGTCAAGAAACTTACTGATCTTATCGTCGAGATTTAGTTTCCCATCCTGAACGAGTAGCATTATCCCCGTGGCTACGAACTGTTTGCTGACCGACGCGATCTTAAATACCGTATCGGGCGTAGCAGGGACGTTAAGCTCGAGGTTCGCCATCCCGTATCCCGCGGATTTTATTACCTTTCCATCCCGAACGACCGCGATCGCCACCCCAGGCACACGCTGTTTCTGCATCGCTGCCCGAACAAAATCATCAACATTGTCGGCCCTCACCGCGACTGTTGCGGCAAACATAAACATCAGGACCAAGACGCTTGAGCGCCGCAAATAACTTGGTTTCATACAATATTCTACGAACTAGATCTTCTTTGCATTAACTTACGGCAATCGCGATAGACTAGTTCCGATTTTCTAAACGTTCACACACTCTCCGCGTTTGATGAACTGCCCATCGCCTTGCTTGCCGGTGTGTTCGCCATTTTGGATGACAACGCGGCCGCGTGAAAGGACGGTCTCGACTTTGCCCTTTATCTTCCAGCCTTCGTAGCTGGAATAATCGACGTTCATGTGTTCATTCTCAACGCCGAATGTCGTTTCGCCCTCGGGATCGAAGATAACGAGGTCGGCGTCGGAACCGACAGCGATCGTTCCCTTTTTCGGAAACATCCCGAACATTTTTGCCGCGGCCGTCGAAGTAAGTTCGACAAAGCGATTGAGCGAGATGCGATTTTCGACAACACCGCCGTTGTAGATCAGCGCGATGCGATTTTCGACGCCAGGAGCACCGTTCGGGATCTTGGTGAAATCATCGAGACCGAGTTCCTTTTGCTCTTTCATGCAGAACGGGCAATGGTCGGTCGAGATCACCTGCAGATCGTCCATCTTGAGGCCTTTCCACAGGTCGGCGCAGTTGTGTTTCTCACGAAGCGGCGGCGTCATCACGTATTTCGCCCCTTCCCAACCGTCGCCGTAGTCCTCGATCGAATGGAACAGATACTGCGGGCAAGTCTCCGCAAAAGCCGATATGCCGCGATCTCTCGCTTGGCGAACTTGATTCAAAGCATCCGTACACGAAAGGTGAACAATATAAACCGGCGACTCTGCCATTTCGGCGATGGCGATCGCACGATGAACTCCCTCGGCCTCGGCGATCGTTGGGCGTGTTAGTGCGTGATATTTCGGAGCGGTTCGTCCGTCGGCGAGAAAGCGTTTGATGATCTCATTGATCACGATGCCGTTCTCGGCGTGCATACAGATCAGGCCGCCGCGTTTACCAGCCGCCGACATCGCTCTAAAGATCGTCGCGTCGTCCGCCAAGAACACGCCCGGATACGCCATGAATAGCTTGAACGACGTAATGCCCTCGTCCATGAGCGAGTACATCTCTTTCTCGTTGCCATCCTCAAACTCGGTCGTGATTAGATGAAATCCGTAATCGATCGCCGTCTTGCCCTCAGCTTTCTTGTGCCAAGCATCGACGCCCGAAGTCATCGATTCGCCCTTTGTCTGCACCGCAAAATCAATGATCGTCGTCGTCCCGCCGTGTGCCGCCGCACGCGTACCCGTAAAGAAATCGTCTGACGACGATGTCCCGCCAAACGGCAATTCCATATGCGTATGTGGATCGATCCCGCCGGGTATTACTAACTTCCCTGCCGCATCGATAACGACATCAGCATCGATATCGATCGACTTCCCGATAGTCGTTACCGTCTCGCCGTCGATAAATATATCCGCTTTGTAGTCGTCAACCGCGGTTACGACACGTCCGTTTTTGATCAGTGTTTTCATATGATTATCTTAATCGTTTTTCACCCGTTACCGTCAGCGAGAAGCCTGTTATTCAATAACTTTTGTCCCGCGGTCGCAGTGAAAAATCCGTATATCAGCAGCGACACGATCACTGCCAGCGTCAAAAACATATTGCCCGAATACCATGCCGAAAAATTGGTCGTAAAAAGCGTTGATAAGAGCCATACGAAGACGGTTTGGGCAAACACCATCGTTATCAAACCGAGACGCGCGATCGCCAGCGACATTAGCGTAGTAATAGCTATTGTAAAAGGCAGATAAGTCCACGATTGAGTAAAAAACAAGATCTCCACCGTGGTCATTAATACGAAAATAACCAGCCCGGCAAATAGTCGACGGCGAAACAGTAAAAACAAAACGGATAGGATACAAATGAACATCAACCCGTACGGAAGACCGAATCCCGCTGTGCCTAAAATTCCCGCTGTCCAACTCCGCAAACTTGTCAATGCGCCCACGAAGAAAAAGAGCCGAAAATCGCCGTAAACCATTCGCTCCGCGCCTAATCCGGCGTAAATAAGTGAGATATGCCCGATGCCAACGAGCGTTCCCAGCAAAACATCGCGTCCAACCAACGGATCTCGCCAATCGCCGCTTAACAGGCGATTCCACGAGACAATTAGATCCGGTAAATTGCGGCGGACGATCGGCTCAAGGGCAAGATACATAATGCAAGTCAGCACGGAAACGTATAAAGCCCAACGAAATCCGAGCGTAATACGGTCAAGTTCGGGGAAAAATGACGGAACGTGATTCATGCTGAAAAACCAGCCGAGGAATATCAAAACAAAAACGGCAAGCGAAACTTTGAACGCTCCCTTACGGTCTCCGCTGCCGGATCTGATATTTTTCCACGCCAGAAAAATTGCAGTAACGATGAGTCCCCAAACGATTCCGAAAAAGACAAAAACGCCGATCCAATTGCGTGTAGTGTAGGAGCCAAACTCGGTAACAGTTGGTTTTGTCCACGGATAGATCAACTTGAAAAAGACGATCTTGCCTTGAAAACTCGCGGCTTCGACACGCAAAGGAATTTCCTCGTTGTCGGGCAAAACGCCTTCCCAAGCCTTGCGTTCATCAAAGGCATTCGGCGGAGCCCAATTCGGCGAGACCTCTTTGAATTTTGCCAGATCCATCTCGGCGGCTTGAAACGCAGCGGGAAAATCGGCTTTTGCGTTCAAACTTACACCAAATTGCGGTGGCACGGCGGAAAATTCGACCAGTCGCCCGCGTGTGTCGAGCGAGATCGTCCTTTGACCGCTTTCTGTCTGCTCTCCAAACGTCCATAAGCCGTTTCCCAACATCATCACGACAAAATTGCGTGGGCTTTGACGCTCAACAAAAACAGAAAACAATGGTTGACCGCTCTCGATATTGGCAAATTTCCCTGAGGTGGAATGTTCCTGAAAATATTCAAGATAAGAATCATCATCGTAAAACCGATAATATCTCTCGGCGGGAGCGTCCGTGTAACCAAACTTGGTGGCGATATCATTGGCTCGCTCAGAAAGAACGTCTGCCGATTTGTTAAAAGGAATACGGTTATTGACGCCGACTTTCATCGCGGCAAACATACAAAACGTGATCATCGCAATTCCACCCACCAAGCAGGACAAGGCAATTGCCGGCCTCAGCGCACCTTTTTTCGGCGAAGCCGCGACCATTTCCGGCGATGGGGTTTGTCCCGCCTCGAGCGCGATCTGCATCGGGTTGCCGCCCGGCAAGGCCATCGCTACATGCAACGCTGTGGCCGGCCGTTTGTCCGGATCCTTTTCGAGGCACTGGCCGATCACACTTTCGACAAGCGGGTCGATCCCTTTAACGTATTCCGAAGGATTCGTAGGAGTTTCGGTCTGGTGCTTCTTGATCAGCTCTTGGATGGAATCGGCCGAAAAAGCCTGCTTTCCCGTGAAGATCTCATACAGTACCAATCCGAGCGAATATATATCGCTTCGGGCTGAAACGTTCTTCCCGCGGATCTGCTCGGGCGACATGTACGCGGGAGTTCCGACGCGAAGCGGGTCTCGCTCAACGTCGGCTTCCAAGCCTGCGATCCCGAAATCGGTAATCATCGCCTTGCCTTTGGAGTCTATAATGACATTTGCCGGCTTGAAATCGCGATGCAGGATCCCGGCATTGTGTATCGCCGCCAGGCCGACGCAGAGCTGTCTTGCGATCTCGACAGCTCGTTCCGACGGCAGCCTGCCGATCCGCCGCAGCAGCGACGAAAGGTCGTCACCGTCAATGAACTCCATTGAAAGGAAATGCCGGCCGTCGATCTCGCTGATGTCAAATACGCGGCAAACGTTCGGATGTGAGACCTGTCGTGCAGTCCGCACCTCACCGATGAATCGCTGGAGCGCGTCCGTATCTTTCTCGAGCCGGTCAGGCAGGAATTTGAGGGCGACGACCTGAGATAGCTTAAGGTCCTCCGCCTTATAGACCTCGCCCATGCCGCCTTTGCCGAGTAAACCAATTATTCTATAGCGGCTCGAAAGGACTGTGCCTGAAATAAACTCGCCGGTCGTCCTGTTATGACTGGTGACCGTTCCGCTGATCGCTGTCGACCTCTCTGCGAACAAACTTATTGCGTCTGCGATCGCCGGAGATTCAAGAAAGCTGTCATCATTCTCGAGCTCTAATAACAGTTCCTCGATCTGCTCGCGCATTTGCGGATCGCCCCCGCAAGCTTTTGCAACGTAATCGGAACGTTCCGCCGTCGGCAATCCCGCGGCGGCGACAAAGATCTGCTTCAAACGCCTTTGCCCTTCGGCATCGGAATTCGGATCTAAACGAGTTGGCTCTTCCATTTCAGGTACCTGCAATGATATTGATATTCGTGCGCTTTGCAAACGCAGGAACGGACCATCTGATCCGACGGTCCGCTAACGATCCTGCAACTCTGATTCAACTCCGCTTTATCGGAGGCTCGCTTACCGCGACGCCCTGAAAATGGGCGATCTTCCACTGTTTACTGACTCTCTGAACCGAAACAGTGAGCAGATCTTCCTGCGGCTTGGGCTGTCCGGTAATTTCGGAAACGACCTTGAAAGTCACGATCGCGTTGTCAGCACCAGCGAAATTGAGGGCATATTGGGCGATCGTCATCTTGATCTTGGCCTTTGCGAGTGCCACATCTCGAACCCACTGCATCAATCGTCTCACCTCTTCCCGGCCGGTCGTGACCTCGCCGAAGGGACTGACATGCACCGCATTGTCCGTGAGCAGGTTTGCAAGTCCGGCCATGTCACCGGTCTCCCAGGTCTGCCCCATCTGCCACATTAATGCCTCGATCGCTTTCTCATCGCCGGCCCGGCTCGACTGTGCCGAAGCGTTCGCACAAAATATAACCAATCCGATCATGATCGCTGCTAATAAATTTTTCATTTCTGGCTCCTTTTTTTGTTTGTAGATCGAGGCCAATTTTTGGCCTCATTAACATAAGCGACATTTCGCGGACAAAGCGCCGAAAAAAACTTATGATAATGTTCACCAATGCATGACTCGCCGAACATAACGAGCCTTCTGATCGAATGGAAAGATGGCAATCAGTCTGCTCTCGCTGAATTAGTTCCGCTCGTTTATGACGAACTCCACAGGCAGGCCGCGCGATATTTACGAAAAGAAGATCCGGGCCACACGCTGCAGGCCACCGCGCTGATCAACGAAGCGTATCTGCGCCTTATCGACCAGACACAGGTCGATTGGCAGGGCCGCAACCACTTTTTCGCAGTTGCTTCGACCACGATGCGGAGGATTCTTGTCGATCATGCGCGCTCACGGAGACGCGAAAAGCGCGGTGGCGGCGCCGTCCATGTTCCTATCGAAGACGTGTTAAATGTTATTCCGGACAAGGCTGGTGTCGATCTGATCGCGGTCGATGACGCCCTGCGTCGTCTTGAAACTCACGATCAACGACAAGCAAAAGTGGTCGAACTACGCTATTTTTGCGGTCTCTCGATAGTGGATACCGCGGCCGTACTAGAACTTTCGACCTCGACCGTTCGCGCGGAATGGACCCTCGCAAAAGCTTGGCTAAAGGCCCAATTGGCCTAGAGAGTTCCGAAGCCGGTGTCGAGTGCCTCCACTAGCCGGTCGACCGTTTCCGTAGTCGTATTCAGCATCATTCCAGTTCGGATAACATTCCCGTAGAGGCCGCCTTTGCCGATCAACACGCCGCGTCGTTTGGTTTCTTCGAAGACCTTTAGGACCGCTTCGGGGTTCGGCTCTTTCGTTTTACGATCCTTTACGAGTTCAACGCCGAGCATTAATCCCATGCCGCGAACGTCGCCGATAACAGCGTGTTTCTCCTGAAGCTCGAGCATTCGTTGCTTCAGATAATCACCGACGACGCGGGCGTTTGTGCGAAGGTCGTCTTCTTCGATGACATTGATAACAGCAAGCCCGACAGCAGCGGAAACCGGATTTCCGCCAAAGGTCGAAAAGGTCAGGCCCGGGAACGCCTTGGCAACTTCCTCGGTCGCGATCGTCCAGCCGATCGGGACGCCGTTGCCCATGCCTTTGGCAGATGTCATGATGTCCGGCTCGACGCCCCAATGTTCGATACCGAACCATTTGTCGCCCGTGCGTCCCCACGCTGCCTGCACTTCGTCCGAGATGAACAGCCCGCCGTGACGGCGAACGATCTCCGCGACGCGCGGGAAATACTCCTTCGGAGGAATGATAAAACCGCCGACGCCGAGTATTGTTTCCGAGATCATTCCTGCGATCTTGCCGGTAGTTGTCGTCTTTATGAGATCCTCGACATCGTCTGCACACGCGACACCGCACGACGGATATTCGAGCTTGAACGGACAGCGATAGCAATAAGGCGCATGAGCGTGGACAATTCCCGCTACCTGCGACGCGATCGGTTTCCAGTTTGAATGCCCAATAGTCGAAAGTGCCGTTGCCGAACGGCCCGCATAGGAATGCCGCAACGCGATCACCTCGTTGTTGCCGGTAGCGATCTTAGCCGCCAAAACCGCAGTGTCATCGGCCTCGGTGCCGCTGTTCGAAAAGAATGACTTCTTCAACTTCCCTGGCGCGATCTCGGCGAGCTTCTCGGCCAGATCGCCCTGTGGACCATTGGCATATAACGTCGAACCGTGCGAGAACGTATTCACCTGGTCGATCCATGCCTTGTTCACACGCGGATTCGCATGCCCGATGCTTACGGTCAGCACTCCGCCGAAGCAATCGAGATACTCGTTGCCCTTATCGTCCCAAACCTTCTCGCCTTCGCCTTTAACGATGGCTATCGGCTCCTGGTAATACATCGCCACGGCCGGGAAAAGAAACTCTCTGTGCTTCTCAATAGCACTCTTTAACGAAGTCTGTTGTTCTGGTTGTGTCATTGGTTTCCTTCTGATCGAATGCGTTTATCGACATTATAGGTGGTGGATCCTTTGATCCCGCGATATATGGCTATTGAAATATCGATGGCTTTCGCTTCCTAATAATATATCGATTCTTGCTATCTGTGTAGTTTGCGTGCAGTCAATCCTGCATTAAATTCCGTTCACGATTTAGGTAAAAACACCCTCCAACCGATTCAAGATTTTCTTGACACGACAGTCAACCTGAAATAGTCTTCTGGTAGTCACTTTGTAAAAGGAATCCGACACTTATGAAGGCACGCCTCCCGTTCTCTTTCAGGATATTTGCGATCATTGGCCTATTTCTCTTTGTGTTCAGCGGTCATGCCGTTGGCCAGAGTTCGGGCAAGAACCTATACGAACAAATAGCATCATTCAAACTTGTTTCCGGCACGCCGGTTACCAATGAAACGATAAAGATCGACCGGGTCAGCGTTACGCTGAACGGCACGATATATTTCGCGGCACCGGTCGAAGGCATTCCAACGGGAGCTGTATTCGTCGGCACCGGGAAGTTTCTCGCCGACGTCCCTTCGAGTTCGTTCGAGAAAGATCACGTCCGTCGAATGCTTAAAGCAGACAAAGTTGAAAGCGATTTTACAAAGGCAGTTTTTAGATTCTCCGACGTCTCGCTACGACCATTATTCGCACGGGCAACGGCTATGGCCATTTCGCCCGATGTTCAGAAGTTAGCGACCGAACACGATGCGCGGATAGTGAAACAGAATGGGCTGAATCTCGCAGCTCGCATTTCGATTTCGATCTTAAATAAAGAGTCCCCGGGAATCTTCTTTGGATCATTCGAGGGCGGTAGTATTGACGAGTTTTCTTTTGTATTCGACGACCAAACTCGGATCCCGACTACCGTTTTCGATCTGAATGGCGGAGAAAAAGGTCTGATCTTCAGGTACAGAAGCTACCTGTATTCGAGCGAGGTTTTGATGGCATTTTATAGTCTTTCGGACTATGAGCGGCGGTTTGTCGAATATTCTGACAAGAACGATCTGATCGATATCAGGTCATATGAAATGGATCTCGACCTTCGGTCACCAAAGAGCGCGATCACGTTGAAGACAAAAATAGAAACAACGGCACTTTCAGGCCCGATCTCAGCAATTCCTTTCGCATTGGGCGAATCGCTCAGTGTCAGCGATGATGAACGCAAGAAAAAGCAGCTTCGCGTAAATTCGGTCAAGGTCGGCGGGCAAGAAGCCGAGTTTGCCCAGGTAGATTGGGAAGGCGGATTTACAGTTTTTTTGAGCAATGAGATCGCAAAGGGCGAATCGAAGACAATTGAAGTCACTATGGTCGGGGATTTTCTCGAACAGCCCGGAGCCGGTTTTTCCTATCCACGATCGACTACAAGCTGGTATCCGCGTCACGGATATTTGGATCGCTCCGAATACAAGATCAAGTTCGTCCACACAAAAGACTCGAAGGTCGTTTGCGTTGGTAACCGTATCAACGAATCGCAATCGCCGGAGAACAAGGATCACGTGATCACTGAGTATCACATGGATCACCCGATCTCGTTCGCAACATTTGCGTTGGGTCCATATCTGCGCAAATCCGAGATAATAAAATGGGACGGCACGAATGAAACTCTTCCGCTAGAATTCAATACGATCACTACAATGCCGCTCAAAGAGAGCTTTATTCTTGCCGAATTGAATAACTCTGTTCGGTATTTCAAGAAGCTTTTTGGGACGTACCCCTACAAAACATACTCGGCGTCCTATCATCCGTACGGATTTGGACAGGGATTTCCGTCGATGTTAATGATCCCCGGAACTGACCGCGCGAACAAGTATACCTACGCATTCATTTCTCACGAAACAGCCCATCAGTGGTGGGGAAATATCGTAGCCTGGCGTTCATATCGCGACCAATGGCTCAGCGAAGGCTTTGCCGAGTATTCAGGAGTTCTGTATACGGGCTTGCGAGATAGTCACAAGGCTTCGATCAACCTAATCGATGAAATGCGCGAGTCGTTGCGGATGCCGCCTAGAACGAACTCGGGAGTCGGAAAAGGAAAACTCAATGACATCGGTCCGCTTATTCTGGGGCACCGGCTAAGTTCATCAAAATCGTTTGGCGGTTACCAAACCTTGGTTTACAACAAAGGTGCTCTGGTATTGCGAATGCTTCACTTTCTTTTCACGGACCCCAATTCCGGCAACGGCGATGCCTTTTTTGATATGATGCGGGATTTTGTTGAGAGATATCGAAACAACACAGCGTCAACAGATGATTTTCGAACCGTAGCAAATGAACATTTTGTAAAAACGCCCATTGCCAAGAAATACAATTTGAACAACCTAAACTGGTTCTTTCAGCAATGGGTTTACGAAACTCATTTTCCGTCGTACAAAATGAATTATGTTGTCGAGCCTCAAACAGACGGCACGTTTCTCGTGAGCGGCAACGTTCTTCAAGAAAATGTTCCTAACAATTTCTTTATGCCGTTGCCCCTAATAATGAAATTCGGAGGCGATTCCGGAGCCACAGGAACGGTTCACGCACTGGGTCCAAATACACCGTTCAAAATAAAACTCCCGATGAAGCCAACTTCGGTCACGCTTGATCCGAGCAAATGGGTACTCTCGGAGGACACCTCAACGAAGTAACCGATCAATAGAGATTACCCTCGCGCTTGCGGCCTGTTTGATCGACATATACGACTTTGAGTTCATAGTAGAAATCTAA
>CALMPJ010000070.1 GCA_937871585.1 uncultured Acidobacteriota bacterium | reverse complement strand
GGTCGATTCGATATTAAAATCGACGCTCGAATCTTCGACAAAGAGCTTTTCGGTCTTGATGCCGGCCTCGCCTTCGCTGCGAAGCTGGACCTCGAGCGGCAGACGTAGATTGTCGTAATTCTGTTTGACGGTGCCGCGAGCGATGAATTTGCCGCCGCGTGTACGCAGTATCTGATAGTCGGCCTCGAACTCCGGGACGCCCGTGCCCTCGACCCAACGAGCGAAGAAATATCGCAGATTGTCGCCATTTACGCTCGAGGCAAGTTTTTCGAAATCGTCGATCGAAGCGTTCTTGCCGCGATATTGCTGCAGGAACTGACGCATCATTTGGTCAAACTTCGCCTCGCCCATCGTGTCGCGAAGCAGCTTGAAAACGAACGCACCTTTGGCATACATCAGGTACTGATACGCGGTCGATTGGTCGTCAAGCATACTCGGCGCACGCACGAGCGACGCCGTCGGTTCGTAGGTCAATGCACGCTCAAGGAGTTCGCGGCGAATGGCATCGACGCCGTCGGTCGAGGCTTCGCTCTCGCGTAGGCTGAAGGCACAATATTCCGCCAAACCTTGCGACAACCACGCGTCGTCAAAGGCTTTGAGCGCGACGGTCTGGCCCCACCATTGGTACGCGGCCTCGCGTTGCAGACGTTCTTTCGTAATGTCGCGTGCCTCTTCGAACTGACGTGTCGCGATCATGATCGAGCCGGTCGTCGAGTAGAATTCGAGGCTTTCGTCATCTATTTGGGTGACGATGATGCGCTTGCCAAAATCGGCGGCTCCGAAGCGTTTTGTGTAATTATCGGGAGCTTTGCCGAGGATCTCAGCGTAGCCTTGGACGACCTGTTCGGTGCCGGGACGCGAGTTGAACACCATCTCGAAGCCGTTCATCGTCAGCGTTCGCGAGACGTATTTGCCGTAGGCGATATTGCCGACGAGACCAGGTTTTGACTGGACGAAGCGGTATTTGCCGCCCGTAGCTGTCACAGGCTGGTCGCTGTAGCCGACCATCTGCGTGCCCGCCGGAACCGTTATCGAAATGTCCGCAGTCGCACGGTCTGCGGCGTAATCGTGGAACGGGAACCAGCGCGCGGCGTACATCAGATAGCCGAAATCGGTGCCGACGTAAGCGAGGCGTTTGTTGAGCAGCGGGCCGCCGGCGGGCGTCTCGAAAACGCCGGAATATTTGAATCGAAGCGTGACCGGCGTATTGGCCGTGACATTCTCGCCAAGGTCGATACGAACGCTCGGCCCGAGGTCTGAGGCTCCGGCCTGGTCCTGTACAAAAGTGATCTGAGCGGTCGGCGATGCCGTCTTCGGAGTTGCACGAGCTGCCATCGAAGGCAACGTAACTGCTGCATTTACACGAGTTATCGTATCGATCTTGAGCGATCCGTTGAGTTCGAACGAGATCGTGCGTGTGTCTTCGAGCGGTGAGAAAGTGACGTCGGTGGTCGCCGTGATCTTGCGTTCGCGCGGCGCAAGCGTGGCATCGATGACGTAATTCGTTACGTCAAACGGCGTGCGTTTCACTGACTGAGCGAACGACGTGACGGAAAATGCTGCGACGGCTATTGCCGAGAAAACGATGCCTTTTAGGACCTTGTTCATCTGATCTACTCTCAAAACCTAGTTTCTATGCGACTGTTTGATGTTAGCAACAAAAGGCGCGTTTGCCTTGCTCCCATTTATCGTAAATATATCGGGTTCGACATTATCCAAGGCATCTTCGAGAAAGCCTCGCCAAGATCGTCGCGATAGACCTCGACGCGATAAACGCCCGCGCCGTCGTGTCGAATGTCGACCTCGCCAATGGCGGTTTGTTCGTCGAATTTGACGCCGTTCTTCAGTGTGACGATGCGCGAACTGACCGGAACGAACACATTTAATAGTTGGACGTTCACAGCCGACGTTTCGTCGCCAAAAGTTGCTTCGCCGGCAGAAAATCTGAAGCCGTCTGTCGGACCGATCGCGTCGTTTCCGGTGAAGAAGCGGCCGGTTTTTATCGCCTCGACGGCCGTTTCGCGAGTCATCGGCGTGCCTTTTGGCACAAGCAAATGGACGCGAGCGACCGAGAATGAGAACTCGTAAGGATCGAGTTTGAAGTTCAAAAACTTGTTTCCCGAATCGTCGCCAAACAGATGGAATCCGATGTTAGAATGCGCGTCGGTGCCGGCGAACAGCGTGACGCGGCGTTTCTGCGTAGCTAGATCGTATTTTGCGAGATTCTCGTCCGGACGCCGAAAATATTGGGCGAAGGTAAGTCCGGGGTACGCACGGCCCGACCAGATCACGTCTAGCGGAGCGGTGAATTTGTTCATCGCCTTTGCCGATGTATGCAGGCTGAAGACCTCGACACCGTCGAACGCGGCGTTCCACGAATTGTATTTTTCGGGATAAGTGATCAGGCCGAGGCGTTGCTCGGCGTGAAGTTTCGACAGCACGGCGTCGGTTGACGAACGCCTGAGTGATGCGGCATCACTACTTCCGGGAATCATCAGAAAGCGGTCACCATCGGCAGTGTCGATCTCGTTGCCGC
This sequence comes from uncultured Acidobacteriota bacterium, assembly GCA_937871585.1. Lineage (GTDB taxonomy): Bacteria > Acidobacteriota > Blastocatellia > Pyrinomonadales > Pyrinomonadaceae > OLB17. The sequence goes on along the minus strand of CALMPJ010000070.1, from coordinate 9,846 downwards.
CGACGAACAGCGTGCGGCCGTATTTGCCGTTAAGCGTCAGTGCTGATGTGTCATATTCATCAGCCCAATGCTCGGTCATGAAGACGACGTCTACGCCGGCTTCGTTCGCGCCGGAGATCAATTCTTCGAAAGTACCGGTGCTGTGTCCACCGAGGAATGTGTGTGCATGAATTATGGCGATGTATTCGTCGTATTTGTCATCGCTGCGGACAATGCGCGAGGCGTTCGAAGCCGCGATCGTCTCCGCGACCTTGCCTAATTGATAGCGGCGATAGATGAACGGAACCTGTAACGCCACGAGAGCGATCAGGACGGACAGTAGAATTTTCTTGAATATTCTCAACGCTAAGTTATGAAATCTACCGAAACTACCTTCTCTGCCACTTCTTTGCCCATTGCGGCGACCTTTTGGTGTTCGGGGTGGACGGTGTATCGGTCAAGAGCTTCGCGGTCGGCGAAGGTCGAGACGAGGCCGGTGTCGAATGAGCGATCGAGATGCAGAATGTCTCTCCCGACTTCGAACGTAATGATCTCAGGTATCACGCCGACCAATGCGCTGAGCGCTGCGATGTGCTCGGCACGTTGTTCGTCCGTAGTTTCGGACTTGTATTTCCAGCAAACAATGTGAGTTAACATCTACAATATATATTCGCATAAATAGGCCGCTTCGGTTGAAACCGTCGGGCAGATTCTCGCGAAAACATTGGATTATGGAAGTGAATTTCATCGACAAACTCAATACGGCTGCGTCCGACATCGCAAACGGCATCACGGGATTCTTTGCCGACAATAAACCGCCTGTTGCTCCGGCACCTACCGACGGCACGATCGAACTGCCGTCAGACTTGTATGCGCGGGCCAATGCACAGACCGAATGGTGGTACTACACGGGGCACTGTAAGACGGAGACGAGCCGCGAGTTTGGTTTCGAACTCGTGTTCTTCAAACGCCGAACCGACAGCGACAAGATCGGCATCTTTCCGGCGACGGTGATCGGAAATCCAATGTATTTTGCGCATTTTGCTGTTTCGGACGTAACAGGCCAGCGGTTTCGCTATGATCATATTCGCAGTTTCGGCACGGCGCTAGAACCTAAAGTTGCGATGAGCGAGACTTCGTACGATGTTTCGATGGGCGATTGGTCAATCCGCGAGATCGGCGGGAAACACATTTTACGAGGCACGCTCGATGGGCTGACATTTGATGCAATTCTCGACGCTACAAAGCCGCCAGTGCCGAACGGTGACGACGGCAACGGCATCGCCCGCAAGAATCAAGGAACGTCGAAACACTTTTCATTTACGCGGATGAGCGTAACCGGAAAGCTAACTGACGACGGCGAGACCGAGGAATTTACGGGCTCCGCCTGGATGGATCGCGAATATGGTGCGTGGGAACAAGGCGGCGGCTGGGATTGGTTCAGCATTCAGTTTGAAGACAATTCCGAACTGATGCTCTATCAATACAAAACGATCGAAGGCAATGCGTTCGGCGAATCGACCGGAACTTACGTCGCTGCTGACGGCACCTGTAAATACCTCAAACGCAGCGATTTCGAGATCGAAACTCTAGCAAATTGGATGTCGGTCAATACCGCAGCGACATATCCGACGCGCTGGCAGGTCACGGTTCCGAGCCTCGGTATTGACGTCACAGTCAAATCATTGATCGACGATCAGGAACTCGACACGCGCGGCACGACAATGATCGTCTATTGGGAAGGTGCGTGCTCGGTTTCGGGAAGCAAGAACGGGCGTGCATACGTCGAGCTTGTTGGATACGACCGTTCGCACGAATCTGTTGGCATCGGCGATTTTCTGTTCGGAAAGCCGATCAAGCAGCTTGCTGATATGTTCGCCTAAGCCTCTTCTTCACACCATTTGCGTGTGACTTCGTGGCGGTAGTCGAACATTTTTGCGATCTTGGGTTCGATAAATATCGGCGCAGCGAATGCACCTAACGGCCCGAGCGGCGGCTCAAATTCAATCTCATCGCGCAGTGTCGCACCGTCGGCGTGAGGATCGATGTAGTGTCGATGCCGCCAGCTTTTGAACGGCCCGCTGACCTGAACATCTTCAAAAAACCTTGGAGGATCGTAAGCCGTGTGTTCTGCAACCCAACGCGACGGTACTAGCCCGAAAATCTTCTGCTCAATGATCGCTTGTGAACCGATCACGGTAATGTCGGCGGTTTGAATGATCTCTGCCGATTCCCAAGGCGGCAGCAGACGGTTGAATGCGTCCGGCAGCAGATGAAACTTGAAAACGCGTTCCGGCGACGCTTTGATGATACTTTCCTTTGAAAACCGCATTTGCTGTGTCTACCAATAAGTAACATAACAGTACGACCTTTGAAACTCACTCGAAAACTGTTCTAATACTGGAAAATCGGTTAACTAAATTTAGCATTATGGCGGAAACGAACGGCGACTTGGGCGCACTGTACAACGAACAGGTTTCGAAGGGAAAGATCTGGCAGGTGATCGGAGCGTCGTCGCTCGGAACTGTCATCGAGTGGTATGACTTCTATATTTTCGGCAGCCTGACGACGATCATTTCGCCGCTATTCTATCCGCCGGGCAACGATACGTTCGCTTACATAATGTATCTAGCTACCTTTGCGGTTGGATTTGTGGTGCGACCGTTCGGTGCGTTGTTCTTTGGCCGGATCGGCGATGTTGTCGGGCGAAAGTACGCGTTTCTCGTGACGCTGTTGATAATGGGCGGAGCGACGGCCGTGCTCGGCGTGCTGCCGACGTTTGAAACCATTGGCTGGTTCGCACCGATAATTCTGCTCCTGCTTCGTATCCTACAAGGCCTAGCGCTTGGTGGCGAGTACGGCGGTGCAGCTGGTTACGTTGCCGAACATGTTTCGGACAATAGACGCGGGTTTTTCACTTCTTTCATTCAGATCACTGCGACGCTTGGGCTGTTTATGTCGCTGGTCGTCATATTGATCGTGCAGAACATGATGTCGCCTGAGCAGTTCGCGGGCAAAACCAGCGGCTTTGCCGGCTGGCGAATTCCATTTCTCGTCTCGATCTTGCTGGTGCTTATCTCGCTCTACATTCGGTTGCGGATGGAAGAATCGCCAATATTCAAGCATGTAAAATCGAGCGGAATGACATCGGCAAATCCGCTGGTCGAGGCGTTCACGAAATGGGAAAACCTCAAACGCGTGCTTATCTCACTGTTTGGTGCAACCGCAGGCCAAGGCGTCGTTTGGTACGCGGGGCAGTTTTTCGCACTGTTCTATCTACAAACAATACTTAATGTAAACAATACGTCGGCACAATATATTGTCGCTATCGCTTTGATAATGGCGATGCCGTTCTTCATCTTTTTTGGCTCGTTGAGTGATCGGATCGGCCGCAAATGGATAATCCTCGGCGGATGTTTGCTCGCGATGCTGACGTACATTCCGATCTACAGCGCGATGCAATCGGCGGCAGGATCGAATGTAGTCACGGCAATTTCGCAAAAAGATCCAGTTACCGGAGCCGTGAAGCTTACTCCGCAGACGGCCGTTGCCGACGGTACGCTGGCAACAGCGGAAAAGGTTTTGCCGTTCAACGGACTCGGCGATCTCTTGTCGAATTCGAACGCCTGGAAACTGATCTTGCTCATTTTCATCCAAGTCTTTTGGGTAACGATGGTCTACGGCCCGATCGCGGCGTATTTAGTTGAGGCGTTTCCGGCGAAGATACGCTATACGGCGTTGTCGCTGCCGTATCATATCGGAAACGGTGTTTTCGGCGGCCTGCTTCCGCTCATCGGTGTTACGCTCATCGCGCAAACCGGCAATATTTACGCCGGATTGTATTACCCGATGATCATCGCGGGGCTGACCTTTGTCGTCGGAGCAATTCTGCTTAGAGAAACACACGGACATCGAATTTGGGAAGAGATCGAGACCAAAGAATGATCGTCATTCGAGAAGCAACAGCCGCTGACATTCCCGTGATCTTCGACATACGGCTGTCGGTCAAGGAGAACATTCTCACTAACACGAACGCCGTCACGCCTGAAGTGTGCCGCGAGTATCTTGAAACCAACGGCAATGGCTGGATCGCCGAGATCGATGGCGTCGCGGCTGGATTTTCGATAGCTTCGAGCAAAAACAATTCGATTTGGGCATTGTTCGTGAGGCCCGAGTTCGAGAGCCAAGGCATTGGAAAGGCGCTATTGAACCAAGCTGTCGCGTGGCTCTTCACGAACGGTGCGACCGAGATCACACTTTCAACAGGAGCCGGAACCTCGGCAGATGAGTTCTACCAACGGCAAGGCTGGCATCGAGGCGAAACGGACGACGATGGCGAGGTTAGGTTTACCCGAACTCTGGAATAAGCAGCAAAGATTTACTACTATTCTGGGCGACGAAGACCGTACGAGAATAGAACAATCCTTCGATGACGGCGAGTATTTTTATGACCGAGCTAATCTCCAAAGAGCAACTTGAACGGAAGAAGAGGTCTGAACAACAGCTTCAAACCGAAGGTGTTCCGTTTATCGAGCATCTTCCAGTGATCGAAGGTCCACCAACTGCCCAACTTCGATCGGTCGAAGATGTCGCCTGGCGAGCGATGTGTCTCAACCTTGTTGCGGTAAAGGGCGAAGGCATGGGTTACGAGCGACTTACGGAGATAATCGAGCAATACGGACTTCGTGAGAAGTTTACACGTGATGAGGTTGCGTTCATAGAAAGCGCGGAGCCAACAGATCACGAACGAAATCAATTTACTTGGCGATATGAAGCCTACTGGGTCTTATTGTGGGGTCTGAGTTACATCCCCGAGTTAGGTCGTCCGGATCAGATATGCGATGTGCCTCGATCCGTAAAGATCATGGTAGATCGGACTGCCGAAGAATTTATACATCAGTCTCGATTACGCGACATCGAACAAATCTTGGATGCAGCCGACTTGATCTATCGATACCACTGGGCTTGTAGAGACGCGAATCTTGTCGGAAATCCTCCGCCAGCGGGACTTAACGGAGGCGTTGTACTAGAGCGACATTATGCGTTGAATTGGTTGATCGGATATCCCGAATCGGATACAGATTGGGACGATATCTCGACGGACACTTAACTATCGATTCAAATTTGAGTTTAGCAATCCCCAAACCTTTTCAATATGCCGCTCTTCGACGCGGATGCTTCCGACCGACAACCTCAGCGTGAATTTGCCGTTTAGTTTTGTGTGCGAAAGATAAGCTTCGCCTGCGGCATTGATGTCGTTCATGATGCGTTCGTTGAGGGCGTTAAGCTCGTCGGAACGCAGGCTTCCAGCCTGTTCTCTTGCAGAGCGGGCTGGAAGCCCGCGTTCCGACGCGCGGAAGCAAACCAATGCGAATGGAGTTGGAGCCATCAGTTCCCATTCGTCGCTTTGCTCGATCCATGAGGCAAACAGTCTTGCGAGGCGGCAGTGTTCGCGGAGGCGTGCCTGCATGCCTTCGACGCCAAAGTAGCGGATGACGAACCAAAATTTGAGCGCTCGAAAACGGCGGCCGAGTTGGATGCCATAGTCCATGCCGTTCTTGACCTCGCCTTCGTTGGTCTTGAGATATTCGGCGACGAGCGAGAATGCCTGTTTTAGCGAATCGAGTTCCTTGCAATACAGCACGGACAGATCGAACGGCGTAAAGAGCCATTTGTGTGGATTAACGACGATCGAATCTGCTCGTTCCCATCCTTTGAACAGCGGCTGCATCTCGGGCAATATCGCCGTCGAGCCTGCGTAGGCGGTATCGACGTGGAGCCAGATGCCGTGCTTTTCGCAGATGTCGGCGATGGCATCTACCGGATCGACGCTTGACGTTGAGGTCGTACCGATCGTTGGAATTACGCAGATCGGCAAGTATCCAGACTTGATATCTTCGTCGATAGCCTCAGCGAGTTTCTCAGGGATCATTTCAAAGCGGTCGTTGCACTCGATCTTTCGCAGTGACTTGAGGCCAAGACCAAGCGTGATGCAGGCTTTGTCGATCGACGAATGAACGTGTTCGCTCGTGTAAACACGCATCAGCGGCAGGTCATCGCGGCCGGACATGCCTTCGTCGCGGACTCGCAGGTTAGCCTTTTCACGAGCGGCGGCGATAGCATGCATTGTGGAGACCGAGGCTGTGTCGTAGATGATGCCTTCGAAATGCGATGGCAAAGCCATCATCTGCCGAAGCCAATCGAGTACGACATCTTCGAGCTCGGTCGACGCGGGCGACGTTCGCCATAGCATTGCTTTCATATCAAATGCCGCAGCAAACATCTCGCCGAACACGCCCACTGACGATGTCGATGTCGAGAACAGCCCGTGAAAATTCGGATGGTTCCAATGCGTAACGGCGGGCATTATCAGTCGATCAACGTCTTTCAAAACCTCGCCAAAATCTTCTCCTTTTTGCGGAGGCACGTTCGGCAAACTACTCCGAAGCCAATCAGGCTCGACCTGCGACAGAACAGGATAGTTCTCCATCGTGTCAAAATAATCGGCAAGCTGGTCGACTATCTGATAACCAAATTTTCGAAAATCCCTACTCGGCATATCGCCGAGGTTATTGTTTGCTTGTGACATATCAAAAATAGGCGAACGATAAAGTCTCGTTAAAATGCGTGTTTTAACTCGACAGAATCCGTAATACAAGTATAATAACGATACGATAATCTCGCCAACGCCTTAAAAATTTGGGTAATTCTCGTCCGCTGGCCTCACTCCAAAGGACACGGAACGGAGCAGTTTGCCCTAAACGATGACAACTATGTCAACTGACGCTCAAACGGCCGAACAGTCTAGCGAAGGGTTCATTCGCGGGCTCGGCCTGCTCGATTCGACAATGATCGTAGCCGGTTCGATGATCGGTTCGGGCATTTTCATTGTGTCCGCTGACATCGCACGCCAAGTCGGTTCGCCCGGCTGGCTGCTGGTTGTCTGGCTCGTTACTGGCTTGTTGACGGTCGGAGCAGCGTTGTCATACGGCGAACTCGCCGCGATGATGCCGCGTGCCGGCGGAATGTACGTTTATCTAAAAGAAGCGTACGGACCATTCTTTGGTTTTCTCTACGGCTGGACTCATTTTCTTGTCATCGGCACAGCCACGATCGCCGCTGTATCCATTGCATTTGCTAGGTTTACAGGCATCTTGATCCCGGGCATTTCGGAAACGAGCTACATTATTGAACCTGTTAAGATCTCGTCGAGCTACGCATTCTCGCTTTCAACCGCACAACTGTTCGGGATCGCAAGCATCATCTTGCTCACTTGGATGAATACTCGCGGGCTGAAGCTCGGCAAGCTTGTTCAGAATCTATTTACTTTCGCGAAAACAGGTTCGCTGATCTTGTTGATCGTACTTGGAATAGCAGTCGGCTTGATCTCAAATCCCGGAATTGCCGCTGAGAACTTTGGCGATCTGTGGACGATTCGCGGCAGTTTGCAAGATGTCGGGCACGGGCTGACGGCGGCGATAGCGATGGGATTGTTCGTCGGTATTTGCGTCGCTCAGACGAATTCGCTGTTCTCGGCGGATGCTTGGCATAACGTCACCTTCACCGCGGGCGAGGTCAAAGACCCGAAACGCAATTTGCCGCTTTCGCTCCTTCTCGGTGCCGGTGGCGTGATCATTTTGTATTTGCTTGCTAATGTCGCGTATCTTGTAACGCTTCGATTTGAGGATATCCAGAAAGTTCCAAGCGACCGTGTAGGTTCGGCGACCGCGGACGTTATATTCCCTGGAGCAGGAGCCATAATTATGGCCGTCGCGATCATGATCTCGACCTTTGGCTGTAACAACGGCCTAATTCTCTCAGGTGCCCGTGCTTACTACGCGATGGCGAAGGACGGACTGTTCTTCGGAGCGGCGGCAAAACTCAATAAGGCTCACGTTCCGGCGTGGGCGATCGTCGTTCAGGGTATACTTTCGGTTCTTTACGTGCTGCCCCGCACCTTTAAGGCCGACGGTTCATACGGCCTGTTGTATAACGACCTGCTGACCTACGTGATATCGGCGGCGTTGATCTTTTACATTCTCGCGATCGCGGCCATTTTCGTGCTTCGCGTGAAACAACCTGATGCCGAGCGTCCGTATAAAGCATTTGGTTATCCGATAATTCCTGCATTCTATATCATTGGCGCAGCCGTGATATTGGCAATTCTATTTATTTATCAGACCACGGCAACATGGCCCGGTCTGGTGATCGTTCTCACGGGAGTGCCGGTTTATTTCATTTGGAGAAGCATGTCGAAGCCGACTGTTTCTGAGTAGATCTTATTTCAACCCTAGGAGGTTTAGATGTCACTATTTGCGACAAAACCAATTTCTCAGATCGTTGCCGAGGCCCAAGAATCGGGCGAGCATACATTTAAGAAAACTCTGAGCTCGCTTGATCTGACAATGCTCGGTATCGGAGCCATCATCGGCACCGGCATCTTTGTTTTGACAGGCCAAGCTGCCGGAAAACACGCAGGTCCTGCCGTGATCATTTCGATGATCCTGGCCGGTATCGTCAGTGCGTTCGCCGCACTTTGCTATTCCGAATTTGCCGCCAGCGTGCCAATTTCAGGTTCGGCGTATGCCTATGGCTACGGAACTCTTGGCGAATTTATCGCTTGGATCATTGGTTGGGACCTCATTCTCGAATATGCATTCGGAGCGGCGACCGTCGCGGTTGGATGGTCGGGGTATGTTGTTAGTCTGTTCCGAGATACGCTTGGCATAAACTTCCCGTTATCGCTGTCCGCACCGCCCGGAACAGTTCTAAAGGATGCGTCCGGGGCTGTGGTTGGGACAGGCGTCTTTAACTTGCCGGCGGCATTGATCGCTGTGGCGGTCACGTTGCTGCTTATTCGCGGCATCAAGGAATCGGCTAGCTTTAACTCGCTGATCGTTATCGTCAAGGTGCTCGTAGTTGTACTGTTCATCGTCGCCGGTATTGGCTACGTGAACATGGACAACATCGGCATTGGCTGTACGGTCGGTGCTCCGGGTTGTGCTCAGTTTCTGCCATACGGCTTCCCGGGCGTTGTGACCGGAGCCGCAGTCATCTTCTTCGCATATATCGGTTTCGACGCTGTTTCAACGGCTGCTCAGGAAGCAAAGAATCCGCAACGAGATATGCCGATCGGTATTCTCGGGAGCCTAGCGATCTGTACAGTCTTGTATATTCTCGTCGCCGGCATCATGGTCGGTCTTGTCGATTACAAGATGCTGACCAATGCTGCCGCGCCTATCGCGGTTGCGATCGACGCTGCATTGCAGAAGGCCGAAGGCACGACGATGGGAACGATCCTCGCGGTGTTCCCGACCATCATTAAGGTCGGTGCCGTGCTTGGTCTGAGCTCGACAATGGTCGTTATGACGATGGGCCAGCCGCGTGTGTTCTATTCGATGTCGAAGGACGGCTTGCTGCCATCGTGGGCAGCGAAGATCCATCCGAAATATCAGACGCCGCATATCACCACTGCGATCACAGGAACGATCGTCGCGATCCTCGCGGGCTTTGTTCCGATCAGTTTGCTTGGTGAGCTGGTAAGTATCGGAACGCTGTTCGCGTTCGTGATCGTAGGTACCGGCATCATTATTCTGAGATCGTCGAATCCGGCGCTTGACCGTCCGTTCAAGGTGCCTCTCTCGCCGTTCATTCCGATCGCGACCGTTGTTTCGGCAGCCTATCTGATGAACAGCTTGCCGCTCGACACTTGGATCCGTCTTATCGACTGGATGGCGATCGGTATCGTGATCTATTTTGCCTATAGTTACTCGAATAGTAATCTCGGCAAGGTGTCTGACGCTGAGGCGAATGCAAGCGTTCCGGCGAGTTATACGCCGCCGGTCGCCGCGATCATCGCGATCGTGC
>CALMPJ010000069.1 GCA_937871585.1 uncultured Acidobacteriota bacterium | reverse complement strand
CCCGCGTCCGCTTCTCTAAACCACCCCCCCGGCAAAATTTACCCCCCCTGGCCCTGCATTGGGGGCCGCCCCCCGATGCGAAAATTCGATCAGCGTCTTTAGCTCAGGGGCCGAAGGCACCGCCTCGCCGTGACACGTGATCCAATGCTGGCCGCAGCCGTCACCCGAATAGCTCGCGCGCAAAAAGACGCCCCACAAGATCACGACGATGTTGTATGCGAGCGCAAACCATGCGAACTTGGCAAAGGCTGAAAGTTTTTTACCAGATGTCATCGATCCTTCCGAACGTCTGTTAATGTTAGGTAGAATATCACTGTCGTTTCCGTCGCTGAAACCGCACGCGCGATAAGCAACGCTTTATGGAGATCGAACATTTTTTTATTTGCCCTTACTGCTGGCAGGAGATCTCGGTCGTATTAGATCTCACGGTCGATGAGCAAACCTACGTCGAAGATTGTGAGGTTTGCTGCCGTCCGATCTCGATCTCCTATACTTCGGACGGCGACGAGCTCACCGAATTTGACGCAGTAGCACTGGACGACGAATGAAAGAACGCATCGACAAACTACTGACAGAACGCGGCCTCGCAGATTCGCGAACAAAGGCACAGGCGATGGTCATGGCCGGGATCGTTCTGGTCGATGAAAAGCGCGTCGAGAAAGTCTCGGAAACATTCGCCTCGGACGCCGTAATTCGTATCAAAGGCCAGACCGACGAGACCAAGTATGTCGGTCGCGGCGGGCTCAAGCTCGAAGCGGCACTTCGAGAGTTCGACATTGACGTTAGCGCTTTTGACTGCATCGACATCGGTTCATCGACCGGCGGCTTTACAGATTGCTTGATCAAGCACGGAGCACAGCACGTTACGGCGATAGACTCGGGAACCAATCAGCTCGTTTGGCAACTGCGAACCGACGAGCGTGTCGATGTTCGGGAACAGACAAATGCCCGCGAGCTGAAGCCGGCGGATTTCGACCGTGAATTCGATCTTGCCGTAATGGACGTTTCGTTCATCTCGGTCACCAAACTACTCGTCCCGACCGCAGATCTGGTAAAGCCAGATGGACGGCTCATCATTCTTATCAAACCGCAGTTCGAAGTAGGCCGAGGCGAGGTCGGCAAGGGAGGCATTGTTCGTGAGACCGAAAAGCACGAGCGAGTTGTGGCTGAGGTCAATTCGTTTGCCGAAAACATCGGCCTTAGTGTTCTCGGTGTCATCGATTCGCCGATCACAGGAGCCGAGGGCAACAAGGAGTTTCTCGCCTGCTATGCCAAATGAATCCGAACGACGACCGCCGGTCGAAGGCCGCGACTACTATTTCGAAAATGGCTTACTGGTAATGACCGAGCGGTTTCATCTCGACCGAGGCTACTGCTGCGGCAATGCGTGCCGACATTGTCCTTACGAACACGAAGCCGTCCCGAAAGGTCAGAGTAACCACACAGCCATTTCCTCCGGAACAGATTGAGTTCGATTTGGAATCCTTGTCGGCTCATTCGAAACACTTACTGCTTGCACGCTGCTGCCAACGGCCATAGAAAGGATCGAGTCCGCTGTCGAGTCATCTTGGTGCTCGATCGCATAATAGATCCATTTTCCATCACGTCTTGTCGAGACCAAGCCCATCGAGCGAAGTGTGGCAAGGTGCCTCGAGATCTTTGGCTGGCTTTCGCCGAGTTCGTCCGCCAGATAGCCGACGGACACTTCTCCATCGGCCATTAATCGCAAAAGACGCAATCGCGTCGGATCGGACAGAGCAAGAAAGAGCGAAGTTAGAGTTTCAGACATACTTTCTGACAAACATATTACGCTGAGCGTATATGTATTGCAATCTCGTACGGAGTTGAGTTTGCCAACGATTGCGAATACGATTATCTATCATGTCCAAGCGATCTATTTATACGACGTCGGTTCATGCAGGCGATGATCCCGCAAGCCATTTCGGTGCGATGTCTGTGCCGATCTATTCGGCGTCCGTTTACTCGTTTCCCGACGCTGACGAAGGCGCCGCTCTCCACGATGGCTCCAAAGAAGGCTACTACTACGGCCGCCTCGGAAACCCGACTCAAGCGGCTCTCGAAAATGCCGTTGCCGAACTCGAGGGTGCCGAACAAGCTCTTGCTCTAGCGTCCGGAATGGCAGCGATATCGGGCGTCGTTCTCTCACTAGTAAAAAGCGGCGAGCATATCGTCGCGCCGCGTTCGATGTATTCGACGACGACGAATTTTCTTAACCACATTGCAGAACGCTTTGGCATTGAAACGACTTTCATCGATGCAACCGAGGCAGAGAACTATCGATTGGCGGCAAAGCCGAACACCAGACTTTTCTGGATCGAAACGCCTACCAATCCGCTCGTGCTGATAACTGACATTGGTCGTGTAGCATCTATCGCTACGGAACTTGGTGTGCTGACGATCGCCGACAATACGTTTGCAACGCCATTTAACCAACTGCCTTTGTCGCTCGGAGTCGATGCTGTTATTCACAGTGCGACGAAGTATCTTGGCGGCCACAGCGACTTGACCGCTGGTGTCATCGTCGGAAACCACAAGGTCGTCGATGCCGTAAAGCACGCGGCCAACAAACTCTACGGCGGCAATATTGCTCCGCAAGTTGCGTGGCTCGTGCTTCGCGGGATCAAGACTTTGGCACTCAGGATGGAGCGGCATAATTCGAACGCTTTTGCCATCGCAAATATGCTAGGCGAACATCCTGCCGTTCGAGCAGTCTATTATCCCGGACTCGAATCGCATTCGAATCACGAGATCGCTTCGCGCCAGATGACCGGCGGCTACGGCGGCATGATCGCGTTTGATGTCGGCACATCAGCGAACGGTAAGTTCGTCGCGAACAATGTCGAGCTCTGCACATTGGCGACTTCGCTCGGCGGCGTTGAGACGATCTTGCAGCATTCGGCATCGATGACTCACGCAACACTGACGCCCGAACAGCGATCGGCGGCTGGCATTTCCGAAGGGCTGATTCGTCTTTCTGTCGGCATCGAAGACGCCGAAGAGCTGATGGCCGATCTTCGGCAAGCTCTTGACAGGCTGCCCGAGTAACATATTTGCTATTTCAGATATGAAATACGTTCTAGCATTTGACCAAGGCACAACTAGCAGTCGTTCGATCATTTTCGATGAGTTGGGACGCATCGTGTCGGTCGCTCAACGTGAGTTCACTCAGATCTATCCGCAAAGCGGTTGGGTCGAGCATGATCCTGAGGAGCTTTGGAATTCGCAGTACGAAACCGCTGTCGAGGCTCTATCCAAAGCAGACATTGCGTCCCAAGACATCGCCGCCATCGGAATCACGAACCAACGAGAGACAACATTGATCTGGGATCGCCGAACCGGAAAGCCGATACATAACGCGATCGTCTGGCAAGACCACCGAACGTCCGCGATCTGTGACGATATTCGAGCTTCTCATGGTTCTCGTATCACCGAACTCACAGGCCTCGAGGTCGATGCTTATTTTTCGGCGAGCAAGATCAAATGGCTGCTCGACAACATCGCCGGTGCCCGAGAACTCGCTGAAAACGGCGACCTCGCATTCGGCACCGTCGATTCGTGGCTCGTCTGGCGTCTGACTAGCGGCGGCCTGCACATCACCGATGTATCAAATTCATCACGAACGATACTGTTCGACATTCACAAGCTCGAATGGAGCGACGAACTGCTCAATATGTTCTGCGTTCCAAAATGCATCTTGCCTGATGTACGTTCATCGTCCGAGGTTTATGGCGAGGTCACTATCGAAGGGCCGCTACAAGGGATTCCCATTGCGGGAATTGCGGGCGACCAACAAGCCGCGTTATTCGGACAGGCGTGCTTTTCCGCTGGCTCGACCAAGAATACTTACGGGACAGGCTGTTTCATGCTCCAGAATGTCGGGACTCAGCCTGTCGCGTCCCAAAACCGTTTGCTTTCGACCGTCGCGTGGCAGATCGGCGGCGTTACGGAGTACGCTCTCGAAGGCAGTGTGTTCATCGGCGGTGCCGTAATTCAGTGGCTGCGTGATTCGCTTGGCATTATCGAGCATTCATCTGATGTTGAGGCCCTAGCAGTGTCAGTTCCTGATAACGGAGGCGTTTATTTTGTTCCGGCATTTGCGGGCCTTGGTTCGCCCTACTGGGATCAAGAGGCACGCGGTACGATCGTCGGGCTGACTCGCGGAACCGGAAAGGCTCATATCGCTCGTGCTGCTGTCGAATCGATCGCCTTTCAAACCGCGGATCTGCGCAAAGCGATGAACGCTGATTCCGGGACGCATTTAACAGAATTGCGAGTCGATGGTGGGGCGACCGTCAATCACGCTTTGATGCAGTTTCAGGCCGACATTTTGCAGTTACCTGTTGTGCTGTCTCAAACAAAAGAAACGACCGCACTTGGTGCCGCATATCTCGCGGGGCTTGCTACCAAAGTTTGGAAAACGAAGAGTGAGCTTTCTGAACATTGGCAGATCGAGCGAACATTTGTACCGAAAATGCTCGTGGCTGAGCGTGACAGACTCATGGGTCAATGGCACGCAGCCGTTTATCGCTGCCTATCAAAGTAAAAAGAGCCGATGCATTTAGCACCGGCCCTTGACCAAACTCTGAAATGCGAGTTAGCTCTCCATAGGATCTTCGCCCTTGGACTTACTCATTACCGGAGCCGAAGCCGCTGATGGGAGCGGCAGAGCAACGCCGTCGGCACTTACCAATGGTTCATCGTCGGTTTCATTGCGTTCCGGCATATCTGCAATGATCATTTTACCGGCCTGCTTGGTGAACGTTAGTGTATCGCGTTCCGAATCGTAATCAACCAGCACAAGATCACCGGACTGAACCTGATCGGTCGCGACGAGATTTGACAGCGGATAGACGAGGAATCGCTCGATGGCTCGCTTCAAATGCCGGGCACCATATTTGAGATCGATGCCTTCGTTTAGCAAGAACTCCTTCGCCCCGTCGGCACATTCGAACACGAACTTTGTACCGGCAGATTCCGTGATTCGATCCTGAACGGCCTTGAGTTCGATGTCGAGTATCTGCCGCAGGTGATGTTCCTTGAGACTGCGGAAAACAACGACCTTGTCGATGCGGTTCATAAACTCCGGCGAGAATTTACGTTTCGCAGCCTCGAGTGCCGTTCGATAGATCTTGGTGTCGATCTCATTGTCTTCCTTAGTTTTGTCCGTTTTGTTCGGAGCAAAGCCGATTCCGCCTGAGATCATCTCGGACATTTCGCGTGCACCGAGATTCGAGGTCATGATGACGATGGTCTTCGAGAAATCGACGCGGCGATTGTCACCGAGCGTCAGTGTTGCTTTGTCGAGAATCCCGAGCAGCAGCTGCCACAGCGAATCCGACGCCTTTTCGATCTCGTCGAACAGCACGAATGTCAATTTCGTGTCATCAGTATGAGCCTTATCAAGATTCTCCTGCGTCAGCATCGGCGAAGTTTCGCGATGGCCGAGATATCCCGGAGGCGAACCGATCAGCTTGGCGATCTCGTGTGAATGTTGAAATTCGGCACAATCGATCTTAACAACGGCGTGCGGATCATTAAGCAGCACTTGCGAAGCGGCTTCGACGACGCGAGTCTTACCAGAGCCTGTCGGCCCAAGGAATAGCATCGTCCCGATCGGCCGCGTCGGATTATTCATTCCGGCGAGATAGATCTGGAACAATCCGCTCATACGTCTAACGGCACGTTCCTGGCCCACGATCTGCGCACTGAGCTTGTCTTCAAACTCCGCAGCCCGCGGGCTTTTTCGCTCGGGGTCGAGCAAAATTCCCTTGTCGTTTTGGTCTTTACCTTTCGCTGTTTCCTGTTTCATCTCTCTGACTCCTAAAGCAGCCGTTGCCGCTTAACTATTAGAACGTGGAACCTGTCCGGGATTTGCCGAAAATTTGCGACAAACCGTCGTCAATAATGATGATGCCAATAGAATTTGCGTTTGCCGGACTCGCGTGACGGGAGGGCCGTCGTCCGGATGAACTGAGCGAGTATGAAGGCCCGACTCAGCGTAATGTTTAACACAATTCATTTTGCTAATGCAAGGCGACATAACGACCGTCAGTCAAACGCGTGCTTCTGAGCTAGGTGCAACTGCTCGCTGTAAAAGAATCGCGGCTTGGAATCGGCGGCTGTTGCTTTCAGCAGCGAGGGGCGATACGGAAAACCGCGCTCTGATTCCGGAAAGTTCATCAGGTCGAGTAAAGTCGCAAAAATGTTCGAATGCGACGCTTTGAACTGCGTATCGACAGACGGCAACTTCTCGCCGATCATCAACAGCGGGACGATCGCGGCTGATCGCGATTCGTCGCAATGAGACGCCATATTGCCGTTATCTCGTAAAGACTGTCCGTGATCCGACGTGTAAACATAGGTCGTATTCGCCGTCGGCCCGTTCTCCAGCAGTGTCGAGAAAAAGCTCTCAAGATTATAGGTCAACGCCTGATCATAGACCGCTCGCAGAGATTCCTCAGGTTGGGAAGCTTCATAGGCAGCTTCGCCACCGTTGAGTGATTCCCCGTAGCGATCATTTGGAAAGGAATTTTCATATCGCAAATGAACGCCGTATTTGTGCACCCAGACGAAGTTTCCGGTCGAGGTCTCGAGTATTGTTTTTACGCGACGAGCGATCTCGGCGTCGCGCTCGTAGCGAGGCATTGGGCCTAGGTCAGATGCCTTCGTCCATTCGCCATAGTCAGGATTGTCAGAGTCTTTTCCAAGCCATTGGACGTCCGTGTGGCCGTCGAAATAGTGATTCTTGTAGCCCGCGGCTTTTGCGTATTGAAAGATCGTCGGCCATCGATATATTTCGAATGCCTTGTCCGGCAATTCATCGAGGCCAGTTAGAAGAAGCGAATTCGACGTATTGCTGCACGTCGTGCCGGCCGCAGCGATTCCCCAATTTGCGATCTTGTCATTCGCAAACAGTGCGTCGAGAGTTGGAGTTGTCTTGCGAGTGTTTCCATTGACGCTGAGCCGGTCTCCGCGAACAGATTCGTCAACGATGAACACGACGTTGTTCTTTGCCGGTTCGTTAGCGGCATATGTCACAGGCTCACGTGATCTGGCATATGCAATACCCTGCGGCGGGCCGTTCACGGTGCCGATATACCAGCCGGTCGGATAACTCACGACCGTTCGGGCAAAATTGCTAAGCGATGGCGAATAGTACTGGTTACTTGTAAAATATGTGCTGCCGACAAAGTAAAAGATGAATGCAACCGCTAATCCGATCGCAACCGTTAAGTCACACCGCCGTCCGTCGCGAATTAGCCACAGCAAAACCCCAAAGCAAACGATCGGTATCAGAGCCAGCCAGTTGAAGTACATGCCGATCGCCTCTCGACCCATCTGCAGATCGACTCCTGTGAACATCGCTGTCGTCAGATCGAGCAAATTCGAGAACCGGCGAAATGCAAAGTGATAGCCGTATTCAACCGTCGTCGCAAAGGCAAATACCGCAAAATAAACGATCTTCAATATTGTTCGAGCTGAAAATGCTGCCCAAAAATAGACGAAAACAAGCAACGTCGAGCAAACGGAAAGACCGCAGAATATCAGTAGCCGAAAGTAGTCTCCGGATTCCCAGTGCCTGAGAAATATCACCTGAGGATACGAATTAAACAGAAAGAAGTATTCAAATACAATAAGCGCGAAGCAAAAAACGGCCGCTAAAATAAACGGCCGTGATTGAATTAGATCTCGCAAAGTTCGGTTTTCAGAAACCGCATCAATCATAGTACTCGAGCCCAAGGTGCGTTATCAGGTCTTCGCCCATCAGGTGGCGAAGCGTGTTCTTGAGCTTCATTAGCTGAATGAAAATATCGTGCTCAGGGTACAATCCCGGAGCAGTCTGTGGTGCTTTGAAATAGAACGACAGCCATTCCTGTACGCCTTTCATTCCGGCACGCGAAGCGAGGTCCATAAATATAGCCAGATCAAGCGCCAGCGGAGCCGCAAGTATCGAATCGCGGCACAGGAAATTGACCTTGATCTGCATCTTATAGCCGAGCCAGCCAAAGATGTCGATATTGTCCCAGCCTTCCTTGTTGTCGCCGCGCGGCGGATAGTAGTTGATCTTTACAACGTGTGAAAAATCTCCGTAGAGGTCCGGATAAACCTCAGGCTGGAAAATGTGTTCGAGAACCGAGAGCTTGGAAACCTCTTTTGATTTGAAATTCTCGGGATCGTCGAGCACTTCGCCGTCGCGGTTTCCAAGGATGTTCGTCGAATACCAGCCCTCGAGACCGAGCATTCGCGATTTCAGTCCCGGAGCCAGGATCGTCTTCATCAACGTCTGTCCTGTTTTGAAATCTTTGCCGCAGATCGGCGTCGAGGTCTGATCGGCTAGTTCGACAAGAGCCGTGCTATCGTCCGTCAAAT
>CALMPJ010000068.1 GCA_937871585.1 uncultured Acidobacteriota bacterium | reverse complement strand
AAAAAAAAAAAAGTTCACCAAAAAAAAACTCGACACAAACCGAACCGCCAAAAAACCCGTTCCCCCCACCCCCCTGGGGTCACCGATGACGCCCCGCCGCAAGACGCTCAAGCAACCGTCGAAAAAAATGACCGCCGCAACTCAAGCTGGGACGTCCAGAATGCTCCGAAAAACTACTTCTGGTTGGTGGTTTTTCAGTTGGGAATGGCTGTGTTCTCAGTGCTTTCAGTCTGGCTGGCAACCCGTTATCTCGGAGCCCAAGGCTACGGCGGGCTATCTTCCGTACTCGCGTTCTCTCAAGTCGCTCAGATCGCGATAATGTGGACATGTTCGGCAGTAGTGCGGTATGGCGTCGAGGAATTTGTCGAAACCGGCGTGATCGCGAGGACCTTTTGGGCTCGGACGGCTATCTTTGTGCCAAACCTGATCGCGTTGGTCGCACTTACGCCAATTTGGTTCCCACTGGCAGCCGAACTTTTTGCATTGCCCGCTGAATCGGCG
Source organism: uncultured Acidobacteriota bacterium (assembly GCA_937871585.1). Lineage (GTDB taxonomy): Bacteria > Acidobacteriota > Blastocatellia > Pyrinomonadales > Pyrinomonadaceae > OLB17. The sequence continues at coordinate 2,404 of CALMPJ010000068.1, read as the reverse complement.
CTTTCGCTTGCTTTTTTGATCGTTTCGACGGCGACTGCAATGCACGTGCAGTTCTCACTCCAAGCGGCAAAACTTCCTAGTTTTCAAGGTGGACTGCAAATGCTGGAAAAGCTCGTGACCTTTTCAGCGCTTTGCATCCTCGCGTTCGGCCCGGGGCTGACGGTTACATCGTCGATACTGGCTTTTGCGGTCCCGCCTGCGATATCGACCGTGATCGGACTGATCAAATTATGGCCAATGATCGCGTCGCCGCTTAGGATCGAAAAGCAGCGCGTCGTTACTATTTTACGATTCTCGCTGCCTCTGCCGCTTTATTCGATCTTGTCGGTTATCTCGCTTAACCATCTCGATGCGATCTTTGTTGTAAAGTATCTTTCGTTGGCTGATTTTGGTGTGTATTCAGTCGCTTACCAAGTGAACGGCCTCATATTGCAATTGCCGGTGCTAGCAGGAAGCCTTCTGTTGCCGTTATTTGTAACCTCAATATTTTCGGATAGCGAGGAGACAAAACGGGCAAGATATTTTCGCGAGGTTTTGCCGTTAATCACGCTTGGCATCGGGCTTTTGTGCGTTTCCGCCGCTGCCGTCGGAACTATCGCTCTACCAAGGATACTCGGCAAAGAGTTCGAATCGGTTGGATTGATGCTGTGGGTATTTGCCTCGGCTACAGTGTTATCATCACCTGTTGCTGCTGGTCTTCTTCCGTTGACGAGTTCGATCTCAAAGACCACTACGCAGATGATCGCAGCTTTCGTTTCGGCGTTAGTAAAGCTCGGGTTGAATTTTGCGTTCATCCCGATCTTTGGACTTTCCGGCTCTGCGTGGGCAACCGTTGCTGCGTACGCCGCCGCTCTGGTTACGTACTGGCTGATAACAAAGCGGCATTTCGCATTTGAGTTCGACATGGTGCTTCTGTCGATACTTCCGCCGGTTGCTGCTGCGTTAACATTTGAATTGTCGTCGAGCGTGCTTACCTCGATGTTAGTATATTTTGGTGGTATCATTCTGCTTTTTGCCGTTCGCCGGGAACTGTTTGCAAACGGCCTCAAGGTTCTCAAAACCGTCAGTACAAGAGCAAGGTAGGATCAAATGGCAACGGTCGAAGATAAAGCGGGAAAAGAATTTTGGAACGAGCAATGGAGCGGCAACCTTGTTCCCGACGCTGCAGACCCATCGAAGAGCGGCCTTGGAAACTTGTTCACGAAACGAATGGACAGGCTGTTTTCGGACATTTTTCGCGACCAAGAAACTGAAGGCAAACTCTTCTTAGAACTCGGCTGCGGCTCTTCAATTTGGCTTCCTTACTTTGCGAAAAGATTCGGATTCGAAGTCTCCGGTATCGACTATTCGCCCGCAGGTGTCGATAAAGAGCGAGCGATCCTCAAAAAGGCCGGCGTCGACGGCGATATTATTCAGGCCGACTTCTTCGATCCGCCAAACGAACTGTTGGAGAAGTTCGACGCGGTATACTCATACGGTGTCGCAGAACATTTTGTACCAACGGAACGAGCAATATCGGCGTTCGCCTCATTCCTCAGACCTGGCGGCGTAATGATCACGATCGTGCCAAACATGACCGGCAGCGTAGGTTTTCTTCAACGAATAGCTGACAGGCAGGTTTACGACATCCACGTTCCGCTCACCTCATCGAGGCTCGCCGAAGCGCATCGGTCAGCCGGTCTCTTGATCGATGAGAGTTTATATTTTCCTAGTTCGGGCTATGGCGTCGTTAATGCGGCATCTGCTCCTGGTGGACTAAGGCGATCCGTTTTTGAACACGTGGTCAGAAACTTAGGACGCATCTCCGCAGGAGTGTGGTACATCGAAAACAAATCATTTGAACTCCCACGAACTCGATTTTTTTCCCCGTACGTAGCCTGCATCGCACGAAAGCCATTTGATGCTTCTGTTTATTAGTTATGAACGACTGAAATAAGTTGTCTGCAAAGTCCCTGCTTAATATCATTGGTCTGGTAACGGTGGGAGTGGTAAACTGCCAGAACCAATGGAGTTTTGTTTGTCTCCACGCACCAATTTCCGATATGAAACCAGGCTATGTAGAGTTTTTGGAGGTTCTTCGATTAGCAGAGCTTCAACTGGCTTTAGCAGTTTTTGAACGTGAAAAATCTGCTCCCGCTCGTCTGCTAGAGATCGGTTCCGGTTCAGGCTGGCAGGCGAAACACTTCTCTGAAGCCGGCTTTGACGTTTCCGGAATTGATATTGCTCAAAGCGCTTTCGCAGAATTACGGGTTTGGGACGTAACCGATTACGACGGTCACCACATTCCGTTTCCTGACAATGAGTTCGATATTATTTTCAGTTCGAATGTCCTCGAGCACATTGCGCACGTAGAAGAATTTCAGAACGAGATCAAACGAGTATTGAAAGACGACGGGATCGCATT
>CALMPJ010000067.1 GCA_937871585.1 uncultured Acidobacteriota bacterium | reverse complement strand
ATGCTAATTCCCGCGTTCGGTGCGTTAGGATCCGGCATCGCTCAGTATATTCAGATCAAGAATTCCGCCGGCTCGGGAGCATCGTTCGCGCCTCAGCAGCAATCGCTTCCATCACAAGACGCCGCCCTGCCGCCCGCTCAAACCGAGTTCGTCTCACCCGAATCTCGCTACAAAACCGGCGACCTCGTCCCACCATCAGTAACCGACAACACTACTCGCTTACTGGAAATGGAATCCGAAGACAAAACCAAAGCATTGCCAAAACTGTAGCTTCTTGATCTTTTTCTTATAAGTTGCCACTAGCTTTAGCTAGTGGTTGAAGGCACATAAATGATTCTCGGGCTTTAGCCCAAATGCCTTTTTGGGCTAAAGCCCGTGAGGGATTTGTTGGAAACCTCTATCCACTAGCTAAAGCTAGTGGCAACTCATTTGAGAAGCAAAAAAGCCGAGGGCATCAATTCCCTCGGCTCTTCCCCACGAAACCGCCATCCACAGTTGGCGGCTTTTCCTCACACTTAAGCTAAAGTCACATCGTAGTTCGGCGAATAGTTGCCGAAATCTGCATTCTTCTTTACGAATATCGAGCGAATGGTTCCGACCTCAGGATTGTCAGGGTCGGCCATCGGCACTTCGAACGTCGCGGGCAGATTGGTCACGATGGCGACCGAACCGTAGGTCTGGCCTTTGGCGGCGTATTCGACACGCATAACGGGCAGGCCTTGCATACTGCCGGTGATGGTAACCATATTCGCGCTGGCCGAGACGGTCTTAAGCTCCGGAGCGGTGTCCGCCGGGATGAGTCCCTGCTGTTCGGCACCGACGAGTCCGAGGTCTTCGCCCATTGCAAGCGAGTAGCCGTTGTTAGCAACTATCTGATCGCGCAATTCGAAGAACGAATCGACCGTGCCGCGATTGAATGTTGAGCCATCGATGATCGGGAACACAGGAGCGGTCGGTCCGACCTGGCCTTTTGGTTCGCCGTAAAGCACGATGTCACGCCAATTGGTCACAGCTTGCGCGGTTGCACGGCACTGGTTCGCGGTGTTGATCGCATTGATGATCATATTGCACAGAGCGATCGCATCGGCCGTCTGAGTGTTATTCCATCCAAGCGCCGACTGATAGGTCGCGATCTTTGCGATGAAATTTTCGAGAAGAAAGACTTGGGCCGACAACTGCGAAGGCCACCAAAATGATCTAGCCATAGCTGATCCTCCTTACGTATTTTTGGATACGTGTCTTGGGAAAAACGGCCGAGGTTGGCCAGATAAACGGAAGTCGTGCATCGCTGCGGGCGTAGGAGTTGCGACCCTTCCACAAATAGGATAATAATTCTATTTCCGATAAGTCAACATTTTTATTCGCCTCGCAAGTACCGCTAACTAGCTGTCTTTGCAACATTTACAAAATTCCACAAAAAATATTTTCGATCACCGATCACAATTTTCCCCAAGATACAAACAAAATTCCCTAACCTATAAGTGACTGATTCTTATTTACCAAAACAAATTTCTCCCAAAAAGCTCCCAATCTCTCCCCGACAAATTTCTATCTTCCCCAAACCAATTTCTATCTACACCCGCAAAAAATTCTCCACCCCAAACCAAACCCGAACTCCCCGAAAAGTAAACCGACCCGCCACAGAAAGCTCTCTATCTACAACAGATCGAATTGTGTTTGGAACAGATTTTCTTTTGGTGGAGATTCAGAAGTTTCGGAATTGGCGAATTAGCCTACTCCGGCACCTCACGCGTTCCCAAGATCATTTCCTCGATTTCTATCTTTCTTTTTGCGAGTTCGGTATTTGCGGAATCGATTTTGGCTAGAATTTCGGTTCTACGGCGGGCAAAGTCTTCCTGAACACTCATCTCGATCAATGGAAGGCGAATTTCAGCAAGGTTTGAATAATACATTCTTTGCTTTACGCCGCCGACGCGGTTGAATGCCACGAGCGAAAGGAAATATGTTGTTCGTATGAGCAGTGCCATGAAGTCCGGGAGAAAGCCTCCGGTTAGTTTCCAGACCTGATATTCGGGGCTGGTTAGAGCATCTTTAGGGACGTCACCGACGATGCCAAGGGAACCCACACTGGCTCGAGTCGGATTGTGGAAGAAGTAATCCTTTTCGATCTTTTTATAGGACATATTAAAGTCTTTGCCCAGTTGCATTGTGCTAAGAAAAACGCCAGTCTTGTTTTCCACGCCATAAATCGGCCATTCCTTCTCCGATTCGTCGCTCGCCCGGACCGATTCGATCCCTTCTTCCGTAAAGTCTCCAAGGCGAATAAAATCGGGATTTGCTGTGATGAACGAAGCCGCACGTCCGCCCTTTGTATCCCACTGGCTCAGAACCCCAAATTGTGCTGAAAGATATCTTGAACTCACGATCTCACGAAAACTATTTGTTTTTGATTTCAAAATTTCGTCGAGTTCAATAATTAAGTTTTCTAACAATTCATCGGCGTTACGTCGAGTTTCGGAGGTCACATCAAGTGTCGCAAGAATTTGTCGTTGTTGATGTAGCGGTGGAACTGGAATCTTTAAGGTTTTTAAAAGTGGGTAAGTTAAGTTCATTCGAACCGAACCCGCTGTTGCGGCACGAAGACTGGAATTGAAAAATGTTGATTTCAAAATGAACCAGAACAGTTGCGGCAGAATATTTTCACCGGTGATTGAAAATACAACATACGCCGGACTGATAAATGCGCCGTCATGTTCTTCTGTAACCCAGCCTAATGACCCAACATTAATTCGGTATGGATTATATGCAAAGTCGAATTTGTTGACCCTTTTATACGACTGATTTATCTCCGAGCCCAAGGCATCATAAGCGTGAAAAATTCCGTCGATGTTATTGACCCCAAGTATCTTAAAACTTGCACTCGGATAGTCGCTCAGTTTTACTTTTTCATTGTGTTCAGTTACAAATGTCGACAGAGAAAGGATTGGATGAATGGAGTCATAGGACGCTGAAAAGTACTTGACATCCCAACGTTCCAAATCACTGAATTTTACGACCCTGTGCCTTGAGCTATTCATTTTTTCTAGTTCTGTGAGAGTCGTTTGTATAATTCGACGGCGGTTTCCGAAATATCCGATGGAACCTTAGGGTTCGGATAAAGCTCATTGTGATCTTCTTCTCCGGTGGCCGATATTCCAACTTTTTCGGCTTCGTACATGAATATTGGATAGTCAAATCGTTCTTTGAGAAGATCCCGACTCTCGGACTCTTTGCGAGCGTCCATGTGCTTTTTGTATTCTCTAAGCTCAGCCGTGAGGGTGACTTTATCGTCGCGACGTTTTTCGTCAAAGGCTAATTGAATTGCGTCGGTTAGCCGTGTGACCTCTCTGTCGATCTCGTTTTCATAATTCGCCGTAACCTCGGCCTTCGCCGCCGCATATGTGTCATCGAATCTTTTCTTTTCCTTGTCTGTAAACTTAGTCAAGAATAACAACGAGCATTTCACGCTCGCACCGGAACTCATAAACGTTTCGGCAGGAAGGCTGACAACTGCGCGAATGAATGCACGGTCTTCGGTAAAATTACGTACATATTCAAGCGAAGGATTGTTAAAGATACCTTCCGGTAAGACTATTCCTAAACGACCTCCGGGCTTTAGTAGATCAAGACACCGTTCGATAAAGAGAATTTCCGTCTTTATCTTTGCCTTGTCGCTTTTTGGCAGTTTGAATAAGCTTGCAATCGGCTTGTTGATCGCCGCTTTAAGTCGGGCCTGTGAATTCCAATACAGATCTCCATACTCGTCTCCGTATTTTTGACTGGTAGCGTCATCAAACAGAATATCTTCTTCCCGTACCTTTTCGGTTGGCTCGACACTACTACCGAATGGCGGGTTCGTCAGAATCACGTCGAAGCGACCCTCAAAAACGCCATTGACGTTTAGGAAGCCATCTCGATGATGTACGCCGCCGTGTCCGTCTCCATGCATGATCATATTCATCTTGCTCGTTCGAGCCATCCGGTCGTTTGCGTCGGTACCAAAGATGCACTGGTTCGCGAGTTTCCAAAGACGCGAGCCCTTCCGCTTCTGATCAATTGTGGTCTGAATCTTGTTGAATTCTTGTTGGAGCACTTTCGCTTTTTCTTCTTCTGAAAAAGTTTCGTGTCGATCCAATTTCCGCTTTACTTTCTGATACTGTGCATCGGCATCCGCAAGAATCTTTTCACGAACAAGTTCAAACACACGGATCAAGAATCCGCCCGAGCCACTAGCAGGATCGCACACGATTTCGCCTTCCTGCGGATCGACCATGCGAACCATGAATTCGACGATAGTTCTCGGAGTAAAGAACTGGCCGATCTCACCGCGAAAGGTTCTGCCGAGGAATCGCTCGAAAGCAACACCTTTGATATCTTCGCTTGTATCGGAAAGATTGTATTTCTCAAGTTTCCGAACAATCTCGTCACCAGTTTCCTTCTTTAGGTTTATCTTCTCGTCCTTTGCAAATATCTTATCGACACGATAGAACTTTTTAGTCTCCTGAAAGAGATTCTCAAGAGCATTTTCGGCAGCTATTTGGTTATTAAGGACATCAACCGTAAAGAGATTTTGCTTTTTCTTGGCGAGAAGCTCTCGTTCGACAAATACTTTGGTAAACAGGATCTTTGCAATCTCATCGAATGCTGCGACGGGATCTTTCTTTTCTCGATTCCGAATCGTGCTGTGGCATGAATGAAGCAGATCTGCGAATTCCTTTTCTTTGAACACGCGAAGTCGCTTTAGCAGTTCCTCAACTTCTTTCTTCGTCGAGTCCGCGTGAGGAATATTCTCGATTTCCTCTGTATATCCGGGAACCATATCCTTCTTAACTCGCCAATACTTTGTTTCGCGAGAGTTGTGTGTCACAAAGAAAGGAGCGTCTAGGAATCGTGCGTATGTTTCGCCTTGCGTGTAATCAGCGGGCGTGATTGTTACGTTATCGGATTTGCATTCTACAACGATGAAAGGAGCCTTGTTATCGACTTTGTCCTGAACAGTTCGCCAGATTACAAAATCTGCACGGGCTTTTGCACTCCCGCGACCAGTTGTATTCATTTCTTCGCCGATTTGATCGAGATCGAAGAGATATTCATTCACTAAGACGAGCAAATATGTCTGTCGCACCGTTTCTTCTGGGGTTTCGACCAGCCACTTCTTTCTTACATGACTGAAAATCGTACCCTTATCTTCGTCGCGTTTGAGCTCAAGTTCTTTCATGGGTGTTATCGGATATTCACACTTCCGAAATCTAACATCTACCTTTGGTTTTCGCAATTGTGCGGACTAGTAGGTTCGCATGCCGTAGAGGTATTAAACTTACACCACATTCACAGGATTTATCTTT
>CALMPJ010000066.1 GCA_937871585.1 uncultured Acidobacteriota bacterium | reverse complement strand
GGTTTCAGCGTGGCATATCGTATGAACCTGAATCCGCAGGATCGCAACAGCTTTGACAATTCGACCAGCTTCACATCGAACGTCCTCGTTCCTTGTTCACCGGGTAACACGGCTTGTCAACCTGTTACGCTTGCCACTAACTTTACGGGCGTACCGAATGGCTTCTTGCCTTCGACCGATCCGCACGGCTACATGTTCCAGTTCTTCGTCGGACGTCGTAACAAGCGTGCCACGGAGCTTGTCAATAAGCCGGCCGACGTAACCGGACTTAACATCTCGGATACGACCATTACTCTTGGTTGTGCTCCCGGATATAAGTCGAGGTCAGGTTCATGCAACGATAGCCGCACCGTCAGCGTTTCGACATCGGCTAGCGACCCTGAAAATGATCCGCTCACCTATAACTACACAGTTTCCGGTGGACGTATCGTTGGCAGCGGAGCAAATGTCAGCTGGGATCTAAGCGGTGCAGGTAAGGGAACTTACACGATCACGTCGGCTGTCGATGATGGCTGCGGCGTTTGTGGTAAGACCGAAACCAAGACCGTTACGGTTGACGAATGTAAGGATTGCGAAAAGATCTGCGATTGCCCAGCAGGTCCGACGGTTGATGGTCCTAGCGGCCTGATCAATGCTGGTAGCTCTGCAACGTTCACTGCAAATGTGAGCGGCGGCGGAACCTTCAACTGGAGCGTTTCGAACGGAACGATCAGCAGCGGACAAGGAACGTCGAGCATAACTGTTGACACGACTCGTGCAATGGCTGGTCAATCGATCACCGCAACGGTTGAATGGCGTGGAAATGAAGCATGCGGCTGCAGCGGCTCTGCAAGTGCTACTGCTGAGATCGCGACCGTTCCTACCCATGAACTCGTAGATGAGTTTGGACCGCAGAAGGACGACGAAGTAAAGGCACGTGTAGATAACTTCTACATTCGTCTAAACAACGATCCAACTGCTAAGGGTTACATTATCAACTACGGAACAGCAGCTCAGATCAAGGCACGTCGTGCTCAGATCCTGCGTGCTATCAACCGTCCGGGTGCGGGCCATGACCCGAGCCGTGTGATGTTTGTTGATTCGATCACCGGTGGACCAGTGAACACCAAGTTCTACGTGGTTCCTGCAGGTGCTGATAATCCTAATCCGTAAACGCTTCGCCAAATGGCGAACATTATTCAGCGGCCACAGGTTACATCCGCAACCTGTGGCCGCATTTTATTGCAGAAAATCGCTTTGAATCAAGCCTCAGGTTTTGTAAACTAAGCCTATTGGCGTATGGCTGTAACCGATAGCCGCTTCTTTACCGGTAAACCGACATACATAAGTAGTGCATCTGAATAATGTGTCGTACTCCTCGCGTTCTACTTCCAAGTGAAAGCAATATGATCTATACGAGAATCGCAGAATTGAAAAGCAATCTATTTGTATCGGCCGTTTCGTTCATTTTGATGGTCGCGGTCGTAACGCCGACGGTTGGGATAGCGGCAAGTGATCCTGATACTACGGCGGAACCGGCAAAGTTTGAGAATTGGGCTGTTGTTGGACCCGACGGCGGCGATGTCCGAACGGTTACGATCGATCCTCGTGATTCTGAGCGACTGTATATCTCGACTCTCGATGGTCAGATACACACGTCGGGCAATGGCGGCCGTACATGGCGCTTGCTGGTAAATCTAAACCAACCCGAGCTGATCATCGACGATCTGTTTGTCGATTCGCAGGATTCTAAGATCATTTATGCCTCCGGGCATCGCCACAAAGGGCCGGGCGGCTTCTTCCGTTCGACTGATGGCGGTGCGAGTTGGAAAGAGGCAAAAGAACTCAAGAAAGAATCGATCCATGCTTTGACGCAATCCACGGCCGATCCTAATGTACTGCTTGCAGGTGCTGTGACTGGTGTTTGGATATCTAAAAACAAAGGTGCCGATTGGGAACGCATCAATTCGCCGACAAATCCGATCAATATCGATTCGCTTGCGACCGATCCTCGAAACACAACGACCCTTTATGCCGGAACGTGGTGGAGAGCCTATAAATCGACTGATTCGGGCAAAAATTGGCGTCTGATACGAAATGGAATGATCGATGATTCTGACGTTTTCGCAATGAAAGTCGATACGACCAATCCGGAACACATCATTTCGTCTGCCTGCAGCGGCATTTACGAATCGTTCAACGGCGGCGAGAAATGGTCCAAGATCCAGGGAATTCCGTCGCAGTCGCGTCGCACTCGCGACATTATGAAGCATCCTTCCATCCCAACAAACTACTACGCAGCCACAACAGAAGGCTTCTGGATGTCTACAAACGCAGGCAAATCGTGGGCGATGACAACGCCGCGAACGCTTGAGATCAACTCGATAGCCGTTCATCCAACAAAGCCGGAACGCGTGTTTATTGGAACGAACAACTATGGCGTGATGGTTTCGAATGATGCCGGACGTTCGTTCACACAAACGAATACAAGCTTTACCAGCCGCTTTACCTATGCGGTCGTCGCTGATCGCCAGCAGCCGTCCCGAATGTACGCCGCGACTAAAAATGTCGCTACGGGCGGAGGATTTGTTTTCGTCAGTACTGATGCCGGAGCCACTTGGACGGCGTCCAAGAGCATCGATCCAACGAAGCTCTCACCGTTCGCGATCTTGCAGGATCGGACGAATGCTAATCTGATCTATTTGGGAACCAATAAAGGACTCTATCGATCTTTTGACCGTGGCGTTTCATGGGCGGCTGTTCCCGTCGGTAAGAAAGCAGTTGCGGCTCCGATCAAGAAAGCCCCGGTCAAGAAGGGAGCCGCCAAGCCGGTAATTGCTGCGGCACCTGCGGTCAAATGGGTTTCCGGTATCTCTGAACAGATCAAGACACTTACGTTTACCGAAGACGGCAAGAATGGATTGATCGCAGGCACTGACAAGGGGCTGTTTCGGACCTATGACATTGCCAAGGGTTGGGAAAAGCTGAACCTAGGAGCCGGGATCAATGAGAATATTTTTACGGTTCACGTACCTGTCGGACGCCCTGACACGATGTGGATCGGAACGGCTACTTCGGGCGTTCTTGTGTCGCGTGACGCAGGCAAGACTTGGGCAAAAGCAGGTGGTGCGGCAGAAAATGCTCCGATCAGCACTATTACGACCGATCCAACTCGTCCCGATTATGTTTATGTTGGAACTTCGCAGACGTTTTTCATAAGCCGCAACAATGGTTCGACTTGGACGCGACGCGGCGGCGGGCTTCCGGTCGGCAATTTCACAAGCATTGCTGTCAATCCGGACAACGCAAATGAGATCATTACCTCAAGTGCTTACGATCAGACTGGCGGAATTTACATTTCTACTGACGCAGGTGATAAGTGGAAGCGTGTCGATGACAAAGAATGGTTGATGCCGAGTCGACGAGTTTGGTCGGTTACATTCGACCCGAAGAATTCTAATCGCATCTTTGCAGCAACGCATTCGTCGGGAGTTTACCGGATCGAGAGGCCCGCGACGGCTGCTGTAACAAACTCGGCAGATGAGCGACCGAGGATCACAAACGACTAACTTGTAATGTAAACTAGAATAAAGGGCGGTGCTTAGGTGCCGTCCTTTTGTTTTGCGCTTTCGCAAACTATAATTTACATATACAGAACGAGGAGCCCCGAAATTGAACGAGACTAGCGTTGGAATCAAACCGTCTGAATCTACACGGCTTAGGCTCTCGAACATTCCGTTCGCCAAGATCCCGGGCCAATCGAGGCTCTTTCTCGATCATCTTGCCGGTTCAACGTCGATCTCAAAGTATTATCCGAACTACAGATCCAATGTAGCCGAACTCGTAACAACGGAAGGCGACGTTCTCTCACAATACTCTACCGATCGTAATGCAATCTGCGACGCCTTGGTCGAGATAAATACCGAAGCGGGCAGCAGTGAAGCCTCGATGGCGAATATTGAACGCCTTCGC
>CALMPJ010000065.1 GCA_937871585.1 uncultured Acidobacteriota bacterium | reverse complement strand
TCGAATGTAGCCGACGCGATTCAAGCCGTCCATCCCTACGCCGTCGATGTCGCGAGCGGCGTTGAATCTTCGCCTGGCAAGAAAGACCCGCCAAAGGTCGAGGCGTTTATCGAGGCAGTTAGGAAAACAGCTATCAGCTATTAGCTGGCAGCAATCAGTTAATTCGGAAATGAATTACGAACCGAACGAAAAAGGCTATTGGGGCGAATACGGCGGGTGTTTTGTGCCTGAGACGTTGGTTGCGCCGCTTGATGAGCTGACGACGGCCTATTTTACCTATCGTGATAATGCAGAGTTTCGTGATGAGTTCAATGATCTGCTGACGAATTACGTCGGGCGGCCGTCGCCTTTGTATTTTGCTAAAAGATTGACCGAACAGCTTGGCGGGGCTCGCATTTATTTGAAACGTGAAGACCTAAACCACACGGGAGCACACAAGATAAATAACTGCATTGGTCAGATACTTCTTGCTCGTCGAATGGGCAAGAGACGCATCATCGCTGAGACCGGAGCAGGCCAACACGGCGTTGCGACCGCGACGGTTTGTGCGTTGTTCGGCCTCGAATGCGTCATCTACATGGGCACCGAGGACATGCGGCGGCAAGAGGTCAACGTGTTTAGAATGCGGCTGTTGGGTGCCGAAGTTCGCGGTGTCGATTCAGGTTCGCGCACACTCAAAGACGCGATCAACGAGGCTCTTCGAGATTGGGTGACTAATGTTGCCGACACTTATTATTTGCTCGGATCGGCGTTGGGACCGCACCCTTATCCGTTGATGGTTCGCGATTTTCAGTCGATCATTGGCCGTGAAGCACATGAGCAAATACTCGAAAAAGAAGGTCGTTTGCCCGACTTACTCATCGCCTGCGTCGGTGGCGGTTCGAACGCTATCGGGTTGTTTCACGAATTCCTAAACGACAACGTTCGCATGATCGGCGTCGAAGCCGGCGGTCGTGGAAACTCTCTCGGCGAACACGCTGCACGATTTATAAGCGACGGCGATGTCGGCGTGCTGCAAGGAACAAAGAGTTACTTGCTGCAAGATGAGAACGGTCAGATAGCCGCCACGCACAGCGTTTCCGCCGGCCTTGACTACGCTTCGATAGGCCCGGAACATGCGAATTTACACGATATGAAGCGAGTGGAATACGTCTCCGCCAATGACGACGAAGCCCTAGCTGCGTTCAAGACATTGTCCGAGACCGAAGGCATTATTCCAGCCCTCGAATCGTCACACGCTGTTGCCCACGCAATTAAGATCGCTCCCGAATTGAGCTGCGACAGCCTAATGATCGTTAATCTTTCTGGTCGTGGCGACAAGGATATCAATACCGTGATCGAGGCAAGCGTATGAGTCGAATTCGTGAAAGTCTTTCAAAAGGAAATGGCTTCATACCGTTCGTGACAGCGGGTGATCCTGACCTCGAAACATCGCTTTCGATCTGTCTTAAACTCGCCGAACTCGGTGCAGACGTGATCGAACTCGGAATACCGTTCAGCGATCCGATGGCCGACGGGCCGACGATCCAGCGTTCGTCCCAACGGGCTTTGGAAAATGGCGTTACGCTCTCGGATGTTCTGAAACTCGCGGCGGAATTCAGAAAGCGAAGCGATGTTCCGCTCGTTTTGTTCAGCTATTTCAATCCGATATTGCGTTACGGCATTGATGAATTTGCTCGCAACGCATCCGATTCCGGCATTGATGGATTGCTCCTAACCGACGTGATCGAAGACGAAGCCGCTCGCATTTCAGCGGAGCTGTCCAAACACGAGATCGACTTGATCTCACTCGTTGCGCCAACCACAACGGACGAACGGCTCTCGACGATCTGCGGGAATGCACGTGGATTCATATATGCCGTATCGCGTGCCGGTGTGACCGGTGCACAGAACGAAACGAGTTCATCGGCGAAAGAGTTAGTTGAACGAGTACGCAAATTCACCGACCTGCCAGTCGCTGTCGGATTTGGAATTTCGACCGCGGATCAAGTCGCCGAAACATGGAAGTATGCCGACGCCGCAGTTGTCGGTTCGGCGATCGTTAATGTGATCGAACGTTCGACAAAAGGACAAGAAGTCGCGGATGTCGAGAGTTTTGTTCGGCATTTGCTGCCGTCGGTTGCAAATGACGGATTGGGAATTTAGAGTTAAACTTTTGTAAATGCAGGTATTTTTTGACCTATGCTTATTGTTTTAAAACCCGACGCTTCTGAGATCGAGATCGATCGGGTACTGGACGTAATTGAAACTTTGGGGCTTCGCGGACATGTGATGCCCGGCGAAAATCGCACGGCGATCGGGATCACCGGCAATCGCGGATCGGTCGATCCTGCACATTTTGAAAACCTTCCCGGCGTCGCTGAGGCCATCCGCGTCACCAAGCCTTATAAGCTGATCTCGAAAGAACTACGTCCCGAGAAATCGGTCATTAAAGTCGGTACAGGCACGATCGGCGGCGACGAACTTGCAATGATCGCAGGTCCGTGTGCCATCGAAACTCGCGAGCAATTGTTCGAGGCTGCCGAAGCGGTCGCGGCCAGCGGTGCTAAATTTTTTCGCGGCGGAGCCTACAAACCGCGTACTTCGCCGTATGCATTCCAAGGTCTCGGCGTCGAAGGTTTGAAGATGCTGGCCGAGGTTCGCGATGAATTCGGCCTCAATATCGTCACCGAAGCTATGGACGAACGCGGCATCGACGCGGTCGAAGAATATGGCGACTGCATCCAGATCGGCGCGAGAAATATGCAGAATTTCTCACTGCTTAGATATGCCGGTCGTGCAAAGAAACCGATCCTACTAAAACGCGGTCTTTCGGCGACTCTTGATGAACTTCTGCTCGCGGCCGAATACGTCATGGCCGAGGGAAATTACGACGTCATCTTATGCGAACGCGGCATCCGCACCTTTGCCGATCATGCTCGGAATACGATGGACCTTTCTGTTGTACCGGCGGTTCATCGCCTGACGCATCTTCCGATCATCGTAGATCCGTCACACGGAACCGGCCACAACTACATGGTCACACCACTAGCCCGTGCCGGAGTAGCCGTCGGTGCCGACGGCCTCATCATCGAGGTTCATCCGCGTCCTTCCGAAGCATTATGCGACGGCGCTCAGGCGTTAACCTTGGAACAGTTCGCAGAGTTGTATCGCCAGGTCAATTTGATCCGTGAATTAACTCACGAACAAGTGCCTTCGCTCATTGCTGCATAAGTTATAGAAAAAAATCCGTACGCGTTCCCGAAACGTGTACGGATCTTTCTTTGGCTGCCGCTTGGTGCTTTTTGCCTATTTTACCAAGCGGAGTCGGAAAAGTGAATAAAATTGGATGTAAATGCTGATCATCGCGGCCGGAATTAGCAGCGTCATTGGAACGAATTCCATTGACGTGGGCAATACCAAGCCAAGTGCGATACCGAAACCGGCGATAGCAAATCGAACCGTGAACCACGAGCGGATCTCGTTCAGATCAACGTTTCTCAGTGCGATCGGCAGCACCATTACCATCAGCGATGTCACCGCAAGCAACATAGTTTCAATGGACGAATTCCCTACCGAGCGTCCCAATTCGAGCGTTAGCAAGAATAGAACGATGGCAGTGTCGATCGAATAATTGTTCGTGTTCGTTGTGTCGTTGTGTGTCATTTATTTATCTCTCGTGAAAAATTCGTCCGCTAATTAACTATTTCTTGGTTCCGCTGAATTGGGTGTAGGCAACTCGGAAAAGCTCAGACAGAGCCTCAGCAGTTTCCGGAGCCAGATTTCGATCTGCTCTAAGATGAGCTGATACGATCTCAGGTGTCGCTTCGTGCGGATAATAGACGACCGGTTCGACCGTATCATCCGATTGTTTCTTCATCATTCGATCGACCGGCATATCGAGCCATTGCGAAATTCTCGCAATGTTATCTGCATCCGGGCGGCCCGTGCCATTCTCGATGCGCGATAGTGTCGAAGCCGAAACCATCGTCTCGTCTGCCGCGTCACGCAGGCTGATGCCGCGTTCGGTGCGATGGCGTTTGATCGCCTTTCCTAGTTCGATAGTGCTTAATACGCTTTCGTTTTTGTATCCCATAATCTCCTTTGGTCCTCCATGAGTGATGCGTGTCTGTGACACATATTGCATTTCACGTATTAAACATAACACACGAAAAAATATAATGCAACAACTAATTTCATACTTGCAACACATAAATTTATCTGTTACATTGTATTACAGTTGCAACATACATGAGTGTAACTATTGCAAATACGAGCTGAGTCGCAGCTCTCTGAACTGCGGCGAACAGACGAGAAGCAATCGATCATGGCGATTCGGAGATTCAGAGGCCGAATATGAAACGCAGTCGATGTTTCACGGTTAAACACACAGGAGACAAAATAATGAAACGCAACGAAACGACACTTAACGAAACACCGAACAATGTACTTAGCTTTTCGACCACATTGAGTGAACTTCGCAAGACGGTCGATCCAAATCTGATCCGGCAACGAGCCGGCCGCCGTGATCGAAACGGCCAGATGCATATGGTCGAATATGTCGAGTGGCACACCGTGGCAGACATCCTCGACGAGCACGCGCCGAATTGGGGTCACACCGTTAAGGACATCCGAGCTATCGGCGACATTGTGACCGTTACTGTCGCGATAACGATCGACGGCATCACCCGCGAAGGCGTCGGCACCGGCAAGACCGCGAGCGAAACCGGCATCAAAAAGGCCGAGCACGACGCACTGAAACGTGCGGCCGTGAAATTTGGCATCGCACGCGAGCTATATAAGAAGGAGTTCGACGCGATCGAGCACGACGAAACTCCTGCTCAAACATACGTTCCCACCACGACTGGTTCGCCGATCGCGGCGACGCTTGGCGATATGGTTTCTGGCAAACAACTCGGAATGATCCGAGCCATCTCTCGCGAAGCCGGACTCGATGCTGAGTTTGAATGTAAAACTAAATTCAACTGCGAGGTTGCCGAGCTAAGCAAACGTGCCGCGTCGGATCTGATCGGACATTTGCAGTCGCTACAAAGTAATGTGGAGCCGATGCGTCGCGCTGGTTGATGTAGATTAACAAGATTCGAGTTGCGAAAAGACCCGTCAGCCTTCGCTCCATGAGGCTTGAGCTTTTCCCTTCCACAACTCGAACCCCCAATTCCCTGTAACCTTTCGTAGCACTTTTGACGTAGAATGTGCGTACGAAATAATTCAAAACTAAAAACCCTCTGGAGGATACTTATGTCAGACGAACCCCAAGAAGCTGCCGGATTTGCCGGGCCTTCGCATGGAGAGTTTTGCTGGACCGAAATTGCCAGTAATGACGCCGCAAAATGTATCGAATTTTATCAGAACGTGTTCGGATGGACGTTCAACGTCAGTCAAGCGACCGACGGTTTCGCCTATCACGAATACTCGACCGGCGGCGGTTATCCGGCTGGCGGACTCTATCAGATCACGCCGGAAATGATGCCCGAAGGTGCACCGCTGCCTCCGCCGCATTTTATGACGTATGTTGCAGTCGACAGCGTTGATGAATCGGCAGCACTAGCGGCTGAGCTTGGCGGAACTGTCGTCAAAGAGCCGGACAACATTCCAAACACGGGCCGATTCGCGATCATTCAAGATCCAACCGGTGCAATGTTCTCGTTATTCACAATGGACCCAACTGCGACAGGAGGAAGTCATGGCTGATTTTGAAATACCAAAGGCTGGCGAGATCTGCTGGCGAGAATTACGAACCAAAAACCTTCCGGCTGCGATCGAATTCTATTCGAAGTTATTCGGTTGGGAACTGCCGCAAACAAAAGTAACGCCCATGGATTACAAGGAGATCGTAATCGGCGGCACAGCTTACGGCGGGATGATGTCGATGGAAGGCGACGATTGGGGCGAGTTGCCGTCGCACTGGGCAACCTATGTCGCAGTCGATAGTGCAGACGAAACCGTCGCGAAGATCACCGAAAACGGCGGCTCAATACACGTACCGCCATTCGACGCTCCGGGCGTTGGCCGCATGGCAATGGTCGCCGATCCTTCGGGTGCCGCATTCGCGATCATTCAATTTGTGGAGATGTAGGCGGAAACACGACCGGTAGGGAGTGTGCCCGACTCGCTAATGGGCACCCTCGCTACCGCTCAGGTTTCTGCCTTCCTTCAGTGTCAAACACCTCGACCGTGTCGGCGTAGTCCTTAACCTGCTCCGTGATCTCGCCGGCGTCACCGACGATGACTATTGCGGCGTTGTCTGGTTGGACGTGTTTTTGGGCAGCTTCTTGAATTTGCTCGGCGGTAACAGCGTTCACGTTTGCTCGATATTGTTGCAGATAATCTTCCGGCAGATCGTAAAGCTGCTGATTGACGAGCAGATTGGTTAAGCCTTCCTGAGTCTCGGCACGGATCGGAAAAACGCCGGTTAGAAAGCTCTTTGCGTCCGCTATCTCTTCATCCGTTGCTCGTTCGTTCCGAATGCGTTCGAGTTCATAGAAAAATTCCTTGAGCGAAGCGCCGGTTACCTCATTTCGTACCTCAGCGGTTGCTTCAAAGTCTCCTGCGAGCCTCTTTGAATCAACACGCGTGTAAGCTCCATATGTGTAGCCCTTGTCCTCGCGAATGTTCATAAAAACACGCGACGACGCTCCTGCTCCCAAGACCTGATTCATCACAAGCACAGGGAAAAAGTCAGGATCGAGACGTTTTATTCCTGCATTCGCGATAACGATATTGCTTTGAGCGGAACCTGCTCGATCGACAATTGTAAGCGTACGGCCGTAGCGTGTTGGCGGTGTGTCAAACTCATTTGACGGCAGACTTCCCTGTTCCCAGCCTTCCAATTTATCGTTCAGTTGCGAGAGTAATTCGTCACGCTTGATGTCACCGACGACGATCAGAATGGCATTGTTAGGGATCAGCGTTCTGCGGTGATGTCGAACCAGATCTTCGCGAGTCAGTTTTTCTATCTCAGCGGCCGTCGGAGAAACGCGTGCGTACGGATGCGTGCCGTAGATGTGTCGTGCAGCCTGTTCGGCGGCTAGAAAAGGCGGCTGCGAGCGTTGGAACTTGAGCGACTCGACCGTGTTGCGACGGTAGAGGTCGAGTTCTTCTTCGGGGAACGTCGGTCTGAGCACGACCTCGGCCAGCAGATCGATCATCTCGCTCGCGTAGAGCGACAACGAAGACGCGGAAACCGTCGTGAAATCGTACGAAGCATGAGCCGAGATGCTCGCACCCAAACGCTCAACCTTTTCGGCTAACTGCAAAGACGTATAAGCCTGCGTGCCTTCGGTCAACTGCGTCGCCATTGCTGAGGTAAGTCCGTGATGTTCCGCCGGATCGTGTATGTCACCCGCAAAGAACGCCAAGCGAAAATTTACAAGCGGCAAACGTTCGTTCTCAAACACAACGACACGCAATCCGTTCTCAAGCACGTCCTGAGAAGGCTGCGCAATATCAAAAGCGATCGGCGCGAGTGGTGCGGGAGGATTCTTTCTAAGTTCTGGAGTCATAATCTTTTAGAAGGGGAGAAAGGGGGAAAAGGAGAAGGGGTGAAACAAATACGATCGATATGGGCATAATCTCCCCATCTCCCTTTCTCCTATTCTCCCTAGCTCTTATCCCTGTCCCGCAGGCACTACGTCGAGCAGCGCACGGTTTTCGGTGTTTAGATAGTGTGCGACGGCCATGCGAATATCATCGGCAGTGACGGCTAGGATGCGTTCGAGTTCGGTGTTGATGAGTTTCGGATCGCCGTCGTACAAAGCGTATTCCGCGATCGCCTGAGCTCGAGCCATCGATGATTGGCGTTGCCTGACGCTGTCGTTTACGAACTGATTCTCGATCTTTTCCATCTCCGCAGGGCTCGGGCCATGGGTTGCTAGATCGTGAATTTCGTTCATGATCGTCTCGCGGATCTTGCTGAGGTCCTCGCCGGGCTTTGGAATGGCCCCGACGAAGATGCTCGAAGGCCCGCGCCTTTCGTCCGTGAACCCAAACAGTTGTATTACGCTCTCGTCGCCCTTGACGAGCTTCTGGTAGAGCCTGCAACTGTCTCCTTCGTACAGAATTTTGCCTGCGAGATATAGGGCGTAGAATTCCGGCGTTCGTCGCGGCGGTATCTTCCAACCGATCAGGAACGCGGGGAACGGCGCCAATGGGTCTTGCCACTCGCGGTAGGTTGACGCGACTTCGGTCGGCTCAGTTACGTCCAATTCCGGCGGCAAAGGCTGCGACGGAATATCACCAAAGTATGTTTCTACAAGCTTCAACGCCTCGTCTGCATCAAACGAACCCGACAACACAATGACGGCGTTGTTCGGAGCGTAATAAATTCTAAAAAACTCCTGACAATCTTCTACCGAAGCCGCGTCGAGATGGTCCATCGAGCCGATCGTCGAGTGCGAATTGGCAAAATTCTTGTAGATCATTTCGTTGATCAAGTCGAATATCTGCCCGTACGGCTGGTTGTCGTAACGCAGACGCTTTTCTTCTTTAACGGCGTCGCGTTGGTTGTCGAGGTTCTCCTGCGTGACCGCGAGCGAACGCATTCTGTCCGATTCGAGCCACAGAGCAAGCGGCAATTGGTCCGCTGGAAGCGTCTCGTAATAGTTCGTACGCTCCGACGAAGTCGTGCCGTTCATCGTACCGCCGGCTTTCATGATGAACTGAAAATGCCCTGCCTTAGGCACGTTCTCGCTGCCCTGAAACATCATGTGTTCGAACAAATGTGCAAATCCCGTGCGGTCTTCGCGTTCGTTTCTCGAACCGACGTTATAGTAAACAGCCACCGAAACAACCGGCGCCGCACCATCGTGATTCAAAACAACCCGCAAACCGTTCGCCAAAGTGTGCTCGACAATATCCAAAGGCGGCAATGAGAATGAATGAGGCATAAAACAAAGTCGCGAAGCCCAAAACCATCGCGTTGCCGTAATTATCTCACGTCCGCCGACGTTCCGCACGTTGTTGGCACTCCCTAAGATCTCGCATGAGTTGCCACTAGCTTTAGCTAGTGGTAAGCGAATCCGTAAGAAACTGCGCGGGCTTTAGCCCGCAGGTATCTTTTGGGCTGAAGCCCGAGGAAATTCAGGACATCGAAACCACTAGCTAAAGCTAGTGGCAATTCATAGAAGCAGAATACGCTATTGGAAGACTCTAATGAGTCATTTTAGAACTAGAATAGCGTAATCCAGCCATTAGATACGGTATCTCAGCCCTCAAATACGCCATCCCAATCCTGAGATGCGGCATCTCGACCCTGAGCTGCGGTATCTCAGCCCTCAACTGCGGCATCTCGACCCTGAACTGCGGCATTCCAACTCTCAACTGCCGCATCTCGACCCTCAACTGCGGCATCTCGACCCCGAGTTACGCCAAACCAGACCTGTTTTACGTCATTCCGGGGTATTTTCACGCGCAATTGCATACAAGGCCGACTTTACCTGAAACGGTGTGAGGTTCGGATAGCCTTCGACAAAGCGCGCAACGATTCCCGTAATATGCGGGCAGGCGAAGCTGTTGCCGGTGAGGTTGCGGTGGCCTTTGTCGAGCCATGCGGTTCTGACGTTGACGCCGGGTGCGGTCAATTCGATGACTTCGCCGTAGTGAAAGCCGAATTTCAAGGGATCGGTCGCTTCGGATTTGATCACTGAGATCAGCGACGAAGAAAAAACCGACGGAAAACTAGGCTGCGGCAGATTATTCGCGGCCGCAACAACGATGCAACCGGCCTGATACGCCCTGTCGAGCATGTCGTGCAAAGGCGCAAAGAACTGCGGCTTAGTCGTGCCGAGCGACAGATTGATCACCTTGTATTTTTTCTTTATCGCATACTCTAGACCGGCAAGGAAAACCTGTCCGTCACCCAGCCCGCCTGCCCCGAGAACCTTTATCGAAGCAAACCGTGCGTCCGGCGCAATGCGGGCAATTATTCCCGCACAAGCCGTACCATGCCCCGCACTATCACCGGCCTCCGACGGATCGAACACAACTCGATTCCCTTCGACACGAGCCTCTACTGACTCGATAGTCTTTCCTGCAATGTCAGGATGATCTGTTTCTATGCCGCTATCAATTACGGCCACAGTAACGCCAACACCCGTAGCCTCACGCCAGTTGTGCCGCGGCTTAAAATAGCCCGACATCGTTGCTAGAAATTCTTGTTCGTCAACGGACATATGAGAGTTAGCAATTAGTAAGAAAGGAAACTGGACTCATTCTTTTCGTCCGAGTATTTCAACATCGTCTTTAGAAGTTCCTTGCAAAGATGCCGTTCCGCGTCGCCTCGGTCGGAGAGTTCGCGGAGAAGCACAGCGAGTTCCATGCGTTCCGTGTGGTCTGCCGAACGCCGCAATGACGAAAGCCATTCTCTCATCGATACCAGATCATCTTCGTTCGATGCCGACAGCGATCGTGTGCTGAGATCGCGGACAAGCTTGGCGGCTTCGTAGGCGTTCACTAAGGCCGCAATGGCATCAGCATAGACCGCCGCCTGATCGATCTCTTCCGGCGTGAACGGCGCGAATGGCGGTTCGCCCGTGCGATTGATGTATTCGAGAACGCCGACGATCTCATCGTGAAACCGCAGCGGCACCGCAAGTATCGACTGCGTCGAAAAGCCGGTCGCCTGATCGACCTCAGCATAAAACGTCGCGTCATCGCCCGCGTCCGACACCGCCATCGGCTGCCCCGACATCAGCACAAATCCCGCGATGCCTTTGCCGCTCGGTATCGTCATTCCGACAAGCTGATCCGCAACTTTGCCGACTGCCGACAGAAATCGAAGCTCGCCACCATCGCCTTCGCGGATCAGCACCGAAGCTTCGTCAGTTCCGAGCGCCGCAGCCGAAGTTTCGAGCAGCCTGCGGATCGACGCCGTCACAGGTTCGGTCAACACGTTCGCAATGTCGATGGTTTGTATCAGCCTACGAAGCCGTGTGTTCAGATCGTTAGTATTCTCATCTGACATATGGAGATTCTGAACCAATCCGCAAGGTTTATCAAACGTCTATTTTCGCTGGAATGCACGTTCGATTCGTCGTATTCTGTTCGCATACAAACATTGGACCGGTGGGCATTTGGGTGCCGCCAGATGAACACCGGTCGTTTTTTCTTTTCGGCCTGTCTCACAAGACAGACGTGCGGCCATTTTTGTTGTTATGAAGCTGCGTTCGAGGCTATTCCATTCGTCAATCGCGTTGTTCTGCGTTGCTTCAAGCTTGACCGCACAGGCGCGCTTTCCATTCGACAAACCTGTTGAACCATTCTCAATATCGCGTGGAACTTTCTTCGAAGTGTCAGGCAGCGATCCGGCGAACGCGCTGCTCCCGAACGGCGAGCGTCCATCGAAAATAGCCACTGAAATACTCGAAGCGGAAGAACTCATTCGCAAGCAACATATCGACGGAAAGAAAGTGACGTTTCAGTCGATGACACGGAGTGCTCTCGTCGGAGCCCTAAAATCGCTCGATCCGCACAGCGATTTCTACGACGCGGACGAATGGCGTGAATTCCTCGAAGAAGAAGAAAGCACCTACGCCGGCATCGGCACAACGATCGCTACATATACACGTAACGGAGTCGATTCGACATACATTCTGGGAACATTCGCCGGCACTGCGGCAGCAGGTGCCAAGTTCAAATACGGCGACCGTTTTATGAACATTAACGGTACCGACGTAAGCGAAATGGAATCGGACGACGTACGAGAACTGCTTCGCGGTGCTCCCGGAACGACGCTCAAGGTCACTGTCGAACGAGCCGCAACAGGCAAGCTTGAGGCCTTTTATCTTCGCCGCGGCACGATCCCGCAGCCGTCGATTCCCGACGCTTACATCGTCCGTCCGACGGTTGGCTACGTCGCGATGACTGAGGGCTTTACGCACACGACAGGGCGCGAATTTGACGATGCTGTTCGCAAACTCACGACTCAAGGCATGAAGTCGCTAGTCATCGATCTTCGCGGCAACGGCGGCGGAATTGTCGATCAATCGATCAAGGTAGCCGAACGATTTCTACCGCGCGGTACGACGATCTTAACGCAGAAAGGCCGTTCGCGCATCGATAACAAGGTTTGGAAATCGAACGTCGTCAATCAATTGAATATTCCGGTCGTTCTGCTCGTCGATGAAGACACAGCCTCAGCATCTGAGATCGTCGCCGGGGCTTTGCAGGACCGCGACAGAGCCCTGATCGTCGGCACACGAACGTTTGGAAAAGGCCTCGTGCAAAGCGTAATGGACTTGCCGGGCAACACAGGCATGACGCTGACCTCGGCTCGGTATCTGACGCCTTCGGGACGTTCGATTCAGCGTGATTATACGTCCGTCGGCCATTACGACTACTACAAACACTCGACTCAAACAGCAGCCATAGACCGTCCGTTCGTCGAAACTCGTACCGTTACAAATCGAAAGGTTTTCGGCGGCGACGGCATTCAGCCGGATGAGATCGTTGAACGCCCGGCGTTGACTGATGCTCAGGTCGCTCTTCAAGAACCGATGTTCTTCTTTGCTCGAGATGTGGTAAATGGCCGTGTCGCAGGACTAGACGTTGAGATCGCATTGGCAGACACTCGAGCATTGTCGGTTGCTTTCGTTAAGTTCATGGCAGCGAATCGAGGCTTTAATATAGCGAACAATGTCGTCGAAAAAGAATCCGCGTTCCTCGCCAACCGATTGAAATACGAGATCGTCCTCTCACAATTCGGCGTCACAGCCGCCGATCGCGTCTTGCTCGAGGACGATGTGCAGGCCGCAAAAGCAGTCGCTTCCCTGCCGCGAGCCGCCGAACTCGCCCGCGTCTCAAGCTCGATCAAATAAAAAAGCCCGTTCGAATTTCTCCGAACGGGCAGTCCAATAACTAAACACGATTTAGAACACGAATCGCACGCCGTAGCGGACGGTTCGCGGCGACTGGAACAACTGCGGCTGTTTGTAGCGAATATCACTACGATCAGCTTGCGAAGCTATACGTGCGAGGATCGCGTTGTAAAGCGTTCCGTTGGTATAGCCATTCGCATATGCAGTCTGACTGCCGCCGGCGATCGCAGCTGCGTTAACCGGAGCCGTGCTCGGATTCATTGTAGGATAAATACCCGTCACCGTCGCCTGATCCCAAATGTTCAGGAAGTTGATGTCGAACACAGCCTTGAATCGTCCGTCAGCACCAAACTTGACCTTATGCGACAAGCTCATGTCGGTCTGCGTGAATGTCGGGCTGCGTCCGAGATCACCGCGTTCGTTAAAGATCTGCGGAGTGACGGTCGAAGCACCAAATATCGACGTAGTCATCGGCGTTCCTGACGAAATTGTCTGGAATCCCGTGATCTCGGTCGAGTTGTTCTTGCTACCAAACCAGTCAAAGATGTACGCACCATAAAAGTTGAATACATGCGTACGATCGGTCGGTAACAATCCGTTGTCCGGCTCGCCCTTAGCGGTGAAACCAATGAACGGCAAGTCGAATGCACGTGAAACGCCCGGCGAAGTGCGTCCGCCGACGAGATGAGCTTCGTCGGAACTGGCAAGTCCGGAGTAGTTTCCGAACAAACGGCTCCAGGTGTAGTTTGCGTTGAAGAACCAGTTATTCGAAAGACGTCTTTCCAAAACGAATTCAAATGCATCATATCGACGCTGCGGCTGAGCGGCCTTCCAATAGCCAAGCTGTTTCAATGTCTCAAAGTGAAGTCCCTGACCAGGATTGCCGATGATGTAGGCTTCGCTACCGGCAGCGTTGACGACACCTGCGTCTTCGACCGCTTGGTCGACATTCTTGTATGTGTAACGAGAGCGAATCACGTAATCCTTGGTCAACTGATGTTCGACACCAACAGTGAACTCCGTCTGACGGAAAGGCTCAAGGTTCGGATCGACAGCACCGCCATTGAGAGCCGTTGCGTTCGGATCATTTGCATTAACTCGAAGGTTTTTCTGACAACGGCTCAGAGCTCCCGCTGTGATGAAACCGGTCGTCGGGCAAACGCTCGGACCAGAATATCCATTAAGGATATTGTTAATGTTAAAGAACGTCGACGGCGTATTCGGGAAGATCTCGAAATAGTCTTCTAGGAAAATATCTCCACCAAACAGGCCACGAGGCAATTCAAATTTGACACGGTCAAAGAAACGACCGTAGCTCGCAAAGATCTTAGTCTGGCCATCGCCAAACAGATCGTAAGCACCACCAACGCGAGGTGCTACCTTATCGTTCCAGTCGAAATTGATAGCACTTGCGAATTGGTTATACGAAGGCAAGTTTTCTTTCTCAACACGGACACCGATATTGAGTGTCAATCGGCTCGTCGGCTGCATCTTGTCTTGGATGAAAACACCCTGGCTCTTATTAGACGCAGCCCCGCGGGTACCGGTGCGTCGGAACGACCCCGAACCAACAGCTCCCTGGGTATCAGTTACGCCGCCGCCAAGCAACGTAGAGATCGGCGTACCATAATTGTACGAAACGCGTCCGATGGTCGAGTTACCAGATTGAACGTCGTTAAAGATCGAGTATCGCTGATAACCGGTCTTGATCTCGTGTCTAAATCCGGAAACAAACGAATATGCAACCGTAAAATCATAAGCTTGTCGGACCGAGACGTCCTTTCTGGTAATCGTGTTTGCACCGGTCGTTGTACAAGGGAAGTTCACATTTGGAGTACCACAAGCAAAGATCTGAACGGTCTCAGGAACAAAATAATTACCGAGCTTCTCATTCAAAAATCCTCGTGAATATCGTCCGGTGATCACCCACGAGCCAGATGGAGTGTAGACGCCATCGACAGTGAACAGATTCGAACTTTGTCGACCGCCTTGACGGCTTGTAAACTGGTTACCCGTAAGCACACCGGTCGATCCGCCATAGTTCGCTGTCGGCACATTACCGAAAGCGAAAGCAGACGACGTTACGTTCGAGAAACTTGTTCCCGGAATGCTGCCCTTATCGACCACAGGATTCCATAAGAACGTGCTGCTCAAGCGAAGATTATTCCACGGATTAGTATCGATCCTGCCAAACGCATAATTATAGGTACGCTCTCGGCTGTAGGTCTGCGAAGCTACGAACGTACGCGTTGCGGCCGGCACGTTAGTGAAATACTGCGTTGTAACATCAGTATTGAAGATCTGCGGTGAATAGCTTCCAAAGAACCAGACACGATCCTTTAGGATCGGCCCGCCAAGCGTGATCGATGGGAAATAGTTGTCACCGCCAGCCTTAACCGGCGAGAAAACTTCTGCTGTTTGG
Organism: uncultured Acidobacteriota bacterium; assembly: GCA_937871585.1. Lineage (GTDB taxonomy): Bacteria > Acidobacteriota > Blastocatellia > Pyrinomonadales > Pyrinomonadaceae > OLB17. The sequence goes on along the minus strand of CALMPJ010000065.1, from coordinate 5,125 downwards.
ACAAAGTTGCCGCCGGCAACTGAACCCGACGTGAAACGTTGCAAAAGATCGCGAGCCTTTCCGTTAAGCTTTGGCGATTCGATCTGAAAACCGACCTCGCCGTGGAAACCATTGGTTCCGCCTTTCGTCACGACGCTGACCACGCCGCCTGTTGCTCCGCCAAATTCGGCGTCAAAGCCGCTTGATTTAACCTGAACTTCGCGAACGAGCTGCGTCGGAATGTTGTAGGTTTCATTCAGAGTACCTGTGCGATAGTTGGTGACTTCCTGACCGTCGATAACGAAAACGTTCTCACCACCCGAAGCGCCGTCAACCGAAAATCCGGCGGTGCGGCTTTCAGGACGTGTGCCCGGAACACTTCGAAGAACGCTGGTGAAACCGGTGCCTTTTGGCAGAAGTTCCATTTTTGCGGCTGTTACGCTGGTTTGGATAGCGTTATTCGTCGTATCGATCGGCGGTGCATCTGTAGCAGAAACGTCAACCGTTACCGTATTGCCGCCCGGTTTTACCTCGATCGTAATGATCGAACTACGGCCGATGACGACGTTGACGTTCGAGTATTTTGCTTCGCCAAAACCGCTTGATGCGGTCGTTACGACATCATAGGTTCCCGGCGGAACGTTTGTCGCGCGGAAAAAACCGGATGCATCGGTCATCAGCGTACGGCGAAAACCTGCATTAGCTCCGCCGCCTGATGCTGTTGTAATAGTAATGGAAATATTTGGGACAACCGCCCCGTTAGCGTCTTGGACGGTGCCTTCGATTCCGCCTGTCGTTTCCTGTGCAAACGTGAGCACAGCAAAGCAGGCGATCAATACAAAGGATCTCGCCAGATCGCGCGTAATTTTGTACATTTTCTCCTCCAGTGTCGAACAATTAATGGATAACCAATCCTAATGATTATCTGTTTGTCGGATAATAAACCTGATGAAACTTATCACTATATTACGAAAATGTTAAGCGAAAGTTTGCAAGTTTTGGAGAAAATTACACTTAGCGTTGAAATGTGATCGTAGTTCCGGCTTCTCCAACGGCGCAGCCAAAGCGTTTCGCGACGAATAATCCGTAGAAATCGGTGGTTACAGGCGATGATTGTCGTCCCCACGAACGCCCCTTATCTGCGGTGCGAAGTATGGTTCCCTTGTGCCCAACCGCCCAGCCGTTGCTGTCGTCGGCGAAAGCTACTCGTTTGAGAGTTTCTTTGAACGGCGTGATTATCTTTTCCCACGTTTCGCCGCCGTTGGTAGTGCGAATGATAGTTCCGCCGCCGCCGACCGCAACGCCGTCGTTGTCGTCACGAAAATCGACCGCAAACAACGCACGCGTGACGCCCGAGGTCTGCAGTTTCCAATTCTCGCCATTATCGGTCGTCGCAAGAACAGTGCCTTTGTCGCCAACGATCCAGCCGTGTGAATTGCCGTTGAAATCGAGATGAAACAGCTCGTTTTTGGTAGGAATGACAACTCTCGCCCAAGAATCGCCGCCGTCATCCGTTCGCATTACGAGCGAATCGATGATCTCGTCTCGCTTATTTACGATAGAACCGATCGCGAGGCCGCGTTTTTTGTCTGAGAATCGAATGCTGATGAATACGGGCGTGCCGCCTTTGAACTCGGCATCGCTTACAATTCGCGACTGCTGCCACGTCTTGCCTCCGTCCGTGGTTGAGAAAACAAGACGTCCTGCGACGATGTAGCCGTTATCTTCGTTGCGAAAATAGATCTCATTGACGTCTTCGTCAGTGTTCAGCGGATACTTGGTCCAAGTCGCTCCGCCGTCCGTTGTCGAAGCCAAATAGCCGCCGTCACCGCCGACAAATCCTCGATTAGCTGACGTAAAGTAAGACGCCACTAGATCGACCTTGTCGCCGGTATCGCGAACAGCCCACGACTGAGCCGCAGCCGACGAAACGGCAACTAACATAGCAACGATTGAAACGACAATACTTGATCTCATTCGCATAAAAAAAGAAGGTGACCTTTGCAATTAGAATACAGATTCTGCCGCAAAAAATCACCTTCTCGGATGTAGCGAAACGCCGTGGCGTTCGCTTGTTTCTTACTTCACAATGCGATAGACCTTGCCCTTGTGGACGACGGTCACTTGCTCACCGAGCGATAGATACGGAATAAGTTCCTTCTCTTTTTCGATCAGCTTGAAGTACTCATCGCTACCAAATTTCACGACAACCTCCGTCAATTTGGCCGCAGCATCGTATTCGGCATCGGTCCAGACGTTGCTCAGGTTGTTGAAACTCTTGTTCGCGACAAACTGGTTCTGAACCGAATTACGTATCGTGATACGTTCGCTTTCGTCCATGTCAACTCCGTCCATCAGACGAGTGTTCTCTTTCATCTTGTTCTGCTGAACGCTGAGCGTTACTGCTCCTGCACCCGACTTCGCAGCCGCTTTCTTCTCGCCGGCCCGCATTACATCAACAGCAGCGGTCGGTGCATCCTGCCGAACATTCGACATCGAACCATCGGTCGCTAAGTAAGACGTGTATGGCGTCACAAGGCCATATTTCGTGCCAAGCTCGACGACCTCTTGTCTGACCTCTTTCGATTCGCCGTTGTTGCGGATCTGCTCAAGCAGCCAACCGACACGCCGGCTCGCCCACAGTCGCGGCAAGAAATCGTTGTCGTCCTCTCGCACAGGAAAATCGAGACCCGTGTAGTTGAATGCCCGCGTTTCCTTGCCGACCTTGCCGGTCAGCTTGAGCGTGATGTTCTTGAGATCGTTAGTATTCTTGTAACGGCCGATCACGGTCAACTGCATTCCTCGGAAGATGTCGGTAAGCTTTCGCGGATATGTCAGATCGACGAGTGCCGGGCCGAAATCGAGTTCGAGATCGGCGAGAACCGGCGACGAGACTTTCGAGAAGAAGTTCGACACCTTGATCTCAAGGTCTTCCTTCGGTTGAACATAATCGGACACGCCCGAATTCTCGCTGCCGATGCGATCGAGTAAATTCGTGTTTACGTCGTAGCCGAAACCGAACGGAAAGATGCGGACATCGACAGTTTTTGCGGCTTTAAGGTTGGCAACGATGCGTTCGACATTCTGCTCACCAACCGTCGGCAGGCCGTCGGTCATGAATACAAGCATCTTCGGGCGGTCGCTTTTGTCGAATATCTTGAGTGCGGCGATCAACGAATCGTTGATATTCGTGCCGCCGGTCGGCTTTAGCTTTTCGACGAATTCCTCGCCGCGTTTCTTGCCTTCGGCGTTGGCAGCGATCAGGCCCCGTTCCATCAGGTGCTCTTCGCCGGCGAAATTGACGATATTGAATCGGTCACCGTCACGCAGAGTTCGAACACCGAACAGCATCGCCTTACGAGCCTTTTCCATCTTGCCTTCGTCAGCCATCGAGCCGGACGTATCGAGCACGAAAACGATGTCTTTGTTCACAAGCTCTGTCTCGGCGATCTTGTCTTTTGGAGACAAAGTCAGCAGAAAATAGCCATCTTTGCCTGGTTCGCGATGCGTGATCAACGACATACCAAAATCGTTGTTCGACAGGCCGTAGAACAACTGAAAATCCGTGTCGTTGCCTTTCGTCTCAAATGAAACATTGGCCGTCGTCTCGCCCTTCATCTTCGTCGCGATGTCATGCGAAGGCGAATAAACGTTTCGTATAGCTTCCTTCCCAACGATCTCGACCGAACCTGAAACGGTTCCGAACGAAGTGGCGACATTCCTATTCTCCGGCTGCCCACGCCACACATTCCGTCCTGTTCCGAGCGGATATTTGTAAGCAACAGTGCCGTTCTCGGCCTTCAAAACCTGCGTGTACGTAAGCTCAAGCACCTTGTCCGAGTTCGCCGGAATTGGAAAGATCGTTGCCTGAAAAAGGTCTTTGCCTGCGTATTCGAGCAAGCCCGGATCGCGTTGGCTGCGGACAATGGCGTCGTAAATTCTACGTGCCTCTTCGCGAGTGCGAACTTCACCAACGAGTTTCTTGCCGTTCTCCCAAATGGCGAATTCGACGATCGAAGCCGTTTCAGGTATCGGGAAAAAGTAAGTTCCCTCGAGCGTAATCGAAGTATCGTTGCGAAACGTCTGCTCGACATGAGTCGTCGCAACCTGACCATTGATCTTCGTATCTAGCTTGATCGATTTGACCGGCAGCGCATTTGGCAACGGCAACGGACGCGGCGGCTGCGGACAACGATGAACCGGACACGGCCTAGGAATAATGATGCCCTGAGCCGACGCCGGTACGGCAAAAATAGCCCCGACAAATGCCAGGACCGCGATCGAAATTACTTTGTTTCTCATGTTCGAACTTCTCTCCAAGTGGATTGTGGCGCAAAAAGGCGCGTGCTTAACTAATGTAAGAACGCGCCTGTTTTCATCAACTTGCAGAATTTATTGATCTTTTTTATCTTCGCCGATCAAAATGTCGATATCGGCTTCGAGACGGAACCGCAGGCGTTCGACCAACTGGTCAGCTCGCTGCAGCGTTGCCTGCAGCGCGCTTCGCGAATTTGTAATTTCGGTGAGCAGCGCCTGAATATTTCGCCGCTCGGCCTCAAGAGCTTTCTTTCTTATTTCGCGAACTTCCTCAGGTTTCATCGAACCCGAAAATGCCGCCGAACGATTAATAGCCTCCGGCCTAAGGTCCGATTCCAGGTCCGTCATTCTCGATATCAGCGAGTTCTCTTTCTCGATCATGTCGAAAACCTGCTTGCGCAAACTTTCGCTTCGCTGCTCGGCTCGCGTGAGAATGTCGAGGTTTAGCATCAGGCGTTTCTGCTGCTCGTCATATTCGTTTACACGCGTCGCTTCGAGCTTTTTGATGCGTGCCTTGAGTTCTTTGATCGTCGCTTCGTTCTGATCGGTCGTAACAACCGGCTCCGGCGTCTTCTCGGGCGTGATGCCGACGGTTGGATCGAGCAGTTCGCCATCGGTAGATTGCGAAATGATCTCTGCTCCTGTCAATATTCGCGGCGTCGGTGTGGGCTTAGGCTTACTCGTCGAACCTGAACGCCGCGTCTGGCCGTCGGCTGCAAACGCACCAAAAGCCACAACTGCCGCAATCAATACCGATAAAACTTTGAACCTTGAGATCATATCTTTGCCTTTTTCTCCGGCTTGTCCGGAATAAAATCGCCGCGAACTA
>CALMPJ010000064.1 GCA_937871585.1 uncultured Acidobacteriota bacterium | reverse complement strand
GCGTTGCGAATTTGTCCCGCTAGTACATGCCGTAAAAAAGACGGCAATAGTTGAAGTAAATAAAACGGTTACCAAAATAAATATTCTTCTCATTATTCTTTTCTCTCTTCTACTTGTTTCGCCTATCTATTCTTTAGATCTATTCACCAGCCTGCGTAGTCCGTAGCTGATAAACCCCTTCTATAACGACCCGGTCGCCCTCTTTTAGTCCCGATACGATCTCGTAGAAATCCGCACCTTCGGCCCCGAGTGCGACCTGACGCTTCTCGAACGTTTCGCCGCCGTCAAAGATGAACACAAAGGTTTCGGCTTGTTCCCTGACTACCGCTGACTTCGGCACGGCCAGAACTTGCCTATCGCCGCTCGTGTCGATCGTGATCTCTACAAAATTGCCATCCTTGAGCCGGTTGAATGGATTCTTGACCTCGTATATCACAGGCACGGTCCGCGTCTGCTCATTTACAGTTTGGCCGATCGAGACAAGGCGTCCGTCACCGTCAGCCGTACCGATGGTGTAAACGTCGCCGAGCAGAGCGGACGACGTGAAACTTGCTCTTGTGGATTCGCGAATCGTCGCGAGGTCCTTCTCAAAAACCTGCGCTTCTAAGAGGACGGTGGACAAATTCACGATGTTCAGTAACTCGGCTCCGCTTGCGACCTGCTGTCCGCTCGTGGCTTTGATCTGGTCGATTATTCCCGTTATCGGCGATATCAAGGGGAAATTTCGCGACGGCTGTCTGACGGTCGGGGAGCGGAAAATAGCCTGCCCGGCCTGAGCCGATTTGATCTGGTCGCCCAATAAAGCGACCTGCTTATCGGCTGACGCGATTTCATCGTCGATGACCTTAACGGCTGTTTGAGCTTCTTCGACACGTTTCCGGGGAACTGCGCCAACCTCAAGAAGGTTCTGCGACCTTCGAAGCTCGCGCTGGGCCTGAGCAAGACGCGTCCTCGCTTGTCCCGCCGCCGCTCGCGACTGTGCCTGTTGCGACTGCAGAGAAAGGACAGTATTCCGCAGTTCTAATTTTCGAGCCTCGACCTCCCGCTGTTGTGCCTCGACATCAAGTCTTTGCGACTCAAGCCCGGTCTGTCCTGAAACGTCAAGAACCTGTTCAACGTATCCAATCTGTTCGCCGCGACCGACCGCAGAACCCAAAGCTACCACCTGATTAAGCACGATCCTTCCGGGCACCTGTGCGGTAACGACACCTTTGGCGTCCGGTCGAGGTCTAACCACTCCTGTGGTTTTCAAGCCGCTAGTGATTTGCCGCGTGTCGATCAATTGAGTCTTGATCCCGAATAAGAGCTGCGATTCTTTCGGCACAGTGATCGTCGTACCTTTCGGTAATTCGTTTACCGCTGGCGTCGAAAAGGCATCGGATGGAATCGCAGCTGTTTCGCGAGTCTGAGAAGGCGGAAGAAGAAACGCAAAGGCAACCGCACTCAAAAGAAACACCGTGAGAACAACGGCACCTGCCGGTGCTAATCGCCTAAAAGACACATGCCCCTTTCTTTTCAGAGCGTAAAAGACGACCGCAAATGAAGTCCCCGAAAGTACGAGCAGAATCAGAAGACCGACCCAAAAAGATGTCCGGATCGGTGCTCGAGAAACCGTGACCGGAAAATCTGCCGAAAACGTCCGCTTGTCTTCAGTGGTTACAGCAACAACTAACTTGTAATCGCCCGAGCTGTCGAACTGGTAGGAACCACGGTATAAGCCGCCCGGCTCTTCCTTCGCGGCAATATTTCCGGAAACTACCGTACCGTCAGGCCGTGTGACGCTAAGCACGACAGCGGCTTTCTCCACTGGCAGCGGCCCGGAACCGAACCCGCCCTGAACGGTCTCGCTCACAGAGACAAGTACATGCCCCGTTTCACCCGAACGCGGATCGCCAGGGAGGCGTTTCATAATGACAGTCAGTTCGCCGCTGTCGTTCTTCACATTCCGTTCAGAGGTGATCGTCGAGATCGCACCTGACGCCGTTCCTGCGGGTGCTTGTCCGTTCACAGCCAAGGCTGTCATGAGACACAGAGCGACGACCCACAAGTCGGCAAAGGACGATATACGAAATCGCCTCTCCCCGGGACAACCGGAACGATCCCTTAGCACTAAGTTTTTGATCGACCTATCCATTAATGTGTGTGTGCCTTGCCGTACAGAGCCTGCATCGACAGAACGTCGATCCTTATGGCGTCAGTGATTGCTTTTGCCAGATCATCCTTCGCACCGTTTGCCTTGATATCAGCCCCTAGTAGCAGATCGTCATCATGGCCCTTTCCTGCAAACTGGCTGAGAAAACCGGCCGGCACGCCTTCCGCCTTGATCTCTTTGATATAAGGCGACCCGTCTTTGTTCTCATATATAACCATGATCTCTTTACCGGCCGCCTTGACGATCGTGACCGATCCGACCTGCGTTTTTGTGCCGCTGGCGGTGGAAAAACCCGGATAGGAATGATGATCTTTTTCGGTGACTTTTCCGCCCGTATCTTTTTCGATAGATGCGATCTGAGCGTCGGTTAACTCCTTGTGCATGGCCGTAAATGTCTGGGCGCTAGGAAGCGCCGCTTTGACCGAGGCCGGAATCTCGTCTGCTTTCGCTGGCGCGGCAGCGTTGTTTGCTGCAATCGAGTTCGCGGGCGCTTTGTTCGCAGTAGCTGTGTTGGCGGCGGGGTTTGTCGTTCCACCGGAACACGCTAGTGACAACAGGCTCGCGGTAAGTGCAATTACGAATATGAATATTTTCATTTTTTCTCCTCTTCTATTCTTGGTTTGGTCGATTTTAGTGATCCGATACGTTCGGCTTTAGCATCGTTGATCGACTTCAAAAATTCTTCCCTGTTAAACTGGCTCGGCACCGTTTTCGTATCAGGCAGTACAGATGTCGATCCAGGCATGAACGCGGATGGCGGCAGGGCCGCACCAACTGCTGCTTCGAGGGCTGTCAAGGTCGTGTAGTATTCTTCCAAAGCCCGGTTGTAATTCGTGACGTTCTCATTCAAACGTCGCTGTTCGTTAACGACCTCAAACACCGAAAACTCGCCCGCATTATATGCAGCCCGAACCGTCTGTAGATTTGCCTCGGCTCGCGGCAGGATCTGAGTTGTGTACAGCACAAGGTTTTCCGCCGCCGCCCGATACTGGCCGTAAGCAACTGCAACATCGCGGCGAATCGTCGCCTCTAAAAATTCGCGTGTTCGCACCGCCTGAACCTGTTCACCGACAGCAGAGGCAATTCCGCCCTGATTACGGTTGGATACGGGAAGATCGATCGACACGCCTAATGTAAGTTCGTTGTCGCGACTGTTGATAATTCCGCCGCCGGCTGATGCAGGTAGGTCGGTAAATGCTTTGGTGCGTGAAAAACGCACTGATGGCGTAATGTCCGGAGCCGCCTGAGCCCGGGCCAAGTCCAGCCTCGCGGTTCCCAGCCGCTCGCCGATCCGCGCAGCCTGCAAGTCGGAGCGATCGCTTAACGCCTTTTGGGTAAGTTCGCTAAGACCCAGATCGAGTCGCGGAGGCCGATCGGACTGAGGCGCCAAGCGAAGCGGTTCTGCGACATCTGCTCCGATCAACGTTCGAATTCTTAATAAGGCCGTCTCCAATTCGTTTCTTGCTTCGATCCTTTGAATCTTTAGGCGGTCGCTTTCGACTCGGACTAAATTCAGGTCGAGCGGTGCGACATCGCCCTCGTTTAAGCGTGCTTCCGTCACCCGAACCAGTTCCGCGTCAGCGGCCAGAAGTCTTTCTAGTACATCGAGTTGCCGCGCGGCTGATATAGCACGCGCGTAATCGCGGCGAATTTCGACCGCGATATTCCGTTCGATAGCGGCGATCTCGGCACGAACCTGTTGGAGTTCGAGTTCCGCGACGGTACGCCGCTTTCCACGTTTGCCTCCAAGCTCGAAAGGTTGAGCCAGCGCGGCCGAAAAGTCATACTCGCTTTCGCCGCCCAAGAAACGCGGGCTGCCGTATTCGGTGCTAAAGACCGGATTTGGCCGAAGTCCGGCTTGAACCAGGCGCCCCTCGGCGATCACCAGTCGCTGCCGCGCCGCAAGCAGATCCGCCCGACGGCTGCCCGCACTTTCAACAAGCCGCTCGACACTCAAACCATCTTGGCCAATGTATTGAAGCGACGGGGCCGGAGTCGGAACGTGCGAGGTATCAGTTTGCTGGGCCAATGCCGAATGAAAACTGCCAAAAAAGAGGACGGCTAACCCGAGCTTCGCTGAATACTCACCTATGATCGCTAAAATATTCCTTATGCCCATGGAGTGTTGGTAAACGATGTTCGCGAGATTCTTACGCAGAAAGTGCTTCCTCGTTAACTCCAGGGCCGGCGGCGAAACGCCACACGAAATACACAAGCCCGAAAAGCAAAATTATTACAAGCAAAAAGACAACGCCGATCACCAATTGCGTGAACCAGGACGTTTCGCCCTCGGCAGTTAGCGCGGGCGGCTTTACTTCGATACCGGAAAAAGTGGCGGTGTCGGTTTCGCCGCCGGGCGACCCGCTAGCTGGCCTCTTTTAAACACCGGACGGCCTCGCCGGAAAGGGCACGCCGGATGTGCCCGCCTGTTCGCCTGCCGCAACGGTCGCATTAAAGACGGTACCGTTCG
>CALMPJ010000063.1 GCA_937871585.1 uncultured Acidobacteriota bacterium | reverse complement strand
GGTCGATAGGGAAGCGTGCCCGCTGAATCTTGCGCCGACGGCCTCGACTACTGTTGCACTCGCTCTCGGCGATGCCATTGCGATGGCCGTGATGGAGGCGAAAGGCCTGACTGCTGAAGATTTTGCAGCGAATCATCCCGCCGGCCGACTCGGCAAACGGCTGACGCTTGCGGTCCGCGACCTGATGCATCCAAGCCCGAATGTTTCGCCCGACGACGGTTGGCTCATTGTCGTTAAAGCCATTTCGTCGAATGCCCTCGGAGCCGTAAATGTCATTGATGCTAACGGCAAACTTCTCGGTATTGTCACCGACGGCGCCCTTCGCCGTACGATCGAACGGACCGATCCGTCGCACTTTGCGATTCTTTCCGCAGCCTCAATGATGACCGTCGATCCGATCTCGGCCTCGCCCGAGATGCTTGCCTACGACGCACTTCGCCTGATGGAAGACCGTCCGTCGCAGATCTCGGTTCTGCCCGTCGTCGACGGCGACAAATGCGTTGGCCTGCTTCGGCTGCATGATGTCGTGAGGAGCGGTCTATGACCTTGCTAAAGGATCAGAACGATCTCCTTCACGATTTCACATCAAGACTTGAACGGATCGGTCTTTCGTATATGCTTACCGGTTCGATGGCATTGGCTCACTACGCAGTTCCAAGGTCGACAGCCGATATCGACATTGTTATTGAGATCGAACCGAGTCTTGCCACGAGATTCGAAGGTGAATTCGGTTCAGACTTTTACATTCCTCCAACAAGTATGCGGAGCGCGATCGAACGTCGAAGAATGTTTAATGTTTTGGACCAACGAACCTACCTCAAGATCGATTGTGTCGTAAAGAAACCGGACGACTTTTCTCGAGCAGCTTTTTCTCGCAAACGCCGCGTTTTGTATGTTCAAGCCTTCGAAGTTTGGATAATATCGAAAGAGGACCTTATAATTTCGAAACTTAATTGGGCGAAAGAGTCACGCTCCGAGAAGCAAATGAATGACATTGCCAGTTTGATACGCAACCCATTCGATGAGAACTACGTCATAGATTGGACCGGTAAACTAGGTACCGAAGATCTGTTGAAAGACTGTTACGCCATCGTCGACAATGAAATTGAAGACTGATACATCAAAAGAGATCGCCGAGATGCAAAACCGACTTTGGATGGCGAGAACTCCGCAGGAGAGAGCCGAATTCCAAGCCGCCATGTTTATGGCTGGCCGGGAGGCTCTTATTGCTTCGCTTCCGGCAGGCCTTTCGGAAAGAGATCGCAATCGTGAGATCTTTTTCCGCACCTACGGTGAGCATCTGCCGGAAGATTTCTTCGATAAGTTTCCAGAATGAACATCAGGACGACCGCACTAACTATCTCGGTAATTGCATTGTTCGCTATGTCGGTATCTGCCCAGCGGACTGAGGTCGCGTTGACTGTCAACGAGCAGTTCTTTGATGCGTTGCTCGATGCTACGTTCAAGCATTTCGATCCGCCGCAGTTTTCGATCGCGATGACCGACAGTTCGACTGATGTTGATTCCGGTTGGTTGTCAAAGAGCGGGCCGAGTTTCGGTGAAAACGAAACTTGTAGCAGTGCGATCACGGTTTTGCGTGAATTTAACGGAACTCGAACGTCGGTGCGTTTTCGCGAAGGCCGCCCACAAGTTCAACTCGCGTTTTCCGGTGCCCGACAAGCTCCATTGATCGGCTGTATCGAGTTTGACGGTGTTGCAGATGCTGTTGTCGATGTTCAGTATGATCAACAGAACAAACGACTTACGGGCAATGTTCAGATCACGAATGTGAACGTAAACGGCACCGGCGGCTACGGCGGAACCGTTATTGCACGACTCGTCCAAGGCTCGATCGAACGCAAATTCAATCCCGTCGAGATCCTCAGTCTCGACAAAGTCTCGTTCGGTCTGCCGATCCCAAATGCCGGGCGGCTTCAGATGAACGCCGTCGGAGTTCGCACCGAAATGACCGGCGGAGCGATGGTTGTTCGCATCGAATACGAGTTTGTGAAAGGCTGATCTTACTAGACCATTTCGTCGCGAAACTGCCGATTTGGTATCCCTAAATTATCAAATATCTCTATTAGACGCTGAATTTACAGCGTTTTGCCTAATGGCATAGCATTTGCCATTTCACACTCCGGGAAGTATTCCTATGCGATATTTCAAGGAGTGCAACATGACAATTAATTTCAAACGAATACTCGCCGGAGGCGTTCTGACGGCCGCTGCGGTTGCGATAAGCGTGACCGATGCGGCTGCTCAGCGTAATCGCGGCGACCGAGATCGCGGTAACGATCAAAACAACGCTCGCCAAAACGACCGTCGCGAACAGCCTCAGCAGCAACCACAAAATGTTGATCGCGGGCGTCGCGATCAGCAGGAGCAGTGGCGTCAGCAGCAAAACGACCGACGTCAACAGCAGCAACAACAGCAGAATGCAGAGCGTGAACGTCAACGCCAACAACAGCAAAACGTTGAACGCGACCGTCAGCGCCAGCAGCAAGTTTGGCAGCAGCAACAGCAAAACGATCGCCGCCGCCAGGAACAGCAGCAAAACGTTGAACGCGACCGTCAGCGTAATCAACAGCAAGTTTGGCAGCAACAGCAGCAAACCGACCGCCGCCGACGTGAAGAACAGCAGCAACAGCAAGTTTGGCAGCAGCAACAGCGAACCGAACGCAAACGTCAGGAACAGCAACAGGTCTGGCAACAGCAGCAGGAAAACGATCGCCGTGTCCGTCAGAACCAATCTCAGCAACCTATTCGGCAGCCGAATTGGCAGAATAACGGAAACGACCGGCGCAATCAGGGCTCGCGTCAGCAGGTAGATCGCTATCAGCAGCAGGAATTGCAACGACAGCGATACAATTCCTACAACAACCGCTGGAGCAACTGGCAGACGATCCAAAAGGAACGTTATCGCCAGCTCGAGGCCCAACGCCGTCGTGCCTATCTGCGATATCAGCAGGCATATTGGGAACGCCTGCGTCGCGATCAGTTGAGGTTGCAGCAGTTTAACTACTACAACAATTACTACAACAACTATCGCTACAATCGCGGCGGTAGCTACTACTACACGTCAAGCTACGGTGCCCAGATGCTTCGTGATGCTGTGAATAACGGCTACGAGCAAGGCTACTACGCGGGACGTGCGGACCGTGATGACGGTTGGGATTACGACTATCGTAATTCATACGGCTACCAAGACGCCGCTTACGGCTACGATAGCTACTACGTCAGCTACGAAGAGTACAACTACTATTTCCGCGAAGGCTTCCGCCGCGGCTACGAAGACGGCTACTACAGCCGAAACAGCTACGGCCGATACAACAGCGGCAAATACTCAGTACTCGGAACCGTCATAGGCACGATCCTCGATTTCATCATCGACTAACTGCCGACAAATCAGCGACAAAACAAGGCTGTCAGAAATGGCAGCCTTTTTTGGAGTTCCGACACTCCTGTCGGATCTTCGTTTCGCGTCGATGCGACGCTCATGCGGACAAGAGTGTCCGCCCGCCGTCCGCCGCGTGTCCACCGCGTGTCCACAGGCTGTCCACTCCTAGTCGTGGACAGGCAAACTATTGTATTCAGGCAACTTATTGGTTTTCTCGGCGTTCTTTGCGTTGAAAAAAGAAATTCCAAATCGTTCACGCCCCGTTCCGCGACCTCGCGGAACGCGTAAACCGCTGTGTTGATTATGCTTACGACTACACGACTGCCAAAATCAGCCAATTTTGAAAAAAAATTACAAAACCGACCGGCCGACTACCAAGCCTGTCGCCTCTCCACAACCAAACCACCGACAGGCAAGGCCGCCTGTCATACATTTTCAAAGATCAGGCCGCAATTGCGACTACGCCATAGTATAGCATAAATGCAACAAATTGCTTCGATAGATTTTGGCCAAGCACCGCTCGGAACTTGGTGTAAACTTGAAGTTAAGGGGATGGTGATCAGACCATCGCTCTATCACGGGTCGAACTCTTGAGGAAAAGTATGTTCAGCGATAACTCGTTAGTTAAGAAATCGGGGCAAGCGTGGAAGTTTTGGGGCTTTCTAATTTTGCTAGTAGTCGGTTTTGGCCTGATATTTCCGGCCATGTGCACAAAACCGAAGGCGGACGATAACTTATTGATTGTGCTTTTTCTGATCGGTATTGCGTTGAATACAGCTTCATTGGTTTGGCTTGCTACCGCAATTAGATGCCCCACATGTAAGGTTTCAATCGGCTGGCATGCGATACGAAAAGAAGAAGCGAACTCGTGGATGAATTGGTTGCTGAGAAGCGAGAAATGTCCGGCTTGTGCAGGCGAAGCACAGTGATAAATTGAGAATAATGTTTCCGAGAGTAGTCCTCGCCCCGGAACTCTCGCGAAAATATCGTAAGCCCAATCCGATTCTATCTTATTGATTATGAATATTTTTGCTCGGATCATGGTTAAAGATGTTGATAGTTATCGAACGTTGATCGAATTAACTCCCATTGAAACAAAAGATGAAAATGGAGTCTCATTACTTAGAATCGCCGTAGCGTCCGGTGCCGAGGAAATAGCTCTGGACTTAGTTTCTCGTGGTATAGAGATTGATCAGCTCTCTAAGAGCGGCATGACGGAGCTACAAACCGCTTTTTGGCGGGGCTTTTGGGATCTTGGTCGAAAACTCATTGAGCGTGGCGCCAGCTTGGAGCATTTTGATTCGAACGGAAACAATGCGCTTTGGTATGCGATAACACATCCAAGACCGGACTATGATCTACTCAAGCTAATGGTAAGAGCGGGAAGTGATGTTCAAACAAAGAATCGTGCAGGGCGCTCGCCTCTTGATGCTGCACGGCAAATCGGCAACAGCAAAATGATCGAGATTTTGGAAGGGAAGACCTGAGGTTTCAGGCTAGGTTGAAAAGGCGTCGTTGTGCGGTAGGCAAAGCCATTACGTGTGAGCTGCTGACACTTTGGCTAGGGTTTGCTAGAATCTAGCCTTTGTCATGAGCCAACCGCTTGTTGCTATTATTGGCCGGCCTAATGTCGGGAAATCTACGTTGTTCAATCGTTTGACTGGTTCGCGCAAGGCGATCGTTGGCGATGAGCCGGGGATCACGCGCGACCGAATGTTTGGCGAGGTTAGCTGGCGTGACCGCGATTTCCGGCTGGTTGATACGGGCGGAATCGTGCCGGACGACGATGCGATCATTCCTTCGAATATCTTCAAACAGGCGTCGGCGGCGATCAGTGAAGCGGTTGCGATCATTTGGGTCGTTGACTCGCGTGCGGGCGTGACGCCGCTTGATGAGGAGCTTGGAGTGTTGCTGCGGCACACAGGAAAGCCGATATTTATCGCTGCTAACAAGGCCGAGTCTCGACGTGTTGAAGACGAAGCCGCAGAATTCCACCGTTTCGGCTACAATCTAACACCAATTTCGGCAGAGCATGGCAACGGTGTTGGTGATCTGTTAGATGAACTGTTCAATGTCTTGAATCTCGAAGAAACTGAAGAGGTTGAAACAGAAGAGCCGATCAAACTCGCGATCATCGGGCGTCCGAATGTAGGTAAATCTTCTCTTTTGAATCAGATACTTGGCGAGGAACGCGTTATTGTGTCGCCGATCGCCGGAACGACTCGCGACGCGATCGACACGCATTTGACGGTTGATGGGCAAGATTATTTGCTGATCGACACGGCCGGAATTCGCCGCAAAGGCAAGACGACAGAGATGGCTGAGAAGCTGTCGGTCATCATGGCCCGCAAATCTCTCGAACGCGCGGACGTCGCGATCATCGTCATCGACGCTATTGAAGGCATTACCAATCTCGATGCGAATATTGCGGGCTATGCTGTAGATTCCGGCTGTTCAGTGATCATCGCTGTCAACAAATGGGACGCGATCGAAGAGAAAGAGACGAACACGATCTATGAATACGAGCGAAAGATACGTGAGGCGATGAAGTTCCTCGATTACGCTCCGATCGTGACGATCTCGGCGTTGACTGGACAGCGTGTCACCAAGGTTCTGCCGCTGGTTGCTCAAGCAAATGAGGCTCGAACGAAGCGTATTCAAACGTCGTTCCTCAATCGATTTTTCGAAGAATCAGTTTCACAGCCAAAAGGCGGCGGTCCTTCGATCGGTGCCGCCGGTGGCTCGCGGCTTAAGATCCAATTTATTTCACAGGGCGGAACACGCCCGCCGTTGTTTATCTTATTTACGTCGGGCGGAAAGCCGGGACTTCATTTTTCGTATCTCAGATATATCGAAAACCGCCTACGAGAAGAATTCACATTCTTTGCGACACCGATTCGGCTCATCGAACGCCACAAATCGAAAGGGAAAAAAGACAAGTCTTGATTCGGTAACTTTGTTTGTTACAATTGTTTCAACGTGGACATCTTTCTAGTAATAATCAGAGCATTTCTTGCAGCCGTTTTTATTATCGCGGCGATCAGCAAACTGCGCGATCAAGACGGAACAAGAAAGGCTACGATCAGTTTTGGTGTGCCTGAGTCGTTGTCGCAGGTTTTCGCTTTTGTATTGCCTTTGGTTGAGATCGTTGCCGCAGGATTGCTCTTGTTTACGGCATTTTCGTGGTTTGGCTCTATTGCGATCACGGCTTTGCTGGTCGTGTTTACGGTTGCGATATCAATTCAATTATTGAAGGGTGCCGAGCCCGATTGCCATTGTTTTGGACAGTTGGGAGCAGAAAAGATCGGTGTTTCGAGCCTGTTTCGAAACGCATTGTTTCTCGCACCGGCGGCGTTTTTGGTTGTACGCGGCCAAGTTGGCCAAGGGCCGGAGTTTTGGGATCTCGATAGGCAATCCGTTTTGATCTTGCTTGCCGTGGCTACCGTAGCGTTAGTCGGCGTTGCCATTCAACTGTTGCTGCAAGTTCTAGCCAAACAGAGTGAACTATCTAAACGAATTGATATGCTCGAACTTGCGGCTCCTGTCGCCGAGGTCGAACGCGAACACGCCGGCAGTCCGCACGACGGCTTGCCGATCGGTGCGATGCTGCCGGAATTTGAGTTGAAAGATACGGACGGAGAAACGGTTTCGACGAGTTCGCTTTATGGCGATGGCAAAGGTGCGTTGTTGCTGTTTGTCAGTCCGACGTGTGCGCCGTGTAAGAACCTTGTTCCGAAATTCCGCGAATGGGCGCCGGAACTTTCCGGGAAAACGAATCTTTATTTAATAACTTCGGGAACTGCGGACGAGAACATCAAGAAGTTTGGCGATCTGCCGACTTCGCCGTTGTTGCTGCAAGAAAAGCGTGAATTCGCCGATGCCGTAAATGCTAAGTGGACGCCTTCGGCGATGTATATCAACTCGAAAGGCCGCGTCGCGAGTCACATTTCTGCCGGTGATACCGCGGTTGCGGAACTGATCGAGCGAATTCGCGAGACTGATCTGTCGGCTGATCATGTTCGTTTTGAATTGCCGAACGCAAATGGCGGATTAAGCAGGATCGATATTGGTGCCGCGGTCCCGGAGTTTGAACTGCCGACGATCGACGGCGGCAAGATCTCAAAGTCCAGCATCAAAGGAACCGAAACGCTCGTTACCTTTTGGAGTACGACTTGTCCGCATTGCAAGGCGATGGAGCCGGAATTAAAGCGTTGGGCCGCCGGGCGAAACGGTGACAGTCCGCGGCTTGTGATGCTCTCGACCGGCGAGATCGACGAGCATATTGCGATGGGAATCGACGCTCCAATTGCACTTGACGAAGGCAATTTGGTTGGTGGCGAGATGGGCATGTATGGAACGCCTTCCGCAATTCTGATCGACGAGCAAGGCCGATTCGCGTCTGAGATTGCAGTCGGAGCCCCGAATATTTGGCTGCTTGTCGGCAACAGATCCAAATGACAAGACCGATCGATTGGAAACTGGATGCGACCGACGGCCGCGCTCGTGCGGGCACATTGCGCACGCGGCGTAGCGTCATTGAAACGCCCGTTTTCATGCCAGTAGGCACACAGGCTGCCGTCAAAGGCATTCGGTTCGAATCGCTCGAAGACGAGCTTGACGCTCGGATCATTCTTGGTAACACATATCATCTATTTCTACGTCCCGGCGTTGATGTTATTCGGGAATTTAGCGGTCTGCATAAGTTTGGGACTTGGAGCCGATCGCTGCTGACCGATAGCGGCGGCTTTCAGGTTTTCTCGCTCACGGATCTGAGAAAACTTACTGAGGAAGGTGTCGAGTTTCGTTCGCATCTTGACGGCAGCAAGCATTTTCTGTCGCCGGAAGTTTCGATGGAAATTCAAGCGGCTCTCGGCAGTGAGATCGTGATGGTCTTTGACGAATGTCCGCCGGGCGATGCCGGGCATGAAGTTACTCGAAAGAGTTTGGAGATGACGGCTCGTTGGGCGTTGCGTTCGAAGACTAAGTTCAACGAGCTGCAAGATTCAGGACGAGATACAGGAAATCTGCCGGCTGAAGGTTTAAGCGGAAAACAGGCGTTGTTTGGCATCGTTCAAGGTGCAGGACATTACGATCTGCGAAGCGAAAGCCTAGCGAAAACTGTTGAGATCGGATTCGATGGTTATGCGATCGGCGGCTTGAGCGTTGGCGAAGAAAAAGGCGTGATGTACGGCGTTCTCGATCACATCGCGCATCAAATGCCTGACGAAGCTCCGCGATATTTGATGGGCGTTGGTACGCCTGAGGATCTGGTCGAAGCTGTTTACAACGGTGTCGATATGTTTGACTGCGTGATTCCAACTCGTAACGGTAGGACGGGAAGTGCTTTTACTTCGCACGGCAAGATCAACATTCGAAATGCCAAGTTCATCAGTGACAAAGGCCCGATCGACAGCGAATGCAGTTGCTCGGTTTGCTCGCGATATTCGCTTGGTTACATCAGACATTTGTATCAGGCCGGCGAGATGACGGCGGCGACATTGATATCGCATCATAATATTGCGTTCTTTTTGAACACGATGCGATCAGCGAGATCGGCGATCATCGAAGGACGATTTGCGCAGTTTCGAGCCGATTTTCTCGCAAAGATAGGCACGTTTGCCGCTAACGGCGTTTGATATTGGTCAAATCTGTGTATATTATTGACCTTTTGTCTCTAGTGTCGAAAAAATGATGAATACATTTGTGCTGTTTTTCCAAGATGCATCGGGCGGCGGATTTCCGTGGTCGATGATCTTTATGATGCTGGCGATATTCGGCATCTTCTATTTTTTGGTCATTTTGCCGCAGAAACGTCAGAAGCAGCAGCTTCAGGACATGATCGCCGCGCTCAAGATAAACGACGAGATCGTTACCAACGGCGGGTTGATAGGCACGATCAAGGAAGGTAGGGAAAAGAGCTTTATCATTCAAAACGCCGAGAAATCTTTTTTGGAGATCGGTAAAAGTGCCGTGGTCGGTCGCCGGCCCGACGCCGAGGCTGCCGGTAAGTAGTAAGTAATGAAGAACAAGAGTCTTTTGATCAGGACGATCATCACTGTGGTGATCTTTCTTGTGGGTGTCTATTTGGTTTTCGGCCCGCGCCGTATGCCGACCGGTGCTGATTTCACTTGGACAGGCATCAAAGCAAACCTTTCGGAGAACATCAATCTCGGCCTCGACCTTCGCGGCGGCTCGCATCTTGTTATGCGAGTGAAGACCGATGACTATCTCAAGGTTTTGACTGAGAACAACGCTCAAGCCGCGGTAACTGCTGCGACCGATGCGAAATTGCCGGTTACCGGAAGCACCACCAAAGCTGAGAACGGCACATATGAGATAACACTCAACGTCTCCGACGCCTCGCAGTCTGCGGCGATCATTGAGGAAGTCAAGAAAAAGGTTGATCTCGTCAATTGGACGGAAAGCCAAGGTACTAACACGATCAGTTGGTCGCTGCCTTTGCAGATCCAAGACGTACTCAAGCGTCAGGCTGTCGATCAGGCACTAAAGATCATTGACAGTCGTATCAATGCATTTGGTGTTAAAGAACCGACTCTTCAGAAGTATGGTGCTGAGACTTCAGGCCAAATATTGCTTCAGATGCCGGGCGTTGATGATCCGGAACGAATCAAGAATCTCGTCGGAGCCGATTCGAAGCTTGAGCTGATGAAGATCGTAGGTCCGGGAAATCCTTCGCCGGTGACGACTTACAATACCGAAGCCGAGGCAAAACAGTCGCTTGGCGGTAACGTACCTCCGAACAGAAAGGTGTTGCCGTATTCTGAACGCGACGAACCTACCAATTCGGCAAACAAAGCGGCGGATAATAATAAGAAACCGGTCAAGTACGTTGTCGTTGAATATCCTTCGGTAGTTGACGGAAGCGAGCTTCGTGATGCCGCGGCTGTAAGCCGAACGGGAAGCGAAGGCGATTATCAGATCTCATTCTCGTTCAAGCCGGGCGGTGCACAGAAATTTGGCGATTGGACAGGCAAGAACATCAACAACTATATGGCCGTTGTCTTGAACAACGAAGTCAAATCTGCCGCGTACATCAGACAACAGATCTTCGATTCCGGTGAGATCTCAGGTAAGTTCACGAAAACCTCGGCAGAAGACCTCGCGTTGACGCTCAAGTCAGGAGCATTGCCGGCGAAGATCGAGTATCAGGAAGAGCGAACGGTCGGGCCGAGCCTTGGTGCTGACTCGATCGAGGCTGGTGTCGAGGCGTCGCTTGGCGGTTTGGCGTTCATCGTGGTGTTCATGCTGTTCTATTATCGCGGAGCGGGCGTGAATGCCGTTATTGCGTTGATATTGAATCTGCTGCTAACGATGGCGGCATTGATCTTGATCAAATCGACGCTGACGCTGCCCGGAATTGCCGGACTTATTTTGGGTATCGGTATGGCCGTTGACTCGAACGTGCTTATCTTTGAACGAATCAGAGAAGAGCTTCGTGCCGGCAATAGCGTAGCAACGGCGATAGGACTCGGATTTGACCGAGCATTTGTCACGATCATCGACACTCACTTAACGACGATGATCTCGTCAGCAATTTTGTATTTGAACGGAACGGGCCCGATCCGCGGATTTGCGGTTACGCTTGTCCTCGGTCTGTTGATCAATCTTTTCTCGGCCGTTTTCGTTTCACGAACGATCTTTATGTGGGTGCTCGAACGTAACCCTGAGGCTAAGACCGTCAGTATTTAAGTTATTTGTTGTGAACCGTTTACGGTTAATTTGCGATGTTAGAATTATTTAAGAATATAAACGTTGATTGGATGGGCCTTCGCCGTCCACTCATCTTTGTCTCGATCGTTTTGCTGCTTGCGGGATTGTTTTCTGCAATTGGACGTCAGTTCACCGAGGGCGGCACTGAGGCGTTCAACCAGGGCGTCGATTTCAAGGGCGGAACTGTTGTAATTGCGAAGTTTCGCGAAAAGCCATCGGCTGACACTGTTCGAGCTGCTTTGCAGGCCTTGAATGTAGGCGAGACGGTCATTCAGGATTCGACTGATAAGCAGGACGAAATGCTTATCAAGGTCCCGAATATGGGAGCGCGTCCTGACGAATGCCCGGGCGTCGATGAGGCTAGTCGCTGCTACGTGAAAAAGGCTCTTGATACGTTGGGCAAAGAGGCCGAAGGTGCAAAGACTTTAAATGAAGATACCGCCGCCGCGTACAAGATCGTAGGAACCGACACCGTCGGCCCTGTTGCCAGCGCACAGCTTAGAAACCAAGCCGTTATCGCGACATTGCTAGGCATGGTCGGTATCTTGCTATATATCGCGTTTCGATACGATTGGACGTACGCAGCAGGTGCCGTTATCGCGGTATTTCACGACGTTTTGATCACGCTGGCGTTCTTTTCGATATTCCAGTGGGAAGTCAACCTTACGGTGCTTGCGGCGTTGCTTACGCTCGTTGGTTTCTCGGTGAACGACTCGATCGTTATCTTTGACCGAATTCGTGAGAATATAACATTGCATCGCGGTGAATCGATCTACAAATTGACGAATGATTCGATCAATCAGACGATGTCGCGAACGATCGTTACGAACGGACTGGTTTTCTTGTCAGTTCTAGCACTCGTGATCTTTGGCGGAGAGGTACTGCGAGCGTTCTCGCTGGCACTGTTTGTCGGCTCGATCACGGGTACATACTCGACGATAGCGATCGCAAGCCCTATCGCGATCTGGTGGCAGGACAAGCTTGGCGAAGCGAAGGTTAAGGAAGTTCTCGTACCTCAAACGGGTGAGAAACTTGCAACAGCATCGCGCCGCTCGGTCACACGTAGACCCGTTACAAGATAGTGCGAAAAAAGCGTGAAATTCGGGTCAATAAGCGTTGATTATTCTTGACTTTCATTTCCATAACTTTTAGACTGCATTACGTTGCTGGTCAATTGAAGAATATACGACGTTTCTGCGTTTGTGCTCGTGGTACACGTAGGGAAAGTTTTGAAGTCTCGCTTACTTGATCGGCTGATTTCATTCATCCCTGATTTGGATCTGGAGCCTCACGCAGCAGTAGTTCGACAGACGCGAAGCGAAAATAGTTGTTGCTAGAAGTAACCTTTTTCGTCTCGTTGCGTATTAAAAAGTTTCGAATAGTTTCATTGTTCCGCTCGAACCAGTTTGGCACCGGTTAACAGCAACGGAGGTAAACTTATGCTTGACCAAATGGTTGAATCAAAAAATAACTCGGCAGAGAACAGCCGTCGCGGTCGTTTTATGGCTGTGACGCTTGTGCTCGCGGTTGTCGTGGTTTTTACGCTTTGGGGCCGTGACTTGTTCGCACAAGATTACGGAATGGGAAGCGGCGATCTTGAGCTCTCAACGCTCGTAGCTCCGCCGCCGCCAGAGGACGAGCCGCCGCCGGAGCCGGAGAAGCAGCCTGAAAAGAAAGCTGCTCCGGACGTTGACGTCCGTAAGGAGCTGATCCAGAACATCATGTCTTCGCCGGTCAAGCCGCCTGATGTCATTAAGACTGACCGTTCGAACGTCCAAGCAATGCGTGACAACGTAAGGACAATTCAGGGCAACGAAGACTTTACTAACGCCGCGGCGATGCCTACCCGAGGATCGGAAGTTGGCGATCGGGGCAGTGTGAACGGCCTTGGAAACAACACGAGCGGTGGTACTGACGACGAAGATCAGGCAGGAACGCCACCGCCACCCAAACCGGTTGTAACGCCAAAGCCGCCGCCGAAAACCGTTTCCGGCGGCGTGTTGAACGGTAAAGCTACCAGCTTGCCGAAGCCTGCGTATCCGCCAACCGCACGCGCGGTGCGTGCGTCAGGGTCGGTTAGCGTTCAGGTTACGATCAGCGAATCTGGCAGCGTCATTTCGGCAAGTGCGACAAGCGGTCATCCGCTTCTACGTGCGGCGGCCGAATCAGCGGCGCGCCAAGCCCGCTTCAGCCCGACGATGCTCTCAGGTCAGGCAGTAAAGGTGACCGGTGTGATCACATACAATTTCGTGCCGTAAGGCAAAGGTTTTAGACGCAAGGAAACGGTAACTATCGTTTCCTTGCAATATTTTGGAAAGAAGTTAGTAATCAATAAGTATCTTTTGATTTCTTTGGAGGAAAAATCATGACATTTCTTTTGTTTTCCGAGGGCATTTCTTTCGGTGTTTATGACATCGCTAAGAGTCTGACGATCCCGGGTTGGGGCGTTATCATCACGCTCCTCATCCAGTCGGTTTATATGATCGCCGTCGGTATCGAGCGTTGGCTGACGTACAACAAAGCTAAGGCACAGTCCCGTCAGTACGCTCCGAAAGTTGCGCAGGCACTCAAGAACAGCAACATTGACGAAGCTATCAACATCAGCGACAAGTATAAAGATTCGCACCTTGCAATGGTCGTTTCGAGCGGTTTGAAAGAATTTGCTGCACACCAGGGCAATTCGGACATCTCGGCTGACGAAATGGAAGCATCGAAGCGTGCTCTTGATCGTGCTATCGCTGTTAAGACCGCTGAACTCAAGCGTGGTCTGTCGGGCCTTGCTACCGTTGGCTCGACCGCTCCGTTCGTAGGACTGTTCGGAACCGTTGTCGGTATCATCGGTGCGTTTATGGCTCTTCGTTCGAATGAGACCGCAGGTATCGGCGCCGTTGGTGGTGCTATCGCAGAAGCTCTCGTCGCAACCGCGTTTGGTATCCTCGTGGCAATTCCGGCTGTTTGGCTGTTCAACTACTTCACAAACAAAGTTACAAGCTTTGGCGTGGAAATGAACAACTCGGCTTCGGAGCTTGTTGACTACTTTATCAAGCAGCGTGCAAAAGGCCTTCGCGGATAGTTTTCGCGTAGGCTTTTACGTACTAAGTTAGGAGATCTACTAATATGGCAGCGAAAATTGGCGGTGAACAAGAATTTAATTCGGATATCAACGTAACTCCGATGGTGGACGTTATGTTGGTGCTCCTTATCATCTTCATGATCGTTACGCCACTTCTGCAGCAGGGTGTTTCGGTAAATCTCCCTCGTGATATGGTCAGCCCCGATGAGGACGGCGATATCGCGAAGGACACGTCGGTTGTTGTCGCAATTCCGGACAACAGCAACTTTTACATCGGCAAGGATATGTATCCGATCGATCAGCTCGGTGATGTGATCAAGCGACGTATGGAGGGCAAAGAGCCAGCCAAACGTATCGTTTACATTAAGAGCGGCATTGAGGTCGAATATGGTCAGGTCGTCAAGGCGATCGACACTATTCGTCGTCAGGACATCGACAAGATCGGTCTTGTAGCTGATAAGAAAAAGGGCGGCGGAGAAGCGCCAAAATAAGGATTAACCTCGTATTTGGCCATCAGGCCCGGAGGTCTTGTTAAATTATGGGAATGTCATCAGGTGGTTCCGGTGATGGTGGTGCAACACCGTCTATTAACGTTACGCCGCTTATCGACGTGCTTTTGGTTCTGCTGATCATCTTCATGGTCATCACGCCGCTCAAACCTAGCCGATTTGAAGCTAAGGTACCGGCTGAGCCGAAAGATGAAGTGAATGTCAACGTAAAGCCTAATCCGCTGACGCTGGTTGTTGCTATTGCGAATGACGGTTCCGTTTCGCTCAATAATGAGCGGCTCGGTGAGGTCACCGACACGTCAAAGCTCAAGGACAGACTGACTGAGGTCTTCAAATCTCGCGAGGAACAAGGCGTTCTCCGCGAAGGCACTAACGAAGTGGAGAAGACCATCTTCCTTAAGTCTCCAAAGAGCGCGAAGTATGGCGATGTAGTTAAGGTGATCGATGCGGCCAAAGGTGCCGGTGCATCGCCGATCGGATTACAGGTCGACGATCTGTCGAATTGATTTTGTGCCTCGCCGGCTTCGAACGCGTAGTTCGGCGTAGGCTGATTAATGGAGTCTAATAATGAGATTGTCTCGTTTTTGGGTATTATTGCTGATATCCGCGTTTGCCTTCGCGGGAACTAGCTGTTCGTACTACAACAAGGTCATGGCACGAAAGAACCTCGTGGATGGCTCAAAGGCGTACAAGGACAGAAAGTTTGCCGAAGCAGAGAAGTTGTTTCGTTATGCGGCGTCGTTAGACCCTGAGGGCAATACGCTCGAAGGACGAACTGCTCAGTTATCGCTGGCTCGAACGCTTCACTCGATGTACATTGGGAATAGGCAGGATAAGCAAAAGGCTGAGGACGCTTTGACTGAATATCAGAAGAGCCTTCCTTTGTCATTAAAAGACTACAAGGAAGCTTCGGACGAGTATCAAAAGGATAAGGCATCCGAAAGCGCTCAACGTCGTTTTTTCACAGCTGTTTCCGCTACAAACAGTACGACAAGCGCGATCGCAAGTCTTCTTGATGCCCTTGAGAAGAGGGACGAATCCCGTGCGTGGCAGAACAAGGTAGCTGCGGATGAAGCAATGCCTGCGACTGCTCGTGTACGTGCGTTGAGTTCGCTTGCTTCGAAGTCGAACACTTGTGCAAATGAGATCACTGATACGCCTGATACAAAGAAGACAGTGACAAAGGACGGCAAGCCGAGTTTCCAGTTTGTGAAGCCTGCAGATGCTAACCAGTTTGCCAAGCTGAAACAGTGCGTGGAAGAAGGAACGAAGTTTGTTGATCAAGCTGCAGGGCTCGAACCTGATGAGGTCAAGAATGCTTCGTCGTTTGACCCGACAAAGGCAACGGATATCTCATTGGCACTCAATAACGAGATCCTCAAGGTCTTTGAATCTGCTCGTTCATACAAAGCGAGTTTGGCCGTTCAAGCGATGAGAATCGCCGAGATGGATGGTAACACTGCTGAAAAGGACAAACTCAAGACCGAAAGCGATCAGTTCAAGACAAAGTTCACGGAACTAAGTGACGTGGTCAAGAAGATCGATACTGAGATCGAGGCTCGTAAAGCAAAGGCAGAAGCTGAGAAAACTGGGGCCGTAAAGCCCAATTCGAAAGCTAACGCTAATAAGTAGTCAGATTTTTCTTTCCAAGTTGGCGATGCTCAATTATCATTGATTGAGCGTCGCCTAATTCGTTTGAGCTTAGGCATTTTTTCGCGATGATACGGATCGAAGATGTTATCGCAAAGGTACAGACCAACCGGCCGAATTCAGACATCGATCTGATACGGCGGGCGTATCTTTTCAGTGCTCTGCATCATCGGGGCCAGACGCGGGCATCAGGCGAACCTTACCTTGTCCATCCTCTCGAAGTAGCCGAAATTCTCGCCGACATGCGTCTCGATGACGTAAGCGTTGCCACAGGATTGCTCCACGACGTCGTCGAGGACACTCTCGTCGATCTCGACACCATCAAGGAATACTTCGGCGGCGACATCGTAAGGCTTGTTGATGGCCTGACGAAGATCGCTCATATCAGCAACCTTTCGAAAGAGAAGCAGCAAGCTGAGAACGTTCGGAAAATGGTGCTTGCGATGCTGACCGACGTTCGTGTCGTGCTCATCAAACTCGCCGATCGTTTGCATAACATGCGTACAATGCAGTTTCTCAAACCGGAGAAACGAGCACGCATCTCACAAGAAACGCTCGATATCTACGCTCCGATCGCCCATCGGTTAGGAATGGGTAAGATGAGGAGCGAGCTTGAGGATCTTTCCTTCCAAAATCTGCATCCCGAAGAATATAAACGACTTGCCCGCGAGGTCGATGCCCGCCGGCCCGAGCTCGAAGCTGCGCTAGATAGGATCAAAGCCACGATTGCCGAGAAGCTTGAAGAGAATGAAGTGCCATTTGTTTCGATCGAAGGCCGCGTGAAACGTCTCTATTCGCTCTGGAAGAAGCACAAGAAGCAAAAGATAATGATCGAGCAGGTCTATGATCTCATCGCCGCTCGCGTCGTTACTCCGAATGACCGCAAGTATTGCTACCTCACGATGTCCGTCATTCACGATATTTGGACGCCCGTGCCGGAGCGATTTAAGGATTGGATCGCGATCCCGCGGGACAACCTTTACCGTTCGCTGCATACATCGGTGATAGATAAGAGCGGCCATGCTTTCGAAGTTCAGATACGGACCGAGGAGATGCACCACGTCGCCGAAGAAGGCGTCGCTGCCCATTGGAAGTACAAGGAGGCTTCGCTAGGTGCTCACAGCGACGACGAGAGCCTTGACGATCTCAGAAATACGGTAGAGAAACTCCTATTGCCGCTTGTCGAGTCAAATGAAACTCACACGGATTCCGAAGAGTTTATCGAATCACTGAAACTCGATCTGTTTCCAAAGGACGTTTACGCGTTTACACCGATGGGCAAGGTTATTCAGCTACCTCGTGGTTCGACGCCGATCGATTTTGCCTACGCGATCCACTCACAAGTCGGCGACGCTTGTACCGGGGCCAAGATCAATGGCCGCATTGTGCCGCTCAGGCATGAGATACAGAATGGCGACGTGATCGAGATCCTAACAACGCAATCCTCGAAACCGTCGCGAGATTGGCTGAACTACGTCGTTACTTCAAAGGCACGCAGCCGCATACGTCATTGGATCTCCGAGCAGCAACGAGAAGAATCGGTCGACATGGGCCGCAAACTTCTAGAACGTGAAGCCGAGCGTTTTCGAGTTACGCCAAAGAAACTGATCAACAATGAAGCCGAGATGAAGCGCATCGCGAACGATTACGGACTAAGTCGCGGCGAAGATCTGTTGGCGTCGATCGGCTACGGTAAAACGTTGCCGCGTAACGTGTTAGCGAAATTCTTGGGCGATAAGTTTGACGATCTTGACCCCGAAAAGAAAGGCGAATCACGTATCGGGTCGGGAATGAAGGCCGTAAAGAAGTTCATTGGCCTTGGCGAAGATGCGATCGTCGTTCGCGGAGTTGATAATCTGCTGACGACGCGTGCCCGTTGCTGCAATCCGCTGCGCGGCGAAGAGATCATTGGATACATATCGCTTGGAAAGGGAATCGTGGTTCACAACAAACGCTGTAAGAACGTCAATCAACTTATGGTGAACAAAGAGCGTATCGTTGAGGTCGAATGGGCCAAAAGCGAACGTGAAGAGATTCAGTCCGTCCGGCTGCTCGTCACGACTGAGAATCGTACAGGAATGCTAGCCGGCATCACGAATGCTATCGCCGAGATCAAGACCGGAATTCGGGATGCCAGTGCAAATGTTTCGAAAGAAGATTTCGGTATTATCGAGGTAACTGTCGAGGTTTTTGATAAAAAGCACCTCGACAAAGTCGTCTCCGCAGTCGAGCAAGTGCCCGGCGTTATCGCGGTTGAGCGTGTAACTGGTTGAGCCGCTTTCCTTTTCTACATTTATTTGTTAGAATTCGCCTTTTGCTTGAGGATTGAAGCAAGGGCGATTTTTTGATGAACGAAGTCATTTCAACAGATAAAGCACCGGGAGCCATCGGCCCATATTCGCAAGCCATAAAGGCCGGGAATATGGTGTTCTGCTCAGGCCAGATACCGATCGATATTGCGACCGGCGAGTTTGTTTCGGATAACGTTGCTGAGCAGACGGAGCAGGTCCTGAAGAATCTTGCCGAGGTACTTGCTGCCGCAGGAGCGAGTTTGAATGACGTTGTAAAGACAGGTGTGTTCCTTGCGGATATGAATGATTTTGCCGAAATGAATGAGGTTTATGCCCGGCATTTCGTTGACAATAAACCGGCGCGAGCAACGGTAGCTGCGGCAGGATTGCCACGTGGTGCGCGGGTCGAGATCGACTGTATCGCGGTTGTTTAAATGACAAACGCCCGAACGGAAATTCGGGCGTCAGGCAACCAGATCAATAGCTCGTGTTTCTAAAGAAACCTAAGCAGCTTTTACGATCTTTCCGGATTTGATACATCGAGTACAGACCTTAGCACGGGCATTGCCGCCAGCCGGCATCTGTACACGGACCGATTGAAGATTAGGGTTGAAACGTCGTCGCGTCTTGTTATTTGCGTGAGAAACGTTATTTCCGAATTGCGGACCTTTGCCGCAGATGTCGCATCGTTTTGCCATAGTATTAAGCCTCGAAACTATTGAGGTTGTTGAGTTTGAAAAACTCAAAAACAAGATTTATACCAACTAACCTGAGGTTAGTCAAGTTATGAAAGGATTTGGAGAATTGAAAGGAGAAAACGCAATAGTGCAATTCGTTAGTAAAAAACAGTGGATGATCGCGGCCGTGTTGATGACATCGGTGCTTTTTGCAGCATGCGGCGGTGGAGCCGGCGGTCCGGGAGCAAACTCGAACGAGACCGCAGCGACCGTCAATGGCAAGGTCATCAAGATGGAAGAGGTCGAGCGCGGCATCAAGCAGCAAGCTCAGGGACAAGAGAGCAAACTCTCGCCGCTTGAGCTCGCGAGTGCGAGACTTCAGGTGCTTCAGAGCCTGATCGAGCAGGAAGTGATGTTCCAAAAGGCTCAGAAAGAGAACACCGTTCCGACCGATGAGGAAGTCACGGCTGAGATCAATAAACAGAAGCAAGACAGCCGAATGTCTGCTGAGGAATTTGATAAGCAGTTGACTGAGGCCGGATTCAACGAAGCATCGCTCAAAGAGAACACCAAGCGTGGGCTCGCGATCAAGAAGCTTGTTGAAAAGATCACGAGCCGTATCGATGCTCCTAAAGATAGCGAGATCGACGCTTTCTACAACGGCAACAAGGAAGCTTTTGTTAAGCGTAAGGGCGTCAAACTTGCCGCTATCGTTGTCGATCCGGCCAAAACCGGCGAGGGCGATGTTACAACCGACGAGGTTTCCGCTGTCGCAAAGGCAAACGAGCTGATCGGTAAAGTAAGAGCCGGACAGGATTTTGCGAATTTGGCTCGTGAGTTTAGCGAAGACCAGAGCAAGTTTCAGGGCGGCGATCTTGGTTATCTTTCGGAAGATGACCTAAAGCAGGCATTCCCTGAGGGTGCTGCTGCCGGCCTTATGAGTCCGCAACTTCAAGTCGGTCAGATAGTTAGCGTTCGTTCGCAGGGCAAGCTTTTCATCCTAAAACTGCAGGAACGCAGCGATAAAGATGAGGCGCTTACGCTCGAGAGCCCTGGCGTTCGCCAGCAGGTGATCGAATCGCTCGGAAACAGCCGCAAGCAGTTGTTGGCCGCGTCGTACCAAGCGGTTGCAATGAATGAGGCCAAGATCGAGAACTATCTCGCTAAGAAGGTTGTCGATAATCCGAACGAACTTAGTGGTGCTCGTCCGGCTGGTGCTTCAACACCTGCGGCCCCGACTGTCGCTCCTGCAGCAACGACACCTGCGGCTCCGGCTGCGGCCTCGCCTGCAAAGCCAGAGGCAAAACCGGCGGCTCCTGCTTCACCGGCGAAGAAATAGTCGCAAAAGTAGAAAGGTGGAAAAGTGAAAAAGTTAAGGGAGCCTCGGTTTCCGACTTTTTCACTTTTTTACCTTTAGACATTTTCACATTCCAGTGCTTTTTAGACTCAACGACATCACAAAATCGTACGGCGGGAACGAGATCCTGCGAGGCGTTTCGTTTCAGGTCAACGTTAACGAAAAGGTCGGACTTGTCGGACGCAACGGTGCCGGCAAGACAACGGTTTTTCGGATTCTCACCGGCAAAGAAAGTGCCGACAGCGGCGACGTGATCAAGGTGAATGGCCTCAAGCTAGGTCTGCTAGATCAGCACGTCGATTTCGATTCGGGCGACACCGTTCACACTGCGGCGTTGTCGGCGTTCAAAGAAATTCACGACATCGAGGCCGAAATGCGGCGGCTCGAACATCAGATGGCAACCGACTATTCTGATGAGATCCTCAACAAATACGCCGATCTTCAATCAGCATTCGAGCTTGCCGACGGATTTACTTATGCGGCCCGAGCCGAAGCGATCTTGCAGGGGATCGGTTTCGAACGCGAAATGTGGGATCACGATGCTTCGACGCTTTCAGGCGGGCAAAAGAACAGGCTTGGAATGGTTCGGATGTTGCTTTCGGGAGCCGACGTTTTGTTGCTCGATGAGCCGACGAACCACTTGGACGTAAACGCTGTCGAGTGGCTTGAGGAGTTTTTGAAGACCTACGACAAGTCGTACGTCGTGATCAGCCACGACCGATATTTTCTAGATCGTACTACGAATCGCGTCATCGAGATCGATCGCGGTCAGGCTGTTACCTACAAAGGCAACTATTCTGATTACCTCGTCGAGCGCGAGCTTCGCCGCGAACAGCAGCAGCGTGAATACGACAATCAGCAGTCGCTCATCAACAAGACCGAAGAATTCATTCGCCGCAATCTCGAGGGCCAAAAGACCAAACAGGCAAAATCGCGTCGCAATATGCTTGAGCGAATGGATCGTCTTGAGGCGGTGCAGGCCGAAAAGCACGGCGGCAGTTTCAAGCTCAAGAACGTCGAGCGAACCGGCAATAATGTGTTGATGACCGAAGATCTCGCAATTGGTTACGGCAGCAAAGTCTTGGCGGACGGGATAAACATTTCGCTTCATCGCGGCGGCACGCTTGGCGTCATCGGCGGAAATGGAACAGGGAAGACAACGCTTCTGAAGACTCTTCTCGGTGAGATACGCGAGCTCGACGGCAAGATCTTGTGGGGAACCAAGGTCAATATTGGTTATTACTCGCAGACTCTCGATGACCTTTACGACGGCAATACGGTTCTACTTGAACTAAAGCGAGTCGACCCGAAAGTTGAAACTGTCGTGCTCCGATCGTTCCTCGCTCGGTTTTTGTTCTTTGGTGAAGATGTCGATAAACCGGTGACGGCGCTCTCAGGCGGTGAAAAGGGAAGGCTGGCGTTGGCGAAGCTGATCTATTCACAGAAGAACGTGCTGATCCTAGACGAGCCGACGAACCATCTTGATATCCCTGCGCGCGAAGCTCTTGAGTCCGCTCTCGACGAATATCCCGGAACGATCGTCACGGTCAGCCATGATCGATTCTTTTTGGATCGTATCGCTTCGCAAATTTTGTCGTTTGAAACCGACGGCAGTGTGCTCGACTATTCAGGTAACTATACAGAGTTTCACGATTGGCGAGAGGCTCGGCTAAAGTCCGGAGAATTGCAGCGTGAAATAAAGAAGCCGTCGGAAGAAACACCGAAAGCATCCGAAGCAAATGGCAATTCAACGCTCTCGAAAAATCAGCGGCTTCAATTGGAGAAACGTATCGCCGAGATCGAAACGCAGATACCGGAACTTGAACAGAAGGCTGCGGATCTCACATCGCGAATGTCCCAGCCCGAAATTGCTGCAGATTTCGGAAAGTTGAGCAATCTTACCGAATCGAACGACGAACTTCAGAAAACGATTCAGAAACTCTACGCGGAATGGGAGTCGGCTGCGGAAGAACTCGGATAAGAGTTTGCCCGCGAAATACGCTGAATTGGCGAAATAAGGAAACTTCTTATTTCGCTTTATTCGCGTATTTGGCGGGCAAAGTTCTTTAAGATTCGATCCTGTAATTCGGGGCTTCCTTCGTGATGATCACATCGTGAACGTGCGATTCGCGGAGTCCAGCTGATGTGATGCGGACGAATCTCGCGTCGTTTTGCATCTCTCTGATCGTCCGACATCCTGTATAACCCATTCCGGCTCGCAGGCCGCCAACTAATTGCGTGACCATGTCGGCGACTGTTCCTTTATATGCAACGCGGCCTTCGATGCCTTCCGGAACGAATTTCGAGTCTGTGGTAGTGCCTTCTTGAGCATATCGGTCGCTCGAGCCTTTCTTCATCGCACCGATCGATCCCATTCCGCGATACGATTTGAAGTTGCGGCCTTGAAATAGAATGACTTCGCCCGGAGCTTCTTCGGTGCCGGCAAATAGCGAGCCGATCATTACTGTATCGGCTCCGGCAGCGATCGCTTTTGCAACATCGCCTGAAAACTTGATGCCGCCGTCTGCAATGACAGGAACGCCAGTGCCTTTTGCTGCGGCAACGCATTCGGTGATCGCTGTGATCTGTGGAACGCCTGCTCCTGTAACAACTCGCGTGGTGCAGATCGAACCTGGGCCGATACCGATCTTTACGGCGTCTACGCCGGCTTTGATGAGAGCATTCGTCGCATCTGCGGTTGCAACATTGCCCGCAACAACCTCAATGTCAGGAAACTTGGACTTAACTTGCGTTATGGCATTTAGCACACGTGAGCTGTGTCCGTGTGCAGTGTCAACTACGATGGCATCAACACGAGAGGTTACTAATGCGGACGCTCTTTCAAGAAAATCGCCTGTTGCACCGATAGCCGCCGCACATCGTAAGCGTCCGAGCTCGTCTTTGGCGGCGATAGGGAAGTTGATGGCTTTCTGGATGTCTTTTACGGTGATCAGTCCTTTGAGATGACCGTCATCATCGACAACGAGCAGCTTCTCGATACGGTGCTTCTGTAGTTTGACCTTTGCCTCATCAAGTGTGGTCCCAACGGGAACAGTAACCAACGGCTGAGGCGTCATTATCGCGGAAACAGGAATGTCGGTTCGCGTTTCAAATCGCAGATCGCGGTTCGTAATAATTCCGACCAGCAAACCGTTTGCGTCGGTCACCGGCACTCCGCTGATCTTGTATCGGCCCATGATCGCGAGTGCATCTGAAACTAGAGCGTTCTGCTCGATCGTGACAGGATCGACGATCATACCAGACTCGCTGCGTTTTACCTTATCAACCTCTTCGGCCTGCTGCTCGATGCTGAAGTTCTTGTGAATAATGCCAATTCCGCCTTGCTGTGCAAGTGCGATCGCAAGCGAAGCCTCCGTAACCGTGTCCATTGCCGACGAACACAGAGGTATATTCAGACTAATGTTCCTGGAGAATTTTGTGCGAGTATCAGCGTCGCCGGGCAGTATCTCCGAATAGGCAGGGACGAGCAAAACGTCGTCAAAAGTAAGGCCTTCTTGTATCTTCTCGATATCCATATCCAATTATAAACAAAAATGCCCGCATTTCGCATACGGGCATGAGTCAACTTTCGATTAATTGCTGAATTATGGACGGCTATTTCCAGCCGGAGCTGTCGGTACCGCCGGTTTCGGCGTCGCGGCGGGCGTCTTAGCAGGCGGCTGAGGCATCGGGTTCGTCGTAGCCGGAGCCGACGGCTTTGCGGCAGGTGTCGGACGAGCGGCCGCAGGGGGCGGGGCCGCAGTTGGCGTTGGAGGCACTGCATCAGTGACCGCTGTGGCGGGCGGGACTTCAGTCGAGATCGAACCGCTCGACCAGATCTGTGCGATATTGTCTTTGTTTATTGTAAATTCGATCCGTTTGTCGGCTGGCTTCAGCGGAGCCGCAGGCAATGCGATCGTCTTGCCGTTTATCGTCATCTGAACCTTGTCAGCGTTCCATTTATTGTAATTTATGGTCAGGCTGTCTTTCGGTTCGTAGGTCTGCGACGAACCTGCGCCGATGGTGTTTTCGCTTTTTGTACCGTCGGTCGTGGCGGAAATCGGCACGGGAGCGTTGATCGCCTTTATCTCGACTTTCAAATTAGCCATTGTCGGAGCTGAAGGATCCGAACTTGCTGAGACTGCGGATGTGTTCGAATTCTGATTCGAATTTGACGTATTCGCAAATGTCGGTGTCGTCGGAGAGGCGGGACTGTTGAGATAGTTCAATCCAAGTAAGATCAAACCGGTCATAGCACCGAGAATGACTACGGCCGTAATGATCGTAGGCAGCATCGAACGGCCGGAATTCTCATCTGTTAAAACTTCCGGCTTGTAGATCTTCTGTTCATCAACGAGAGCAATGTCCGACGCCGTTGCTTGACGAGTATAATCGGCCACTGATTCTTGCTCATTTAGTCCGACGGCTTTTGCAAACGACTTTACAAAGCCCTTATTGAATATGCCGCCGGGAAGAGGCTTATAATCGTCGCGTTCGATCGATTCGATGTAATGGGGCGAAATACGTGTTTGTTCTGCGACCTCGCCAACCGATAGACCTCGCTCCTCGCGGGCTTCGCGCAACTTTTCACCTAGTGTTTGTGCCATTTAATGAGTGCCTGAACAGCAAAATTGACAGCGTTCTTATCACAAAATATACCGTTGATGAAACAGCTATGTCAATGCAATTCAATTACTTTGCAATGAAATGCGACAGCTTGCTTTTAGCATAATTTGCGTGATAGTTTTAGGCATTGTTCTTATAAAGGTTCGAGTATCTCAAGTAGAGGAAAAATATGAGTCTAGAAGCTCTCGGAATGGTCGAGACTAAGGGTTTTGTTGGTGCGGTCGAAGCCGCCGATGCAATGGTAAAGGCTGCTAATGTTCAGCTTGTCGGTAAGGAATATATCGGAGCGGGCTTTGTCACGATCTTCGTCCGTGGTGATGTCGGTGCGGTCAAGGCAGCGACCGATGCTGGTGCTGCTGCGGCTCGTCGTGTTGGCGAACTCGTCAGCGTACACGTGATTCCGCGTCCGCATAGCGAAGTTGAACGTGTGCTTCCAACAGGCGGCAAAGTTGGCCTGAGCCCCGACGAAAAGGCTCTCGCCTGCGGCGGCAAGCAACTCGGGTCGGGCTCGGCAAGCGGTTCGACAGATTCATTGTCCGGAAACAAGTCAAAGACACGCTAGAGATCGCATTCTCGATCAGATAGGAAATGAGCGACAAAGACCTAGCGGCGCAGCAAGAGGCGCGTGATGCTGTCGAGGCGGCGTTTGCCGCGTTCGACATTGTCTCGCGCTTTGATCAGATGCAGGTCGATACGATCTGCGCTGCAATGTCGCGCGTCGCACTCGCTGAATCTTCTCGTCTAGGCCAAATGGCTCATGAGGAAACGGGATTTGGTAAAGCTGAGGACAAGTATCAAAAAAACCGTTTCGCTTCAGAAGATGTCTGGAATCACTTCAAGGATCTGAAGACCGTTGGCGTCGTTAGCGACACGCCAGGAATTGTTGAGGTTGCCAGTCCACGCGGAGTCGTCGCTGCAATTATTCCGTCGACAAATCCTACGTCGACGGCGATCTTCAAGATAATTATTGCGATCAAATCGCGGAACACCATTGTGCTATCGCCGCATCCTTCGGCAGCTAAATGTATCGCCGAAACCGCGCGATTGATGCGTGACGAAGCGATCAAACACGGTCTGCCTGCGGACGCGATCAAATGTCTCACGCTAACGACTATCGAGGGCACGGAAACGCTTATGAAGCATAAGCGGACCGCCGTCATTCTCGCGACGGGCGGCACAGGACTTGTGCGTGCGGCGTACTCGTCCGGTAAGCCTGCGTTCGGCGTTGGTCCGGGAAATGTACCATCGTTTGTTGAGCGGACTGCAGATATTGCCAAAGCTGCGTCCGACATCCTCACAGGAACTTGCTTTGACAACGGCACGATCTGTGCTTCGGAACAGGCTGTTGTCGCAGATGCTCCGATCGAGAAGGAATTACGCGAACAGTTCAAAGCTCAAGGCGGACATTTTCTAAATGCTGCGGAGGCCGAGGCCGTCGGAAAGGTTTTGTTGACACCTCAACGAACCCTGAATGCCGGTATCGTCGGTAAATCGGCCGCGTTTATTGCCGAACTTGCGGGAATCACAGTTCCCACGGGAACGCGCTGTCTAATCGCTGAATGTGCCGGTGTTGGCCGTGACTTTCCCTGGTCGATCGAGAAATTGTCACCGACACTGGCGTTTTTTGTGGTCGATGGAGTTAAAGCAGGTGCCGACAAATGTTTCGAGATCCTGCGATTCGGCGGCATGGGCCACACTGCCGGAATGCATACAAAAGACCGAAATGCGGCGATAGAATACGGAAAACAGATGCCCGCGGCTCGCGTGATCATTAATTCGCCGACGACCCATGGTGCGATCGGATTTTCGACGGATCTTGATCCTTCGATGACGTTGGGCTGCGGTTCGTGGGGCGGAAATGTGACGTCGGACAATGTATCGCCGCGGCATTTGATGGATATCAAGCGAGTCGCGTTTGAAACGAAGCCAATGGCTCGAACAGCTCCGGCCTCAACGCCTACCTTTGTCGCAACGTCCCCAAAACCAACGAAATCGGTAAAACGTGAAGAGATCGCTGCGATCGTTGATTCGTTCCTAAGCAAATTCGCCGCCGCCGAACCAGTTGCAGAGCCCGTCGTAGTTCCGGTCGAAACACCTAAACAGACTATCGTTCATCACGTTTATCCTCCGGCGGTTAGCGAAGAAGACAAGCCCGTTGTGCCGCTCGATTTTGTTAGCGAAGACGACGTTCGCCGGGCCATCAGCGACGGAAAGAAGCTGCCCATAACGAAAAAGACCATCCTAACGCCGTCGGCCCGCGACCTTGGCGAAGAAAAGGAGGTCTTTCAGTTCATTAACTGATCGCGATGGTCGACGAAGTTTTGACAATGGAAAGGTGCGCGGAATGTGATGCCGAGGTTCGCGAGGGAACGCAGTTTTGTTACAACTGCGGCAAAAGCGTATTGTTGCCCGAATCTGAGCCTGTGACAGAAGACATTGTCTTAGACGAACAGGCGCCTGAAAAGCCTGACGATACTGCCGAACTTGAAAATGCTGACAAGGCAGCTCGTCGTGCATCGGCGGCTCTTGAACGAAAACGTTCGCGGGTTAGCTCAAAACGTCAAACCAAGGTTGTTTGGGTAGAGCCGGGACCGGCTGCGGATCGCGTTTACCTGTTGGTTTGTATTTTGCTGTTTGTAATTGCCGTTGCCGTGGTTGCACTGACCACGTTTCTGAAATAGCATTTCGGTATGCTTACGGCGACAGTTGTGTTTTTCATTGCGATCTTTGCAGGCATCGCGTTCCTCGCATTGATGATGTGGATGTATCTTAAGCGGAAGAAGAAGTAGCCGGGAATTAACGATATGCAAGCTCTTGGAATGGTTGAATGTTTTGGACTCGTCGCTATGATCGAAGCGGCGGACGCAATGGTCAAGGCCGCAAATGTCCAGCTAGTCGGCTACGAAAAAGTCGATGCCGGATTGGTCACTGCGATCGTAAGAGGTGAGGTCGGTGCAGTGAAAGCCGCCGTCGATGCCGGAGCTTCTGCTGCGAGGCGTGTCGGAACTGTAACAGCCGTTCACGTCATTCCACGTCCGCATGGCGAAGTCGATGAGGGGATTCCGGTGCTGGTTACCGGCGAGACCACGAGGAAGAAGATCTCGGGAAGTGTTCCTGAAAAGTAGTTGAAAATTGAAAAGGTGCCGATCGGCACCTTTTTCTTATGGTTTTGTAGTGGTTGCTGTCGCAGGCTTTGCCGGAGCTTCACCTTCGGCCGTTCGTCCGGCACGCGTGATCGGAATGCGCTTTTCTTTATTCGGGCCATCGGCGATCTGGACCTTGATCGAACGAAATGTGCCGTCTTTTCGATCGTTTGTAGGGACGTAGCCGATCGAGAACTGCGTGCGAAGCTCGCTTCCGATATCTTTCGCGATTCCGGCAAGCTCGTCCACTGAGCCCGGAAAGTACGCCTTGCCGCCAGTCTCGGTCGCCATTCGTTCGAGGTACGACTTTGCCTTGCTTTGGGCACTTTTGCGAATGAGGCTGCCTTCATTACTGAGTTCTGAAACAAAACCTATTACATAGATCTGTGTTTCCGACTCTTTCAACAGGTCGAAAAGCTGTTTCTCTGTGTAAAAACTATCGCGGTCCTCACCGTCAGTAACGAGAATGATCGCTCGTCG
This sequence comes from uncultured Acidobacteriota bacterium, assembly GCA_937871585.1. GTDB lineage: Bacteria > Acidobacteriota > Blastocatellia > Pyrinomonadales > Pyrinomonadaceae > OLB17. The sequence continues at coordinate 692 of CALMPJ010000063.1, read as the reverse complement.
CTTTCGATCGACCGCTTTCGAGCTCTTCTCGTAGTCTTCAACATTCTCGACCGCCAAATAAACTGCATCAGTGATCGCCGTTTGGCCGCCTTCGATAAACAGATTGTCGAGGGACTCGTTTAGATCGGTCTTATTAGAAGTGAAATCCTGCTCGATGCTGATCTTGTCCTTTCCGACAAAACGGATAAGCTGCGTCTCGTCATTCGGTCCGTTTGCGTTTACAAGGATCTTTCCTGCATCAATGACCTTTTCAAGCTGCGATCGAAGCGATCCTGAATTGTCCACAACGATGGCATAGTTGGTCGGCAATTCAGACTTTGAAAAGAACTCGATCTGCTGAAGTACATTGTCTTCATAGATCTTAAAATCGGATTCCGAGACCTTGTTTACAGGCCTTCCGGCTCTGTCGATCACACGGACGCTGATGTTAACTAGTTCGGTCTCAACCTTTTCGATCGTGTCATCCGCAAGAACGTTTGGCGTCGGTTTGGGTGTCGGCGTCGGTGTCGCGGTTTGGCCGCTAACGGTCACTTCACTGCTTGTCGCCGCAATGATACCCAAGGAGAGAAAGACCGAAACTAGAAAAAATGTACGTTTCATTTACCTATTCCTATCGATAGCTTGTGTTCGGCGTCGCGAAATAGCCTTCGCGGCCGCGCACCGTTAGACGCGGAAAGCCTCGCGGAGGTTTG
>CALMPJ010000062.1 GCA_937871585.1 uncultured Acidobacteriota bacterium | reverse complement strand
AGCCCTTGAAAACGGCCTCACGCTCGATGCCGAGATCAAACAACTCATCCTCCACGGCCTGCTCCACCTCTGCGGCTACGACCACGAAACCGACACCGGCGAAATGAACACCCGCGAACTACAACTGCGTGAAGAATTAGGAATTTAGACACAGATGGACACAGATAAACACGGATCAGATCGATTCTAAATCTGTGTTTATCTGTGTTAATCTTTGGTTTCATATAGGCCCAACTCAAAGAAAATGGCTGATCCGTGCGTGATGGTGATCTTTGGTGCGACCGGTGATCTCACCAAACGCAAGCTGTTGCCTGCTCTTTACAATCTCGCGAACGGTGATTTTCTGCCGCACAAATTCGCTATTGTCGGTGTTGGGCGTCAGGAGATGACGACCGAAGAATTTCGTAAGCAAGTCGCCGCTGATCTGAAAGAGTTCGTTCCAAACGGTCCGTCGCCTGAGTTACTCAAATGGTTCGACGAACGCTGCTATTACACCGGCGGAGATTTCGACGACGACAAAAAACTGTTCGGGGATCTTAAAACAATGCTCGGCGACGTTACTACCGAGCACCAAATTCCTGAAAACTACTTCTTCTATCTCGCAACGCCGCCGCAGCTTTTTGCGAACGTAACGCAGAAAGTCGTGAAGAACGGCCTCGGCAAAGAAGAGAACGGCAACTGGCGGCGGTTCGTTTACGAAAAACCTTTCGGCCGCGATCTCGAATCTGCCAAAAAGCTGAACGCAGACCTGCTGAAGATAATTAAAGAGCGGCAGATCTTTCGCATCGACCACTACCTCGGCAAAGAGACCGTGCAGAATCTACTCGTCTTCCGTTTTGGAAATTCCATATTCGAGCCGATCTGGAACCGTAATTACGTCGATCATGTCCAAATTACCGTCGCCGAAAGTCTCGGCGTCGAGCAGCGAGGCGGGTATTACGACAGCGCCGGTGCATTGCGTGACATGATCCCAAATCATCTTTTCCAACTCGTGACGCTGACGGCGATGGAACCGCCGGTTTCGTTCGATGCCGACGAAGTTCGCGACGAGCAGGTCAAAATTCTACACGCAATTCAGCCGTTCACGGGCGAAGACGTCATACAAAAGACCGCACGCGGCCAGTATGGCGAAGGCCGCTTGTCAGAACCGGGAGCGGTAGCGACTGGGTCTCCGTGCTCCGCATATCGCTCCGAGCCGCTTGTCGCTCCGCACAGTAACACTGAGACTTACGCCGCGTTAAAATTATCGATCGATAACTGGCGTTGGGCCGGAGTTCCCTTTTATTTACGAACCGGCAAGCGTTTAGCGCAGAAGCATTCGACGATCATCGTACAATTCAAAGCCGCGCCGTTCGTGCTGTTTCGCGACACGCCGATGGAGCGTTTGACCACAAATCGA
>CALMPJ010000061.1 GCA_937871585.1 uncultured Acidobacteriota bacterium | reverse complement strand
TCTCAGCGACCTTAGCGACATTACCGAGAGTTCAGGTTTCGTTTTACCGCAGGCGTCGAAATTACTTATCAAAAAGCCACAAATGCACTAAAGCGCATTTGTGGCTATTCATTGTCTGATCGACTGATTATTTAACGTCAAATGTCCGTGCGATCGAATCGGTTTGATTACGTATCGATTTTAAGATTTTCGCGTTCCCGGTAAATCGCAATACATAAACGGTCGTGTCATTGACACTCAAATAGTAAAATCTACCGATCATGGAACGGCCGGAAAGCACGTACTCGTAATTGAAGATCATGCCTTCGAGCTTGCCTTTGAAATTTTCTTCGCGGCCTGGAATATAGCCGGGCAGAGTCTGTAGTTTCGATTCTTCGTTATTGCGAATGAATTCGGAAAGCAACTCGCTCTTGCTTTTTGAAAGTTTGCGGATCTCGAGTTGGGCATCATTACGATCAACATACACGTACCGATGCGTCGAACTCGACGCCGAGGGCGTTGCAGTCGATTTCCAGCGTGCATCAGGGATCGAGAACGTGTATTCAACGTCCGGGCTGCTAAACGTTTCGACCTGCGCGAACGAAACCGACGCAAAGATTACGACCGCTGCGGCAGCGAACAACAGGCTTGATAGTTTTACTTTCATCGTGGCCATCTCTAAAGACAGATTCTATATGAAAAGCCTCATAAAGGCGATAAATAAGATGCCGTGTCGATGCCAAATGTTGTACTCAACATATGTCGCCAAAATGGTCGCAGCGTGCATCTAAACAATAGCCAAATGGGCAAGAATTATTCATAGGCGAGAAGTTTTGAATTATGAAACGCACTGTATTTAGCAAGGTTTTGGTTGGAATTCTGACGTTGGGAATGACATTGAATTCTCTGGCTGCGATCCAATTATCGGCACCCACAAAGGGCTTGACGGAAGAGCAGAAGATCATTCATGTACTCAACAGGCTAGGATTCGGCGCGCGTCCCGGCGATGTCGAGCGTGTCAAAGCGATGGGGATCGAGAAGTATATCGACCAGCAGCTCAATGCCGGGTCGATCTCAGATTCAGCCGCTGATTCGAAAGCGGCGAACCTCGACATCTTCAAGCTGTCAACTTCCGAGCTGTTTGAGAAATACCCAAATCCTGCGGGACTGCTACAGGCGATCGAGGGCCGAAACCGGCTTGCCGGTGCTGCGCCTCAGGCAAACAACAATAACGATCAGATGTCAGAGGCGGAACGTCGGGAACGTCAGCAGACGCTGCGTGAACTCTATCAGAAATACGACCTGAAGCTCGCGAATCAGCTCTTGCCGCAGATCGTTTCAAACCGTGTGTTGAGGGCAGTTTACAGCGAACGGCAGTTGCAGGAAGTGATGGTCGATTTCTGGCAGAATCACTTCAACGTGTTCGCCGGAAAGGCCGCAGTTCGCTGGTATATTCCGAGCTATGAACGTGACGTATTGCGGAAGAATGCTCTCGGCAATTTTAAAGACCTTGTGGTCGGAACCGCACAGCATCCCGCGATGTTGTTCTATTTGGACAACTTCGAATCGGTCTCGCCAAATTCTCAGCAGCGTGGACAAGGGCAGAACGCTCAGCGAGTTCAGCAGATGATTAGAAACGGAGGGCAATTGCCCCAGCGTGCTCGTGACCGCATGAAGCAGCAACTCGGTTTGACCGATGCTCAACTCGATGCTCGTTTGAAGCAAATGCGTGACAACCCGCAGCCGCAACAGCAAGCACGCCGTCGCGGTATCAACGAAAATTACGCTCGTGAGCTGATGGAATTGCACACGCTTGGCGTTGACGGTGGCTATTCTCAGGCTGATATTGTCGAGGTCGCGAAGTGTTTTACAGGCTGGACCATTGCCGATCCGCGTGGATATCGACGTTCGGCCGGATACGTTATCAACGGCACCGAAAATCGACAGCTTGATCGCGTGCAGCGACTCGCGGGAGTGCCGGACGATCTCGAAAGCGGCGAATTCTACTTCAACAACACATGGCACGAAAAAGGAGCTAAGACTGTTCTCGGCCAAAAGATCGACGAAGGCGGCGTCAAAGACGGCCTCAAGGTCATCGACACGCTCGTCGCACATCCTTCGACTGCAAAGTTCATCGCTCGAAAGCTTGCCGTCAAATTTGTGAGCGATACGCCAAGCGAAGCACTGATCGGCCGTGTTGCAAAAGCATTCTCGGATTCCAAGGGCGACATTAAGACGACACTTCGTGCTTTGTTCACGGACAAAGAATTCTTCGCACCCGAGAACTACCGAGCCAAGATCAAATCGCCGTTCGAGCTTGCGGTTAGTTCGGTTCGTGCAATTGGTGCAAACACCAATGCCGGCGGGCAGTTGATGGCGATGCTCAACAAGCTCGGCGAAGTTCCATATGGCTACCAAGCTCCGACAGGCTATCCCGACACGGCCGAAGATTGGGTCAACACCGGTGCATTGCTCGAACGACTAAACTTTGCGATCGCCCTTTCTGCCAATCAGATCGCCGGAACGCGTGCTGATCTCAAATCGCTCAAGGGTGCCGACAAGAGTGCGACTCTTTCGAATGCTATCGATCGAATTCTACATGGTGAGATCTCGGCTCAGACGCGTGCCTCGCTCACAAAACAGCTCGAACAGCCTCTGCCTGAGGTCAAGGCTCCAAATGAGGCCGACGATGACATCGACATTCCAAATATGCGCGACGGCCAACAGGGCGGCCGAAATCGGCAGGCTCGCCTGCTCGCACCGAGCGGCGATCCTGACGTTTTCAAGGTCGTCAGCCTCGTGCTTGGTTCGCCGGATTTCCAAAGACAATAGGAGCCCACAATGCGTTTATCAAAGATGATCATAGCTGCGGTTCTGGCCGCAGCCTTTGCTAGCCATGTGCCGGCACAAAAGGCGGCTCCTACTGAGAAAGAGCGTTTCGATCTCGCGGCTAAGTACTCTCGCGAGAATCGCGGCGTTTCGGTATTGATAATGAAAGGCGACAAGATCGTGTTCGAAGACTATCAGAATGGCAGAAATTCGGATACAGCATGGATCTTGGCTAGCGGTACTAAATCGTTCAGTGGTGCATTGTTGGCGGCTGCAATTGAAGACAAGCTGATAAAAGGTTTCGACGAACGTGTTTCTGAGACCATCACCGAATGGCGAGGTGATAGGCGGCGAGAGCTGATCACGTATCGCCAATTGCTTTCGCTGACCAGCGGTATCAATGCCGGACAGATCGGGCGTGTACCAACGTATTCTGAATCGGTTCGATCAATGTCAGTAGCCGAACCCGGAACCGTTTTCGCATATGGCCCGGTTCCCTTCCAGACCTTTGGCGAGGCATTGACCCGAAAGCTCAAACCACGGAACGAAACGGTGATCAGCTATCTGAAACACCGCATCCTCGATCCGATCGGGCTGAGCTACGGGAACTGGCGTATGTCGGATGGCCAGCCGCTTCTGCCGCAAGGCGCTTCGTTGACCGCTCGTGAATGGGCAAAGTTCGGCCAATTGATGCGAGACCGAGGTAAATGGAAAGGCAAACAAATTATCGCAGCCAAACTGATCGATGAGCTGACCGTCGGTTCAAAAGCGAATGCTGCGTACGGGATTACATTCTGGCTGAACAAGAACGGCGGCAAGGGCCCGAGCGGACGAGCCATCGGCGGTGCGGTCGAGGATATTATGAAGAATGGAATCGCCAACGACGCTGCTGATCTGTTCATGGCCGCCGGAGCCGGAAATCAGCGGCTGTATATTTTGCGTTCACTGGATATGGTGATCGTACGTCAAGGCGCATTTGGCGACTGGGACGACCGGGAATTTATCAGCCTATTGCTGACCGGCAAGCCGTCAAAGTAACGTGGCGTAGAGCCTTTTCAATTCACGCAAATGCGAATCGATACTGAGGTTTTCTTCAGCGAATGTTCGGGCTCGCGAGGCAAGATCAATTCGTCGATCGTCATCTTCCAACATCGCCAGCAGCTTTTCGGCTAGGTCAATTTCGTTTCCCGTTTCAAAAACGTCAGCAAACTCACCGTTGCTGGATGCTTCAAGATGCGGCTCGATGTCGGACACGATCATCGCCTTTCCGGCAAGCATCGCTTCTGAAAGTGCGACCGGCAAGCCTTCGTGAAACGACGACATAACGGCGATATCAAGTTCATTCAGAATATCGGGTACGTCGTCTCGACGGCCAAGAAAATGAACATTATTGCCCGCAGAATGTTCGCGAACGATCACTCTGCACTCGTCGAGTTTGTGTTCGGCTCCGGGTTCAACGCCGCCGACAAATACACAATGCAGGTCAGGAAATTGTGATAAGACGTTGACCACGGCTTTGGCAAGCGATGGCTGGTCCTTGCGACGATCTCGGTAGAAATTTGCGACCATTCCTACGAGCTTATGGTCGGAGCCGATGTTTAATTCTCTTCGGATAGACCTTCCCGTTGGAGCGAGTCGTTTTGCGTCGGCACCGTTGAAAATGACGTGGAAATTCCTAGTCGTATCTAAACCGTCGGTCTCGCTCAACCATTTTTGAAGACCGCGACTGACTACAACGTTGGCATCCATTCGAGGAATTAGAAATCGAGCGGTACTGCGATTCTTTTTGTCTTGAATAAAGCCTTGAAAGCTCAGAACACGTCGGACATTCTTCAACCCAAGCGTCGCAGCCCAGAGATGAAGTCCGTCGACGGGCTGATAGCCGTGAACGATCTGGATGTCGCGATCTCGAATTAGGTTTCGCAGTTTCGCGACAAGGAAAGGGTCAAATGGAACTCGCCGCTGAAACCTAAACAAGCCAACGCCGCAACTACGAAATTCGTCCTCTAAAGCTCCACCGCCGGCAGACGCGACGGTCACCTCGATGCCGTGCGCCGCGGCATTCCGAGCGACATCTAGCGCCTGCATTTCGGCTCCTCCGCGGCCCAATGTGTCGAGGAAATGTAGAACCCGCATAGTGTAAAGTTAACAATTTTGCCGCGACAAACTAGAATAAACCTCGATGTCTGAGATAACGGTCCTGGTACCGTCTTACAACCACGCTCCGTACGTCGAACGCACGCTACGGTCGATATTCGGGCAGACCCTTCGGCCCAGAAAACTGATTGTAATTGACGATGGTTCTAAAGACGAATCAGTCACCGTGATCGAACGCGTGTTGGCTGAGTGTCCGTTCGAATGTGAGCTGATCGCAAGAGAGAATCGCGGGCTTTGCGGGACGCTGAACGAAGGATTCGCGTTGTGCAACACCGAGTATTTCGCATATCTAGGCTCGGACGACGTTATTATTTCGACGACACTTGAGGAACAGGTGACTTTGTTAGTCCAGCGACCGACCGCCGTTCTAGCATTTGGCCACGCTTATCTTATCGACGAAGACGACAATATTATTGATTCGACCTCGAATTGGACGACGTTTGCGGATGGCGATCCGCTGCCGCATCTGCTTCACGGGCAAGTGTTTTCGAGTCCGGGCGTTGTTTATCGCAGTTCGGCTCTGCGGATGCATCGATGGAACGAGGAAGCGGTACTTGAGGACTATGAGCTATACTTGAAACTCGCGGGCGAGGGTGAATTTGCTCGAAACTCGAATGTCATCGGCGGCTGGCGTCAGCATGGTGCGAACGTAAGTAGCGATGCTGCGAAGATGCTCGAAGAGTGGATAGCGGCGCAAGATCGAGTTGCTGATTCATTGCCATATACACGCGAAGAGCTTGATATTATCCAGCGAGGACTGCGTTTCATTTCAGCGTCGAATCTCGTCAGGTCAGGTGATCGAACAAACGCGTTTCGGCTATTCAAAGAGAATATCGGCGGTGCCTCATCGGTGCCGCAGGCTGTCGGTGTTTTAGCCAGAATACTAACGCCGAAAAGGTTGTTCGAAGCCAATCGAGAACGCAAGCGTCGAAAAACGATCCACTATTCGGGCAAGATCAAACTCGATCAGAATTGATGTCTCAAGACCAAATTACGATCATCGAACCAAAGCGTTTTCTGTCGAGCCTGGATCTTGGCGATCTATGGCGGCACAGAGAATTGCTGTATTTCATGATCTGGCGGGACGTCAAGATCCGCTATAAACAGGCGTCATTTGGCATTGCATGGGCCGTGCTTCAACCGGTATTGACGACGGCGATATTTACCGTAATATTTAGCAGCGTTGCACGGTTCGACACAGTAGATGTGCCTTATCCGCTGTTTGCGTTGTCGGGCGTGATGATCTGGCTGTTTGTACATACGTCAGTTTCGATGGCGAGCAACAGCTTTGTTTCGAACACTAATCTCGTCACAAAGATCTACTTTCCGAGACTAATATTGCCGCTAGCTGCGACGGTAGCGGCGTTGTCCGATCTGTTGTTCAGCGTACTGATCCTTGGGCTGATGATGGTCTATTTCGCGGTGGCACCATCGTCACAAATACTGCTCGCACCGGTGGCATTGTTAATGACGTTGGTTTTGGCGGCATCGCTTGGGACACTGTTTTCAGCGCTAAATGTTCGGTTTCGCGACGTGAAATTCGCGTTGCCGTTTCTGCTTCAGGTATGGATGATAGCTTCGCCGATATTCTATCCATCGAGTTTGCTGCCTGAGAAATGGCGGCTCGTTTATGCGATCAATCCGATGGTTGGCATCTTAGACCTCTTTCGCAGCGCCGTTTTCGGCACGTCCATTGATTGGCAGTTGATCGGCATCTCGTCTATTTCTATCGTTGTGATCACAGTACTTTCATTGGCAGTTTTTAGATGGATGGAGGACGATTTCGCAGATATTGTCTAACTGCCGATGAAAGTTCTTAGCACAGATCACATTGCCAAACGCTATCTTCTCGGCGACCGATTACCGAACTCGCTGCGCGATACTGTTGCCGGCATTTTTAATTCGAAACGCAATGAAAAGGACGAGTTGTGGGCTTTGCGAGACGTTAGTTTCGATGTGAGCGATGGAGAAACGCTCGGGATCATTGGTTCGAACGGTGCCGGCAAATCAACATTACTCAAGATACTTTCTAGGATCACCAAACCGACGAGCGGCCGGGCAGAAATTCGCGGTCGAGTCGGCTCGCTGCTCGAGGTCGGAACAGGTTTTCACAACGAACTTTCGGGCCGCGAGAATATTTACCTGAACGGTGCAATTCTCGGGATGAAGCGTGCCGAGATCCAGAAAAAATTTGACGAGATCGTCGAATTCTCTGAGATCGAGCGCTTTCTCGACACTCCGCTCAAGCATTATTCGAGCGGAATGTATATGCGACTCGCGTTCTCGGTCGCCGCACATCTCGATCCTGAGATCTTGATCGTTGACGAAGTTCTCGCGGTCGGTGACGTTGGATTTCAGAAGAAATGCCTCAGCAAAATGCGCGATATTGGCGAATCGGGCCGCACGGTCCTGTTCGTTTCGCACGACATGCGAGCCGTCGCGAGGCTATGCGGCCGTGTTGTTTGGCTTGAGAACGGCAACGTTCGTGCAGACGGGCAGGCCGATGCCGTCATCGCCGACTATTTGCATGAGCAAACCAATATCTCATCGGAATGGAAAGCCGACGCCGACAAACGCACCGGAAACGAGTATGCGAATTTGATCTCTGCTCGTGTCATAGATGAAGAACGTCTATCGGTTCAAACGCACGATATTCGCAAGGCCGTCGGTGTCGAGATGACCTACGAGGTCCGCGGTGACAAGGTCATCACACCGAATATTCACTTCTTCGACGAAAGCGGAACGTGCATTTTCGTGACACACGATTGGAACAGCGACTGGAAAGATAAGCCGAGGCCCGCAGGTATCTATACCAGCACGGTTTGGGTTCCGGGCAATTTCTTTTCCGAGGGCCGCATTGTCGTCGCCGTTGCCGCATCGACCTATGAACCGATGGAAGTGCACTTCGTTGTTTGGGAAGCTCTCAGCTTTTATGTTGCCGATTCGGTCGATGGTGACCGTGCCCGTGGTAACTTTACAGGTCCGTTTCCCGGAGCGGTCAGACCGATACTTGATTGGGAAACGGCGGCCGAGTAGATCACTTTTTTGAAAGATAGAAACAAGCTTGGTCGCCACGGCCATCTCTATTCAATTCCGAAGCCTCTCGTTCCCACGCTTCGATTTGTTCCCCGGAAAACACGCTTTCACCGACGTTCCCGCTGTATGCACGAGCATCGAGAAGTGAGATATCACGTGTATATTGTTCGCTTGCGAAAAACTGAGCGGCCTCCGAATCATAAACAACCGAATCGACTTTTAGTCCTGAATTATCTGCCAAATGTCTGAACGACCTCTCTGTAAATGTGTAAAGATGCCGCGGCGGATCGAGCTGGAACCAGTTTTTGCCATACTTTTCCCACGCATAACTCGCGATCGGAATACGGACGATGATCCTACCTTTTTCCGTCAGTAGTCGCCTTGCCGAATCGAGTGATCTGACAGGTTCAGGCACGTGTTCGAGAGAATGGTGAAACATTATGACGTCCCAACTGCCGTCGAGATCCTTAAGATCACTACGAAGCAGCTTTAGTCCGTTTGTGCATACTTCTTTACCAAGAAACGGATCGATGCCAGTTAAGTGTCTGAAACCAAATAGTTTAAGAGTCTTGATCAATTTGCCGTTTCCAGCGCCTACGTCGAGAATGCGATCATCTAAACCAAATCCGTTTGGGTACTTGAGATAGGCAGGAAATCTCGATGCAAGGTACGGTCGGCGTGCAACTAGATACCTGCCGACCGCTGATTTGCCGGTAGCTAAATGTCGGCCGATCTGTTTCATAACAGCTCTTCGCTTGATCGAATTGTCTGCTGGGTCGATAACGCCCTCCTCAAGCGAGTAGTAGTTGTCAGGATAATACTGCGAGACATCGATCAATTCTTTTATCTGAATAGTGCCACACGAACCGCATTCTATGTAAGCAAACTCCTCACGAGTGCCGTACATCATCTCGCGAAGACGATGTTCAGTATGACCGGAAGTCGATCCGCAGATTCGGCAGGCGAAAGTCATATTGTTGTAGAATAGTTCAGTATCCGAATAAACGTGAAATCGCATTGGATCTCACCGTTCGATACTGCTCGCCAATCGATGGATCTCATTAGCAAAGTAACAACTGCTGTCGAACTGTTTCGAACGAGCGGCATGGCCGCCATTCGCGGTCGTTTAGCAACGCTGCGACATCGCCTACTGCTTCGTCGCCAATACGTGAAATGGATGAAAACCAAGGGTGCGATCGACCGCGCCCAGATCGTCCGCGACATCGCTTTGTTGCCACGGCAGCCTAAGGTGTCGATCGTGATGCCGGTTTACGATGTAGATGAGAAATGGCTAAGAAAGTGCATCGATTCGGTTTGCGGCCAGATCTATGAGAATTGGGAGCTCTGCATTGCCGACGACGCGTCGCCGAGCCCGCATATTCGCCGCGTTCTCGAAGAGTATTCGGCCACAGACGAACGTATAAAGGTCGTCTTCCGTGAGAAGAACGGCCACATCTCAGCCGCATCGAACTCTGCTCTTGAGCTGGTTACCGGAGAATTTGTTGTTCTGCTTGACCATGACGACGAGTTGTCGGCTGATGCATTGTATTGGGTCGCGAGAACGATCGTCGATGAACCAAGCATCGCGATGATCTACAGCGACGAGGATCTGATCGACGAGAGTGGCAAGCGATCACGGCCTGCATTTAAGCCTGACTGGAGCCTAGATCTTTTCTATTCGCTTAATCTGATTACTCACCTTTCTGCGTACAAAACTGATCTATTGCAAAGCGTCGGCGGCTTTCGCATTGGTATAGAAGGAAGCCAAGACTACGATCTTGCGTTACGAGCGATCGAGGTGATCGATGAGAGTCAGATCAAGCATATTCCACGGGTTCTGTACCACTGGCGAGCGATCCCCGGTTCGGTCGCTTTGAGCGGCGACGAAAAGCCATACGCTCATGAATGCGCCAGAAAGGCGATCCGCGAACATTTTGAGCGGACAGGAAAAAAGGCAACCGTCGAGCCGACCGACCTGAATCTACATCGCGTCAGCTACGCTCACACAGGAAAGATAAAGAAGGTATTAATGGCGGTCATAGGTGATGGCGATGCGTTTTGCGATAGGCTGGTCGATAGCAGTTACGACTTCGAAATTGCCAAGTTTGAGCGTGAAGGTCGGTTGGCGGAACGGCTTGACCGTGCGGTGGAAGACAGCGATTGTGATGTTGTTTGTTTTGTAAATTCGGAAATAAAGTCCTTGTCGTCGGGCTGGCTGTTCGATCTTGTTTCGTTTCTGGAAGACGAACAGATCGGAGCCGTTGGCGGAAAATTGCTTGACGAAGCGGACATAATCGTTGACGGTGCACTTTACTTGAACGCCGACACTGGAGTTATGGTTGCCGATTGCAGCCTCGAAAATGAAATTGGCGGAAATATGCTTCGAAGTAAGGTGATCGGTAACTTCTCTGCCGTTTCGCTTTCGTTGATGGCCGTTCGAAGGTCTGATCTTATCGAGATCGGTGGCTTTGGTGGATCTGATATCGGCCCTAACTTGATCGACGTCGATATATGTTTGAAATTGGCGAATGCGGGGCGTCGGATCGTTTCGGTTCCGTTTGTCGAAGGCATTGTACGTTCCGGATATCGTCGCTCTCGACCGTCTGATTCAGAACTTTCGGCTTTCAAGCATAAGTGGAAAAAGGAGCTTGCCTATGACCGTTTTTACAATCCAAACCTTTCGACTAGGAACGGCAGGTCCGAGATCGATGTCTAGCTGTTTCGACCAAGTGCGAAAACTTTTATCAATACAAATCCTGCGATGAATCCGCCGATATGGGCGGCATAAGCAACGCCGCCTCCGCTCGAGTCCGTCAGGAAACTGATCACGATCTGATAAACGATCCAAATTCCAAGTGCAATATACGCTGGGATCGTTGTCAAAAAATTGAATAAAAGAGCCCGAACCTGATTATTAGGAAACATCAGCACGTAACCGCCGAGAACGCCCGAGATCGCACCCGAAGCACCGAGCATTGGAATGACCAACGACGTGTCCATCACGATCTGCGAAACTGCAGCCGCAAATCCGCAAACAATGTAGAAAATGGCGTACCGAACGTGTCCGAGCAGATTCTCGAGATTGTCCCCAAACACCCAAAGAAACATCATGTTTCCAAGGATGTGCATTATGCTGCCGTGCATGAACATCGACGACAGAAAATTGAAGTAAACCGGCAGCGGCGTCGAATAATGCTGAATTTCGCCGATAACTTTGCCGTTCGAACCAACGACCGGTGCCAAGCCTTGTAGGTCGACGCCAGTCACAATTTCCTGCGGAACAAGCGAGAACGCATAAGTGAATGCGTCATTGCCGCCCAAGCCTTGCAGCAGCACAAACACAAGTACATTGATGCCGATGAACGCATAGTTCACGATCGGCATCAGATGTACGTTTTGATCGTCGTCGCCAATTGGGAACATAGTTTACTCAATTTTATGCGGCGGCTTTCGTATCCGGAGCTCCGAGCAATTCATAGCCTTCGCTTCTGGCCACGAACGTCGCGGCCGTAAGATCGCCAACTACATTGAGCGTGGTTCGGCACATATCGAGAATCCGATCGACGCCAAGAATTATCGCGATCAACGCCGGATCGATGCCGATCATTGCGAGAATTCCGATTATGAACGGTATCGAACCCGAAGGCACACCTGCCGTGCCAATACCACCAAGGATCGCCATATAAACGACCATCAACTGAACGCTCAATGTCAGATCGACGCCTGCAAGCTGCGCGATGAACAGAACCGTAACACCTTCGTAAAGTGCTGTGCCGTTTTGATTCGCGGTCGCTCCGACGGTCAGAACGAAGCTGTTGATCTCTTTTGGAACACCGAGATTTTCGTTGGAAACACGCAATGCCGTAGGCAAAGTAGCGTTAGAGGACGACGTCGAGAACGCGGTTACAATGACAGTGCGAATTCGTTTGAAAAACTCGATCGGATTTATCTTGGACAAAAACCAAACCGACAGCGAATACACGCCAAAGAAATGTAGTCCGAGGCCGAGTAAGACCGTCGCGACAAACCAGCCGAGCGATTTCAGTAGATCAACACCAAACACTGCAATGTTGCCAAATATGAGGCACGCGACGGCATACGGTGCGAACTTCATTATGAGGTCGATGATCTTTGATGTGATCGCAAATAACGATTCCATTACGCTGACCCACGGTGCCGAAACCGGCGCCGGCAGCAGCGTGATCGCCACGCCGATGATCAACGCAAAGAACATGATGTGCAGCATGTTCGGATTCTCCCCGGCGATCGAGTTAAAAACGCTCTTAGGAACAACCGTCTTCACGGCCTGCATCAGCGGCGTATCCGCCTTTGCGGCTTCGTCGGCCTTCTTCTGTGCTTCAGTACGTGTTTTCGCATCGCCCGAGTATTTTTCCTGCAGCTGCGTTCGAACTTCAGGATCGATACGCTCGCCAGGACGAATCGTATTTGCAAGACCCAAGCCGATAACGACGGATATGGCTGAGATCACAAGGCAATAAACAAATGATTTCAAGCCGATGCGGCCCAGCTTTCGTATATCGCCAATTCCCGCAACGCCCACGATCAGCGACGAGAAAACAAGCGGCACGACGATCATCAAAAGCAAATTTAGAAACAGCGTTCCTATCGGATTTGTGAAGTTCGCGATGAACGACGTCACGCGAGGATCCGATCCGCCAATGAACTGATTGGCTGCAAGTCCACCAAACACGCCTACCAACAGACCGATAAGGATCTTCGTATGCAATGCAATGCCCTTTGGCTTGTCGTCGGTCTTGTCATCAAGGTCCGTCGCCATATCACGCTCATACGCCTCGCCTGAGACCTTTTCATTGTCTTGTTCGCTCATAATTTACGTCCGTTATAATTGCAGAATTTACGTGAGTTTAGCAGAAGTTGAATGATAGTTGTTAACCGTCGCAGGCGTTCAGTCGAGTAACTTTCAGTTCACCTGAATTTCGCTTAGGACTCTACAAAAATCGTGGTAACATTTTCAGAATTTCAAAAGTCCAAATTTCAGTCAGATTGATCAGGAGTTATATCCAAATGAGGTTCTTCCATATACGTTTTCTTGTTTCGTTTCTGGTTTTGTTTTCCTTCGCAAGTCTCGTTCTTGCTCAGCAGCAGGAACGCGATCCCGCAAAGGAAAACCCGATAGTAGAACAGCTAACAAAGATCGCTCCAAAGGCAGTCGACGACTTTACCTCAGCGACAAAGGTAATGGACTCGGGTGATCTCGAAACCGCGATCATTGGTTATCGTAAGGTTCTCGAAAAAGCCCCCGATTTTGAGCCGGCGCTCAGACGCCTTGGAAGCATTCTTGTATCGACCGGCAAACGTGAAGAAGGGTTGAAACTCTGCGAACGCGCGGTCAGCCTCAATCGCTCGCCTGAAAACCTATGGAGTTTGGTTACTGCTAAGCTTGACCTAAACAATCCAAATGCGAATCCACCTAGAGAAACATGGATCGCGGTTTACGACCTGATCAAAGAAGCATCAGACAAGGATCCGAACGAGGAAGTTGGTCTCTTATTGTTGGCTGAATCGTCCCTTAAGGCAGACAAGTTAGACGTTTTCCGTCAAGCAGTTTCGAGGTTGATGTCCTCATACCCCGATAATCCTTCGTCACATTTTTTCAACGCTATCAAACTGGCTGACGAAGGAAGATTTGACGCAGGAATTGCGGAAGTGAAGGTCGCCGAATCTCTCGGCACGCCGGAAGTTGAGACGGCGAGACTTATTGCTGCCATTACCGCCGCTCGTCAGGAAGCGTATCCGCTGGAACCGTATTACCTGTACATCTACGCTTTCTTGGGGTTAGTGTCCATTTGGGCGATCGGTTTGTTGTTATTGTTTCTTCTCGGCCGGACATATTCGACTAGAGCATTGAAGACTCTGGAAGAATCCGATCCAAACGATGTAACGGGAGGCGGTCATGTATCTCTAAAGGCTGCATACCGAAAGCTAGTATCGTTTGGGGGAATCTATTACTACGTCTCACTTCCGGTAGTGATACTTCTAATCGTTGTAGGAACCGCAGGTTTTATTTATGGCTCGTTCGTAGTCGGGCGAATCCCGATCTATCTGATACTAGGCCTCATTTTTGTCGGTGCCTGGTCGATCTACTCGTTCGTGAAGGTGATGCTCACGCGACCCAAGATCGAGGATCCTGGTCGAGTTCTGAACGAAGCTGAAGCACCTAAGCTTTGGGAATTGATTCGGCAAGTTGGAGCCGAAGTGAACACACGAGAGGTTGACGAGATCAGACTAACGCCCGGCTCAGAGCTAGCTGTTTATGAGCGCGGCTCTTATCGAGAAAAGATGAGTGACAAAGCCGACAGGGTCTTGATCCTAGGTGTCGCGTCAATGAACGGATTTTCGACAAATGCTTTTCGTGCGGTTTTGGCACATGAGTACGGGCATTTTTCAAACAGAGATACGGCGGGCGGTGATATTGCACATCGCGTGAACTTAGATCTCTTGCGGACCGCCGAGTCCATCACCGAGAGCGGTGCGAACACCTTCCACAACCTCGCGTTCCAGTTTCTCAGGCTCTATCATTTCATTTTTCGCCGCATCACACACGGAGCTTCGAGACTACAAGAAGTGCTGGCGGATCGTGTAGCAATATCTAGGTATGGAGCGCCTGCGTTTAAAGAAGGATTGACGCATGTTATCAGACAAGAGATCGTGTTTAATGTCGTTGCATCGCAGGAGCTCGATTCGTCGTTCAAGGAGAATAGGGCGTTGAAGAACCTCTACGAACTTAAACCAACCGGCGAAAATGACCTTATCGATATTGAACGCGCGGTCGAAGAAGCTATTAACCGCCCAACTACGGAAGACGACACGCATCCTTCGCCTGCGGATAGGTTTCTACAAGCGGATCGAATTTCGGGACAATCGGTACCAGACCTCTCAGGATTCGTTTGGGACCTGTTTACAGATCGAACTGCGATTACCGCCGAGCTCTCAAAAGAACTAGATCACAACGTTCGTGTCGCAAGGTACGGAAATGATTACGACATGCTGGGCCATTAGCAACATGATCGGTACGACCGTGATTGACCGAGATCTTGTTTCCACACGGAACCTGTGGCTCACTTGTCACCCCAAAGCCCCTATTTGTTGATCTAGATCGCGTAATTTAGCAGAAGTTCGCCTGTTTGGGTATCATAGCCTTTGGTAACTAGAGGTTTTGTGGTTATGCGTGAATTCTTGGTTTCCGCGTTCTTACTGCTTGTCGCGGCATCGTCGTTGTTTGCACAACAACGGTATGTTTCCAACCTGTCCGGACTCCAGGTCGTACCAGCGAATGCGTCGACCCGTTCGGTTATTTGCTCTGGTGTCTTAACGCCGTCTGTCGCTCAGCCCGGACAATGGCAGCTGGAAATTCGAAGCACTTTTCAGTCGCAGTTTCCATCGGGAACCACTATTTCGCTGCACAAGGCGGCATCGGTTGGCCAAAACTCACCTGCGTCATTCATCGCTCAGTTGGGACAAGCTCCGGGATCTTGGTTCATCGGCGCACAGTTGCCGGAGAATGAACTTGCTTCCTTACGCGCAAATCGTTGGTATTTGCTTGTCTCGACTCCAGAGTTTCCGAACGGTGAATTGCGTGGTCAGATCAAACTGGCAAACGGCACCTACAACGATTACGATGGCGACGGGCGTGCGGATATTCAGGTTTACAGAACGTCAACCAATACTTTCTATGCTTTGTCGAGCTTAACCGGAAATCTGATCGAAGTTCCGCTAGGGCAATCAGGCGATTCGGTTTCGTTGACGGTCGATTTTGATGGTGACGGACTTACTGATTTCTCGACCGCCAGATATAACGCCGAGGTTCTATGGCGAATACGTAAGAGTTCGACAGCACAGGTCGAAGAAACGCGTTGGGGCAGTTCGACGCTTGGCGATTTCTTTGCGTCAGCGGATTACGATGGCGACGGCAAGTTCGACATCGCCGTATTTCGTGCGGGCGTTTGGCATATCATCGAAAGCTCGACCGGAAACTATCGCTACGACGTATGGGGCACGAGCGGCGATGCCCCGGCACCGAACGATTACGATGGCGATGGCAAAGCCGATCTGACGATAGCCCGTAGCGAAGGCGGCCAGCGGAATTGGTACACCAGAACGAGCGCGACCGGCCAAATGCGTGTAGTTAATTGGGGCTTATCGTCGGACGCATTTTTTACAGGACGCATAGACTTCGACGGCGACAGCCTCGCCGATCTGCTAGTGATCCGAAACGTCAGCGGCCAACGTTACTTCTACGTCCTCCAAAGCTCAAACGGCGCATGGCAAGTCATCCCTTGGGGTCTGTCGTCCGACGTTGTAAAACTCGGCGACTATGACGGCGACGGCAGGACCGACCCGACCGTTACACGTGCCGTTAATGGTCAAAGAGTTTTCTACATATTGCAAAGTTCGAATGGACAGTCGCGATATGAAACGTTTGGCCTCGCCGGAGATTTTTGATATCTGAAAATCAGATTATATGATAATCTGATTTTTGGAGGTTTGTGAAATGTCCAAGACGATAACGATGACGGAACTGTCGCGAGGCCTAGCCGATCTTATGAATCGAGTCTCATATCGTGGCGAGAGTTTCAGCATTATGAAAGGCAAAAGGGTTATGGCGGAGATAGTGCCTCCTAGAAAAAAGGCGAGGATCTCCGATCTCGCGAAGTATTTTGCCGAAGGCCCTCACTTACATCCAGATGATGTAGAACAATTCGCAAAGGATATTGAGGAAGCGAGACGCTCGGTACCGGCAGAGGATTATGATCCATGGGAACGTTGATCGACACTAACGTTTTGGTCGCGGCCGAGCGTGGCTCGACTGACTTGGAAACCATTGCGAAGACGTACGACGACGATGTGTACATTTCTGTCATAACCGTAAGCGAGATGTTGCACGGGATGCATCGGGCTACTTCGCGGCCGATCCGTGAGCGTCGGTCACGGTTTATTTTCGGCCTCCTCGACTTAATTCCCTTAGTTACTATCGATCTCGAAGTTGCGCGGGAACACGCACGAATTTGGGCGACTCTAGCAGAGAAAGGCAACATGATCGGTATGAATGACGCGTGGCTCGCGGCGACCTGTATCGCAAATGGATTTGCGATCGCAACTTCGAATATTCGGGAATTCGAGCGAGTTCCGAAACTTCAAATCGCGGCGTGGTCGGTTACTTAAGAGCTCAAATGTTCGAATCTATTCACTTCAATTCAACCGGCCGTAAGACGACGTCAGCCTCCAAGCCCGAGGTTATTGCGAGGTTGCGTGAGATCGTCGGCGACGATAATGTCATCGTCGATCCTGAACACGTTGAGCCATACGGTGCGGATGCTGTGAAGGAGAAGTTTCCGCCTGAAGCCGTTGTCTTTCCAGAATCGACCGCGCAGATGGTTGCGATTTTGAGACTGGCGAACGAATTTCTATTTCCTGTTACGGCACGCGGTGGCGGAGTTGGTTACACGGGCGGAGCTGTGCCGGTTGATGGCGGTATCGTTATCGGTACAGATCGGATGAACAAGATCATTGAGATCAATGCCGACGATCTTTATGCTATTTGCCAGCCTGGAATTACGACATTTGAATTGCAACAAGCCGTCGAGAAGCAAGGGCTTATGTTCGCGCCCGATCCGGCAAGCTACAAAGATTCGTTCATCGGCGGCAACATCGCTGAAAATGCGGGCGGAATGCGTACGCCGAAATATGGCGTGACGAAACATCACGTTCTAGGGCTCGAGGTTGTAACCGCGACAGGCGAAGTGATCCGCACCGGCGGAAAGACCGTGAAGAACGTTGTCGGTTTCGATCTAACAGGCCTGATGTGCGGCTCGGAAGGAATGCTCGGCATCATCACTGAGGCGACCGTCAAACTGCTGCCGATGCCCGAAGCGACATCGACCGTCCGTGCAAATTTTACGTCAATGGAAGCCGCGTGTAAGGTGCTGACAAAATTTACGCCGCACGGCCTGCTACCAATGGCGATGGAAGTGATCGATAAGTTCTGCGTCGCCGCCGTCGAAGAGAATTTTGCTTTTGGGCTATCAAAAGAGGCGGAAGCTATTTTGCTCGTCGCCGTTGACGGCTCGAACGACGAAGTCGAAAAGAACGCCGTGCTGATCGAGCAAATCATTGCCGAAAATGGCGGATTCGACATTCTGCGAGCCAAGTCGAAGGAAGAGGAAGACAAGCTGTGGGACGTTCGCCGTGCCATTTCACCGTCGTTAATGAAATACGGTACGCTCAAGATCAACGAAGATGTTGTCGTTCCGCGTTCCAAAGTCCCCGAGCTTGTCGCCCGCATCGAAGAGATCGGAAAGCGGCATGACACCTTCGTCGCTAATTTTGGCCACGCCGGCGACGGTAATATTCACGTAAATTTTGTCATCGATCGTGAAGACGCCGACGCCATTGCTCGTGCGCGAAAATGCGTTTCCGAAACGTTTCGGTTGTCAGTCGAACTCGGCGGAACTATATCGGGCGAACACGGCATCGGCTATGTGAAATCACAATATCTCGATTACGCCATCGACAAACCGACGCTCGAGGTGATGAAAGGCATCAAGCGAGTTTTCGATCCAAATGGTATTCTAAATCCCGGAAAAATGTTCATCTAATGCTGCGTCAGATCAGAGATCGGCTCCGAAAGATACCGTTTCTACACAACAGTTACATGCGTGTAAAGCGGCGGCTGAGTACCGAACTGCTCGGCATGACGACGCTGACCGAACAGCAGTATTTGAGCAAATACGGCGAATCTCAATGCGCCGGTGTCGGCGAGGTCGTCGATCTCGGCTGCTGGCTTGGTTCGACGACGATTCCGCTGACAAATGGCCTGCTAAAGAATCCGGCCTTCGCAGATTCAGGACGAAAGGTTCACTCGTACGATCTTTTCGAATGGTACGATTGGATGGAATCGAGCGTCGCGGGCTCGGAGCTTTCCGGCAAGTATCGCGAAGGCGACAGTTTTGTTGACGAATTCAAACGTCGCATCGAACCGATCGCCGATCATGTCGAGATCTACGCCGGCGACCTAAAACAGATCGGATGGAACGGCGGCGAGATCGAGTTTCTGCTCGTCGATGCAATGAAAGGCTGGGACTTGGCCGCGTCTATCACAAAAGACTTTTATCCTTCACTGACCGCCGGACAAAGCCTTGTCTTCCATCAAGATTTCGCACATCATTTCACACCGTGGATACACCTGATCCAATGGCAATTGAAAGATCATTTTGAATATGTCGAGGAAGTTCCAAATTCCCAAAGCGTGGTCTTTCGATGTATCAAGCAAATTCAAAGTTCTGATGTAAACCTCGATTGGGGATTCGATCTATTCGACGACGAGACCGTCGATGCCGCATTCGCCTACTCAATGAGCCTCGTCTCCAAAGAAAAACTCCCAAACGTCGCCGCCGCGAAAGTGATGTGGTTTCTGCACCAGGATGAAAATGAGGAGGCGAATATGTTGTTCACCGAATTGCTTGCTAACGGCATCCCGCTGGAAAGTGAGATGAAGTTGATCAAGGAAAAACTAAGTTCGGTGTAACGATTCGAACCGTTAAATAATCATCAATTCAAAGCCCTTTCTTGGCATGTCCTCATCAACTCTTTCGCCCGATTAACTAGATCGCGTCGCATTTCGGTGGTGGCAGTGTTTGGCATTGATTCCCAATCATCGTAGTTCGCAATTATATAGCCGGTTGATCGATTCGGAATGGCAGCAGTGCCCGAACCGTACGCCCAAAATGCGCCAACCGTTTGCCTCGTCAATGTCGGTTCGATCGAGCTTCTGTTCCCGTACAGATCCCATTCTTTCATTTCGATTTCAAACTTCTGTCGACCAAATTCTGGAAACTCAACTCGTCGTCCGTTTTCTTCGACGAAGTAAAACCGCCTATTCAGAAGACCCGGATTGCTATCTGCATTGAGGATCAAGACTCCACTTGCAGGTATCTCATACAACCTATTTTTTCCTTCCATCTTTTCATCGGCACCACATGGCTCCTCATAAAAGATGACAAATTCGCCGCGAAAGCCACTAGGAAGTAAAAAAACTTCGGGTCGTGCAGAGTTGATCCATCGCCAACCTAGAAAAGAAACGATAATGATCGGCAATATCGAAAGCGAAACGAGGACTTTGTAGAGAGTTCGTGATCGCGAGAGCCAGAGTACGAGCAAACCCGCAACAAGTCCCAACAGAGGAACACCGAACAGATAGAGCACAACGATATTTAAGTATCCGGTCGCTGCGGCGAACGTAACTGTAACTATCGTTCCTATGAGGAACCCCGCGTCGATGCCTTTACTACCTCGTGTAAGCATTGCTCTTTGACTATTCGACGATGATACCATCGAGACTAACCGTAAATGAAGATATTTGTATCGATACTACTTCTCGCCTCGTTCACAGGGATCGCTCATTCTAAGACCGTCGTCTGGAAACTGAACAACATCAACAAGATCGGCGGGCACCAAACGACGGTTCTGGGCGAGCCGAAGGTGATCGAGACTGATGAGGGCAAGGCGATCTGGTTCGATGGTTTTGATGATGGGATATTTATTGAGACCAATCCGCTTCACGGAGCAAAAGCGTTTACGGTCGAGGCTATTTTTCGACCTGATTCAAACGGTCCGGCGGAGCAGCGTTGGCTGCATATCGAGGATCTGGAAAATGTTGAGTCGCGGGTGATGCTTGAGACTCGCGTTATCGGATCGTCGTGGTTTCTCGACACGTTTCTCAAATCAGGCGAAGCACGAATGCCTCTGTTCGCTGAGAATTTCAAGCATCAAACCGACCGATGGTATCACGTTGCGTTGGTCTATAACGGTAGCGAGATGCGGCATTACATCGATGGAAAACTCGAGATGTCGGGTAAGATCGTATTCAAGCCGATGGGCAAAGGCCGCGTTTCGATCGGCGTCAGGCAAAACAAAGTATATTGGTACAAAGGTGCCGTTCGAATGGTTAGCTTTGCGTCCAAAGCTCTTGAGCCGAACAAATTCAAATTGTTATAGTGGTCGAACGTTAGCTATTAGTGAATGTTATGAATGAAACCCTTAAGCGATTGAGTATCGTCTCATTTGTTAGTTTGATGTTCGCTGTTTCGATGTGCGCACAGGAAAAGACCATTGTTCTCGTGCGACATGTTGAGAAAGATACTGCCCCGACCGCAGACAAGAAAGATCCCGAACTGGCCGACGCCGGACGCGAGAGAGCGAAGAAGCTCGTCTCCGCTACGAAACGGTACAAGTTCGACGAAATATATTCGACCGATTTCAAACGCACGCGGCAGACGGCTGAACCAACCGCAACCAAGCGAAAGAAAGTGATCCAGACCTACGATGCTTCAAAGCAGCAGGAGCTTGTGGACAAGATCATGGCAAGCAAAAACGACAAGTTTCTGGTAATCGGCCATAGCAATACGATTCCGCAGCTTGCTAATCTGATCGGCAAAAGAATGGTGTTCCGCGACCTGCTCGACACTGAGTACAGCGTTGTTTGGGTCATAAAACTCAAGAACGGCATTGCCGAGAAGATCGAGATATTGTCGTATTAGCCGAGGTTTAGTAATGTATCAGCGAATATTTGCAGCTTTGTTATTCGTGTTAGCGTTCATGCCGCTCACATACGCCCAAACCTCGACCGCGAAGTCGCAACCTGGCAATGTCACATTCTGGAACGAGCTTCAGAAGCTATGCGGTAAGGCGTTTTCCGGAAGCATTGCCGTGGACACCTCGAATAGCCCAGATTTTGCCGGCAAGGCGATGGTGATGCATGTTCGCTCGTGTGAAAAGAACCGAATTCGTATTCCGTTCTTTGTCGGCGAAGACAGGTCGCGAACGTGGGTTCTGACTCGAAAAGGAAACCGAATCGAACTAAAGCACGACCATCGCCACAAAGACGGCAAGCCTGATGCGGTGACGATGTACGGCGGCACTTCGACAAATACGGGCATGGCGACGCGACAGTTTTTTCCGGCAGATGACGAGACGGTTCGAGTTGTTGCCCCGCCCGCCGGCAATGCACCTTCGGCTGCCGCTAATGTCTGGTGGATCGATCTCGTTCCCGGCGAGTACTTTGTCTACAATCTTCGACGGCTTGGTTCGGATAGGCTGTTCAGCGTGAAGTTTGATATTTCCAAAACGGTCGCAGAGCCGGCGGCACCTTGGGGCTGGAAAGACTAACTCGACAGCCTTTTCCGCATTCCCTGTTCTCCCCAACGCATAATCACGTCATGGTTCCAGCGAAAGATTGGTTTTGCGATCGGCGCCAGTAGATTCATCCAGCCTTTATTCGTGACAACGGTCCAATCGTAGCGGACGTCTGTCCGGCCATTGTCAGTGGAAAAGCTCCAGAGCCCGCGACCCTCGAGCTGGCCAAAGGCACGAACCTCGATCAGCTCGTGCTTTTCAATACGAACGACTTCAGAGTCAAACGTTAGTTCGTAAGGCAGCGCGCTTTTCCACGTCGTTCGGCGAATGGAGCCGATCCCGTCAGCGTCGCCGTCTTTGAGAAGTTCGACGTTGAGCACGCCTTTCCACCAATCAGGCCAGGCATCGGCATCTTCGATCTCGGCCCAAACGCGTTCGAGCATAGCGTCGAATGACCAATTCGTGACAAAGCTATACACGCTCATAGCCGACTATTATCTCGTCGAGATCACGGGCAATCCTTTATCCGAAAATGCTCTGTTGAACGCGGCGATATCGTCCGATTTGATCCGAGCAAGCGTGGCAAGCTGAGCGTCGATCTTGCCTGTCAGATCGTTGTAAACGTCGTACGCCTGCGATGTCGGCGCGTCATCGCTGCCATCGACCAATGACGCGAGAGCAGCGAGTTTGTTGTTCAGCTTGATCGGAAAATTGAGAGCATCCTGCGAAGATCTGATCTTGGTCTGCATCAGTTCTTCTTCGACCGCAGTTAGTTTCTTCGCGGTCTCGGCGGCCTTGTCTTTCAGTTCTTTCTGATCGGCTTTCAGCCTACTCGAAATATCTTCGATCTGTTTGCGGAGATCTCGTATCTCGAGAATGGCGTTATGAGTCGCCGTTATTTTCGCGGTCGTATTGGTCAGAAAATCGAACTGCTTCTGAAAGCCGTCTTGCGTAGTAGCGATCCTTGGGTCGGCCTTGATCGCAAAGGTTTCTGTCGCGACGGCTTTGCCGTCAACTGAAAGCCTGACCTGATAATTGCCGGGCACGACGCGCGGGCCTGCTAATGAACCGCCCCACATTATTAGTCCGGGAAGTCCGGCCGCGTTCGGAAGACGATAGTTCCAGACGAACCGATTCAGGCCGATGTCGGTCGCGAGATTCAGTTCGCCTCCGGGGCCCTGCGGTGCGGACTGTCCTTCGGCCGGCGGTTTGCCGGTGAACTTACGAATCACTTTGCCGTTTCCGTCGATATACTCGAGGGTGACTTCCTTTGGTTTCGCTTTCAGCCAATAATGCGTGACAACACCGTTAGGAGGATTTGCTCCTACGGTTGCAGTGGCCGGAACCTGAAAACCACCGCCGCCGGCCTGCCGATAGGCGTCCTCTGGTTTGAACAGAAAAGCATCCACTCGAGATGCATCCGCCATTTGATAGAGCAGCGGAAGATTGTCGAGAACGTAGAACGAACGCCCTTGCGTCGCGACGATCAGATCCTTGTCGCGTTTGTGAACGGCGAGATCGGTGATCGGAACGATCGGCAAATTTAACCGTAATGATTGCCAAGTTTCGCCTTCATTAGCGGACATATACATTCCGGTCTCGGTGCCCGCGTAGAGAAAACCGCGTCGGTTTGGATCTTCGCGAACGACACGTGTGAAAGCGTCGTCGGCTATCCCTAAGACGACCTTTTTCCATGTCTTGCCGTAATCATTCGTCTTATAGATGTACGGCTTGTAATCGTCGGTCTTATAGGCCGTACCGGCAAAATACGCGGTTCCCGCGTCGTGCGGCGAGGCTTCGATCGAGTTGATCTGTATAGCCTCGGGAATGCCGGTTGGCGTGACATTCGTCCAATTCTTGCCGCCGTCGCGCGTTACATGAACAAGGCCGTCATCGGAACCGGCCCAGATAACTCCTGCGGTTACAGGCGATTCGGCAACTGTGAAGATCGTCGAATAATATTCGACGCTCGTGTTGTCCTGCGAGATCGGGCCGCCAGAGCTGCCCTGTTTCGACTTGTCGTTACGCGTCAGATCGGGCGATATCGCTTGCCAACTTTGGCCCTCGTCTACTGAGCGGAAAAGAATGTTGCCACCGGCGTAGAGCGGCCATTTGCCGTCGGTTTTGTGCGGCGAAAATAGGATCGGGAAATTCCACTGAAAGCGATACTTCATTGCCTCAGCCCCGGCTCCCATTGGGTTGTCGGGATAGACGTTTATGTTTCGCTGCTGTTTTGTTTTGTGATCGTAACGCGGGAGAAAACCGCCGTAGCTTCCGGCAAAAACGATGTCAGAATTATCCGGGTGCGGAGCAATCCATCCCGATTCGCCGCCGCCGACATCGTGCCAATCTTGCTCGGTGATAGCAAATTCATTCGTTCGTGAGGCGATCTTGACCGTCGAATTATCCTGCTGGGCACCGTAGATGTTGTACGGAAAATCGTTATCAACCGCGACGCGATAAAACTGAGCGGTCGGTTGGTCTTGCTCTGTCCAATTGCGACCACCGTCGTTGCTGACATTCGCTCCGCCGTCGTTGGCATTGATAATTCGTTGGTTATTATTTGGCGCGATCCAGAGATCGTGATTGTCGCTGTGTGGCACGCTGATGTTTGTGAAGGTGCGGCCACCGTCGATCGATTTATGAAAGCCGACGTTCAACACATAAACTGTGTCAGCGTTTTGCGTGTCGGCATAAACTCGAGTGTAATACCACGGCCGCTGACGAATATTCGCATTATCGGAAACTCGCTGCCATGTTTCGCCGCCGTCGTCCGAACGATATAGACCGCCGTCCTTTGCCTCGATCATGGCGAAAACACGACTTGGATTTGCAGGTGAAACGCTGACGCCGATCTTGCCGAGCACGCCTGCCGGCATTCCGCGATTCTTCGAAATGTCCGTCCACGTGTCGCCGCCGTCGGTCGATCTGTAAAGCGACGAGCCTTCGCCGCCGGATATCAAACTATATGGCGTTCGCTGAATTTGCCAGAACGCAGCATAGATCGTGTTAGGATCAGCGGCGTCGAACGACAAATCGAAGGCTCCGGCTTTCTCGCTTCGAAACAGGATGTTCTGCCAAGTTTTTCCGCCGTCCATTGTGCGAAAAACCCCGCGTTCCTTATTTGGCCCCCAAAGATGCCCCATCGCGGCGACGTAAGCGACATTCGGATCCTTAGGGTGAATGCGCACACGGCCGATCTGCCGCGAATCCGCGAGACCTATGTGCTTCCACGTTTTGCCCGCGTCGTTCGATCTGTAAACGCCGTCGCCGTGCGAGACGTTGCCGCGAACCGGCGATTCGCCCATGCCGACGTAGATCACGTTCGGATCGGACAGCGAAACATCGATCGCACCGACCGAACCGGTCTTGAAAAACTTGTCCGACACAGGTTCCCAATTCACGCCGCCGTCGGTCGTTTTCCAAACGCCGCCGCCGGTTGCGCCAAAGTAGTAAACATTCGGCTGCGACGGCACACCGGCGACCGCCGTTACACGTCCGCCGCGAAACGGTCCGATCATGCGGTATTGCAACAGCTTTAGCGGATCTTCGTTGCGGACGACCTGGGGCATTCCCGGCCCGGGCGATTGAGCGAATGCGAATGTTGAAAAGATGAAGACGAAGACTACCGCGACGCGAAGCTTATTGAACATAGATGTTTCCTTACACTTACTTTGAATTTACAAAGCAGTGTAATTCAACATCGGTTCACAAACAAAACGCGGTCTTGTTAGGCTACTTCTGATTCGAAGTTTGAGCGAAGTAACCCTGGCGATGCGTAAGCTTTATCTTTTCACGCTGCGGACTTGTTATGTTGATCGTGATCGTCCGGTAGGAACCGTCACGCTTTTGATTTACTGGCTCGTAGGCTATGAGATACTGCGAACGCATATCTTCCTCTATCTGACGGAAAGCATCACGTAGCTCTTTTTCATCACGCGGAAAGTATGCACGGCCGCCGGTTCGTTCCGAGATCTTGTTCAGCGCGCCTCTGTCGACACCGCCGTAAAAATTGTCACCTATGCCGATCGAGTAAATGATCGCTTCAGCCTTGTTTGCAGCACGAACGGCATCATCGAGCTTTTTCTTACTCGAAGTATCGACGCCGTCAGAGAGTAGAATGATCGCTCGTCGCGTTCGTTCGGGTGCCGGACCAAGAATTTCATCTGAGGTGACCCAGATCGAATCCCAGATCGCCGTAGAGGCCGTGACCGACTGATTATCACCGGAAATGGGAGGTGTTCCCATGCCACCGCCGGTTGCGACACCACCGCCGAGATAGCCGGACGGAGCGACGAACTGCACACGATCTATCGCACGACGAAGCCGCGTGATATTGTTCGTCATTCCCTGTTCGAGCGTCGATTCGCCGGTGAATGTGACGACCGCGACCTCGTCTTTTGCAGGACGAATAACCGATTCGAGAAATGAAATTGCGGCAGCCTTCTCTTCCGGCAAAGTTCGTTCTTGCGACAAACTGGTGTCGATCAAGATCGCAAGGCTCATCGGCAGATCGACCTGTTTGGCAAACGCCATGATCTCCTGAACTTGACCATTTTCTAGTATCTGAACTTCGCTCTGCTTGAGGTCAGTGACCATGCGGCGGCTCTTGTCTTGGGCAGTGAATAGAACGTTGACGACCTCGGTGTCAATCTTGATCACTTCTTCGTCATCGATAGGCGTTGGCGTAGGAGTTGGAGCTGTCGATGTCTGTTGAGCGTTTGTGACGGACGATTCGAATGGGCGAACGGCGGCAAACGCAACCGCTGCCAACATTACCAATAACAATATGCCCTTTCGAAAGTTCGTCATCTTAATTACCTCAGTGCGTCTTTGATCGCACGATAGCTTGTCTTAGTGCGGATCTTGAGCTTATCGGCGTTTTCTTTATCTTTGAATCTGACCTCGATCTTACGCAGTTTACCGTCAAGATTCTGATTCGCCGGTTTGTAAGTAATGATGTACTGGCCGCGAAGCTCGTCTGATATCCGTTTGAATGATCGTTCGAGAGCAAGCATATCGCCGGAGAAAAACGCCTCGCCGCCTGTTTCTTCGCACAGCTCGACTAGTAGCTTGTCGCCCTTGTCCATTGTCGTTCCGGCCTCGACGCCCGGAACCGAGCCAAGAAAACCAGCCTTCGTCGAGATCGCAAAGATCGTGGTTTCGGTTCGCTGGGCAATGTCGATAGCGTCCTTGAGTTCCGCGCGGCTAAACGTATCGTCGCCGTCCGTGATCAGTACGATCACTCGACGTCCCGGCACGTTTCTCAATTTTTCGTCGCTAAACTGCCATACGGCATCGTACAATGAGGTCTGCGAACCTACTTTTTTGACCTTATCGACAGCCTTCTGCAACAGATCGAGTTTGTCCGTAAAGTCTTGTCGCAGAATAACTTCGTGGTCGAAGGTCATGAATGCGGCCTTGTCCTTACGGAGCTTGATGACAGTGTAAAGAAAGTTCGCGGCAGCCTCTTTCGAGAAACCTAATTTGCCCGCCGTTGACGGCGACGTGTCCATTAGAACGCCGACATAAACCGGCGGATTTGTCCGTTCGTCGCTGAAAAAGGTCTGTTCCTGCTCGATGCCGTCTTCGAGAACAATGAAATCGTTCTTGGTCAGTCCCGAGACCAAGTCCTTCTTTCGCGTGACCGTTACCGGCAGACGAACCTCGAAAACCTTTGAACCAACGCCATCATCGCCTGCTGGCGGAGGAGTCGGCGAAGCAGTTTGTGCATATAACGCCAGCGTGCCGGCGAACACAAATGCAACTAATGAAAATGACCTTAACGCGAATTTCTGCATATTTGACCGTCGCTTGATTCGATGCCGGACAAACAGTGCGTGTTGCCCTCATCATCAAGCCCTAATCTCCCAAAGTATAGCAAAAATGGCGCAATTCGACATTTCGCGGATTGCGGACGTAAGGCTCGTCGTAAGACAATATCGTCAATGGAAATGGATCAAAACATCTTTCGCGAATATGACATTCGCGGTATCGTCGGGCCGCAGCTGAATGATGAGGTCGTTGCTCTGTTGGGCAGATCGATCGGCACATTCTTTGTTCAGAATGGAGCAAATCGCATCGCGATCGGCTATGACGCACGAATCAGCTCGCCGGGATTTTGCGAATTGTTGACGGCCGGCTTCGTCGCTTGCGGTATCGACGTGACGCTGATCGGAATGGTTCCGACGCCTGTTTTGTATCACACAGTCTACACTCGCGATGTCGACGGCGGAGTGATGATCACGGGCTCGCACAATCCGCCGGATCATAACGGTTTCAAGATCTGTCTCGGCAAAGGCACTCTGTTTGGTTCGCAAATTCAAGAGATAAAACACATTGCACTCGGCGGTACATTTGCCAGCGGCGAAGGCTCCGTCTCGAATATCGAAGTTCTAGATACTTACGTCGATGACATTGTTTCGCGAGTTTCGCTAGGAGATCGCACGATCAAAGTAGTCGTCGACGGCGGCAACGGCATGGGCGGCGTGACAGCGGTGCCCGTCTTTGATGCACTCGGTATCGAGATGACCAAGCTATTCACTGAGCCTGATTCGACATTTCCAAATCATCATCCAGATCCGACAGTTGCCGAAAATCTCGAAGATGCCATCTCCGCTGTTCGCGAACATTCGGCTGATATCGGCATTGCGTTCGACGGCGACGGCGATCGTATCGGCGTCGTTGATGAGACCGGCCGCATCATTTGGGGCGACGAACTGATGGTTCTGCTCTCTCGCGATATTCTGAAACGAAAGCCCGGAGCGACTATCATTGCCGAAGTAAAATGCTCGCAAACGCTCTACGACGACATCGCTGCACACGGCGGCATCGGCATAATGTGGAAAGCCGGCCATTCGCTGATCAAAGCGAAAATGAAAGAAACGCACGCCGCGCTAGCCGGCGAAATGAGCGGCCACATCTTCTTTGCCGAAGGCTTTTACGGCTTCGACGACGCCACATTCGCCGCCGCTCGGGTGCTTGAAATACTGTCGAATACGGACAAGAGGCTTTCCGAACTACTTTCCGATCTGCCGCAAACATACTCAACACCCGAACTCCGAGTCGATTGCCCTGACGACGTGAAATTCGACGTCGTCGCAAAGATCGCAGAGCATTACTGCCGTACTCACAATGTAATTACAATCGACGGTGCCCGCATCAATTTCGAAAGCGGCTGGGGTTTGGTCCGTGCGTCAAATACGCAGGCGATCCTTGTTCTTCGTTTTGAAGCAAGTTCGCAGGAAGAATTGGATGTGATCCGCAATGAAGTCGAGGCTGAGGTTGATCGTGCGATAGCTGCGGCAAATTAATCTGCTTTGTCGAAGTGCGTTTCCGCATCACCGAGCGGCAGCATCAGCTGTTTTAGCTCGTCGGCGGGCGTTTTGGGGTCGAGCCATTTGTCATAGTCGTCGGATTTGATGACGACGGCTTGGCGTTGTTTCAGGTTGTGGATCTCGCGGAAGATGCTGTTTGGCGTCGTAGTGATTATGACGCCGCAGCGAGTTTGCTCGCCTTTGATCTCGCAATCGCGGGCGATGCCGCCGAAGGCGAATAGAGGTTCGTCGAACCAGATCTTGTACTTTATCTTTTTGCCATCAGGCTGAGTTTGCCATTCGTAAAGTCCGGTTGCCGGTATCAGCACGCGGTCATTCTTGAACGCATCGCGAAACATCGCGACCTTGTTGATCGTCTCAGCCTTCGCGTTTATTGCACTGACAAGCTTGCCGTCCCAAGCCCGATCTCGGATCGTCCAATGAATGTCTTCCGGTTTGTGATCTTTGTTGATCGCAAGTATCGGCGTTCCCGGAAACACCTCCGAGCTCGCCGAATAGCCATGCTCGTCAAAATAATCCAGCCCATCAACAAGCTCAAAATGCTTGATGATCGTGTCTTTCAGAGCTTTTCGGAGATAACGTCCGCACATTTATCAACTCTCATTTACTTTCAGCACAGCCAAAAACGCCTCTTGCGGGATCTCGACGCGGCCGACTTTTTTCATTCGCTTTTTGCCTTCTTTTTGCTTTTCGAGCAATTTGCGTTTGCGCGAGATGTCGCCGCCGTAGCATTTGGCGATGACGTTCTTGCCCATTGCTTTAACGGTTTCGCGGGCGATGACCTTGTTGCCGATGGCGGCTTGGATGGCGACCTCAAACATCTGACGCGGGATGAGTTCTTTCATCTTCGCGGTCAAAATTCGGCCTTTTGATGCCGCCGTGTCGGTGTGCAAAATGACGGACAAAGCATCGACAGGCTCGCCTGAAACGAGCACGTCAAGTTTTACGAGTTTGCTCGCCTGATAGCCCGACAAATGATAATCGAGCGACGCATAGCCTTTCGAAACACTCTTTAGACGGTCGTAGAAATCGAGCACGATCTCGTTAAGCGGCAATTCGTAGACCAGCATCACGCGATCTGTCGTAATGTACTCGAACTTCTTCTGCACGCCTCGCTTCTCATCAAGCAGAGGCAATATGCCGCCGAGATATGAGTCGTTTGTCAGGATCGTCGCCTCGATGAACGGCTCTTCGATCTTTACGATACGTCCCGTATCAGGCATCTTCGAAGGGCTGTCGATCTCGGCGATTTCGCCATCGGTCGTTGTAACGCGATAACGCACGCCCGGAGCCGTCGTGATGAGATCAAGGTTGAATTCACGCTCCAGCCGCTCCTGAATGATCTCCATGTGGAGCAGGCCGAGAAAGCCGCAGCGAAATCCGAAGCCAAGCGCGGTCGATGACTCCGGCTCGTAAAAGAACGAAGCGTCATTGAGTCGCAACTTATCCATCGCGTCGCGAAGGTCTTCGTACTGAGCCGAATCAACTGGATAAAGCCCGGCGAAAACCATCGGCTTTACTTCCTTAAATCCGGGCAAAGCTTCGCTAGCCGGACGAGCGGAATCGGTGATCGTGTCACCGATCTGAACGTCGGCAACTGTCTTGATCGAAGCTGTGATGAAACCTACTTCCCCGGGACCAAGTTCGGCGATCGGCGTTGCCTTAGGACGATTAACTCCAATTGTTTCAACTAGATACTCGCGGCCTGTGTTAAAGAATCGAATCTTTGTGCCCTTCTTGATCGTTCCGTCAATCACACGAAACAGCACAATGACGCCGCGATACGAATCGTACCAACTGTCAAAGATCAGAGCCTTGAGCGGAGCATTTCGGTCGCCTTTCGGCGGCGGAACGGTCTTGACGATCGCCTCCAGCACGTCCTCGACGCCTAGACCGGATTTTGCAGATGTCAAAACAGCTTCGCTTGCATCCAGACCGATGATGTTCTCGATCTGCTCTTTGATGCGGTCCGGTTCGGCGGAGGGAAGATCAATCTTGTTCAAAACCGGAACGAGTTCGAGGTCGTTTTCGAGAGCAAGATATGTGTTTGCAAGCGTCTGTGCCTCGACACCTTGCGAAGCATCAACGATGAGCAACGCACCTTCGCATGCAGACAGCGAACGTGAAACTTCGTAGCTGAAATCAACGTGGCCCGGCGTGTCGATCAGATTGAGAACGTAGTCTTTGCCGTCTTTGGCTTTGTAATCGAGCCGAACGGCGTGAGCCTTGATCGTAATGCCGCGTTCGCGCTCGAGGTCCATGTCATCAAGCAACTGAGCTTCCATGTCGCGCTCGGCGACGGCACCTGTCAATTGCAGCAACCGATCGGCCAAGGTCGACTTGCCATGATCGATGTGGGCGATGATCGAAAAATTTCTTATCTGATTGATATCCATACAGCGGCCAAAGCCGAACTAAATACAATAGCAAATACAAAGCGAATCCTCACGTTTAACGCAAAGTTCACCTCAACGGGAAAAAATTCTGAATCTAGTTAGTAGCCAACTGCGAAACCACAACCAAGAACAATCACTTCAAGCATTTCTCAACCCTCCAATGTTAAATGTCGAACTGATCTTTCAGCGCTGGACTAATTTCTATTTGGTTTCTCAAAAGGGGGGAAATATGAACAAACCACTCGTTGGCCGCTACGCGATTCTATCTGCGGTCTTTCTTTTTGCCATGATCACGCTGACAACTGCCGATGTGCACGCTGTCACGCTATTTGGTGTCAATTCTACAGGAAGTCTCGTAAGATTTGATTCGACAACGCCGGGAACGCTCGTAACCGTAGGGCCGATCACGGGATTGCAAGGCGGCGAGACCGTGCTTGGAATTGATGTTCGTCCGGCTACTGGACAACTTTACGCTCTCGGCAGCACGGGACGTCTATACGTATTGAATAGAGCCAGCGGAGCGGCGACGCTGATCGCGAGCTTGAACACAGCGCTCAGCGGCACGACGTTCGGAGTCGATTTCAATCCGGTTCCTGACCGTTTGCGCGTAATAAGCAATACGGGCCAGAACCTGCGCATTAACCCGAACGACGGCGTCACGATCACGGATACAGCGATCAATGGCGCAACGACAAACGTCGATTCTGCTGCTTACATCAATAATTTCAATGGTACGACAACAACTACACTGTTCGACATTAGCGCCGCGACCGATACTCTTTATCAACAGAACCCGCCGAACAATGGCACGTTGGTCGCCGTTGGCCCGTTAGGAGTCAACGTCTCAGAAGTTACAGGTTTCGACTTCTCGTCATCGGACAACACGGCATATGCCGCTTTGACGGTTGGCGGTTCGACGGGTCTCTACACGATAAACACGACGACTGGTGCAGCGACTTTGGTCGGAGCTATTGGTGCCGGAACGTCCGCCATTACAGGACTTGCAGCAGATCTGGCAGGAACTCCGGGCTTCACGGCTGTCGGACTGACGACCGCGAATCAACTTGTAACGTTCAACGCTTCGCGTCCGGGAACGATCCAGACGACGGTTGCGATCACCGGGCTTCAGGCAGGCGAGAATATTCTTGGCATCGATTTTCGTCCGGCGAATGGGGTGCTTTATGGTTTGGGAAGCACGAGCCGACTCTATTCGATCAACTTCAATACAGGAGCCGCGACACAGATCGGTGCTGCCGGAGCGTTTACCTTGTCCGGAACCGATTTCGGATTCGATTTCAATCCTGTTCCAGACAGGCTCCGTGTCGTATCTAATACCGGACAGAATCTCCGATTAAATCCGAACGACGGAACCTTGACCGCTACGGACGGAACGATAAATCCGGGCACTCCGACGATCACGGCAGGCGGTTATACGAACAGTTTTCCGGGAACGACCACTACAACGCTTTATACGGTCGATTCTACGGGAGACACGCTCAATATCCAGAACCCTCCGAATAACGGCACTCAAGTCGCCGTCGGACCGCTTGGTATCAACGTTTCAAGTGTCAGCGGCTTGGATATTCATCCGTCGGGCAACGTTGCCCTGGCCGCGTTCCAGATCGGAGCCGAAACTACGTCGAAATTGTTTTCGATCAACCTAACGACCGGTGCCGCTACTTTCATCGGGCCGATCGGTGCGGCAACAAATCTTCGCGGCCTCGCGTTGATGCCGGGAACAGCCGCATCGGGTCGTACCTCGCTAGATTTTGATGGCGATGCAAAGGCTGAACAAGCGACATATCGTCTGTCGAGCAATTCATACCTCATCAATCGCAGTTCGAATAACTCATTCTATTCGTATCCGTTCGGCTTGGCTTCGGACGTACAGACTCCGGCTGACTATGACGGCGATTCGCTGGCCGACACGGCTGTCTGGAGAGCTACGAACGGTTTCTTCTACGTTCTTCGCAGCAGCGACGCGACCGTACAGGCGTATCAATTCGGCATCAGCAGCGACGAACCGATCGCTCGTGACTATGACGGAGA
This sequence comes from uncultured Acidobacteriota bacterium, assembly GCA_937871585.1. Taxonomy (GTDB): domain Bacteria; phylum Acidobacteriota; class Blastocatellia; order Pyrinomonadales; family Pyrinomonadaceae; genus OLB17. Next base: position 5,929 of record CALMPJ010000061.1, on the reverse strand, counting down.
CCGCAAAGCTGACTTCGCTGTAGTTCGCCGAACCGGCGGCCAAATGGTCTGGTACATCAATAACAGCAACGGCAACACGTTCCGCATCGAGACGTTCGGGTTGGATACCGACGCGACGTCTCCGGGCGATTTCGACGGCGACGGACGTTTCGATCTCGGCACATTCCGCGGTGTCGGTGCCTCGCCTGCGACGTTCTTTATGCAGCGAAGCACACTCGGATTTGCCGCACAGCAATGGGGAAACGGTGCCGACTCAGTCGTTCTCGGCGATTACGACGGTGATGCTCGAACCGATCTAGCCGTCGTTCAAGGCGGCACGAACATGACATGGCTCGTGCTTCGCAGCTCGAACGGCAGTTTCTTCTCGTCTCAGTTTGGTGTGAAGCCCGACTTCATCACACAAGCTGATTACGACGGCGACGGCCGCACCGATATCTCGGTTTGGCGTGGTCAGAATGCGGTGTTCTACACGCTGCGTTCGGCAACGGGAACCGTTAGTTCGCAACAGTTTGGCCAGAACGGCGATTATCCGATCGCCAATTACGACACACACTAGGCATTCGCTCGGAGGTGTCCTTTCGGTTCAGCGATCGGACATCTCCGACATCTATCAAGGAGGGAAAAATGAAACAAACAATTCGAAAGCTCACAACCGGGCTTATCACATTGTCTATTTGTGCGTCGTTATTCGCGACCGCGACTTTTGCGTCGAGCCACGCTGAAGCACCACTCATCAGTCTTGATCGGTTTGCAGACAACACAGACACTTACGCGTTTCGCAGTGTCGAGCCGGGCCGCGAAGGTTTTGTCACGTTGATCGCCAACTATATTCCGCTGCAAGATCCGTCGGCCGGGCCTCAGTGGTTCCGATTTGACGACACGGCGCTGTACGAGATCAAGATCGACAACACCGGTGACGGAATCGAAGACGTCACGTATCAGTTTCAGTTCACAACCCAAACCGTGAACAACGACACCGTACTCGGCCAATCGACGGTGAATCAGGACGGCGTGATCAGCAATCTTAACGATCCTGATTACAACATGTTCCAGACCTACACGGTTCGCCGCATCGATCGGAGATCAGGACGTCGCGGTCAGCTTCTGGCTGCCGGCCTCAAGACTCCGCCGGCGAATATCGGCCCGCGTGTTACGCCAAATTACGAAGCCAACCTTGGCCAGCCCGCTGTTTACAATCTGCCAAACGGCGGCAAGGCGTTTGCTGGAAATCGTGACGAATATTTCTATATCGACCTCGGCGTGTTCGACGCGTTGAACCTCCGTTCGCTAGGCGTGACGGGTGGCGTCGATACCACGAAAAATTACAATGTAAGCGCCATAGCTATCGAAGTTCCGATTCAAGAGCTCACGTCATCGCGAGCGGTTCCGGCTTCACCAACCGCATCGGATGCCGTTATCGGTGTCTGGGCAACATCGAGCCGACGTTCGACGCAAGTGCTTTCGCCTGGCGGCAGAACGCTTTCAGGTGATTGGGTTCAAGTTTCGCGACTCGGCAATCCGTTAGTCAATGAAGTCGTCATTCCGCTCAGCCTCAAGGACGCATTCAACGCGATTCCGCCGTCGGTTGACGGTACGATACCTCGCGTTGTTCAGGCGGTGACCGACCCTGAGATCGCGAGGCTGCTGCGTGCTGTTTACGGCATTACGATTCCGCCCGCACCTCGAAACGATCTGGTCTCGATCTTTGCTACCGGCATTCCTGTTAATGCAGTCACGGGACCGAACTACACGACGTTTCTCTCTGACGGTGTCGCTCATGAATATCTGCGGCTCAATGTGGCGATCCCGATAACGGCGATCGCGAGCCAGAACAGGCTCGGACTGCTCGGTGGCGATGTCGCAGGATTCCCGAACGGACGGCGAGTGTTTGACGACGTGACCGATATCGCATTGCGTGCAGTCGCAGGCGGAACGCCGTTTACACCGGCGACCAACATCTCGCCAAACAACACGCTCGGTGACGGCGTCAGCGTCAATCCCGAAGGTGCCTTGCTAACGAGGTTCCCGTATCTGCTGCCGCCAAATCAGGGTAATCAGCCGAGAACTTCGAATCAGATGCTGACCGATCAGCAGAACGGACTCGATCTCGAATCGATCTTCGTCGATGAACGAGGCTTTCGTAAGCTGTAGCTTTAAAGTGTGCGGCTCGATTCAAATTCGGGTCGCACATTTCTCAATAGAAGGAGGTTCGTCATGAGACTGGGAATATTGTTAGGAATAGTGGTCGTAGCGATCGCGTTGGCGTTTGGTTACACGAAGATACTGACCTCAACTGCTCCGGAAACAGCGGTCGCAGTAAACGGTGCGACTGTCGAGCCAGAACTCGACAAGGCGAACAAAACCGTCGAATCGATGCCCGATTCGCCGATCGCGTATTTGCAGCGTGCGGCGTTCTACTCAAGAAAGGCTCGCGAGACAGCCGATCATTCATTCAACAAATTGGCGATGAACGATGTCGAGAAGGCTCTCGCGCTCGATCCGCAGCATTTCGCAGGACGAAAATTGAAACTCGGTCTTCTCGGTTCGAATCACGAGTTTGATATGGCCGAGGTCGAGGCCCAAAGGCTCATAGCTGAGGAGCCGCGAGATTCATTTGCCTACGGCATCCTGATCGATGCCAGCATCGCGATGGGCAAGTATCCTCAAGCCATTGAGTCGGCACAAAAGATGGTCGATCTGCGGCCGGATTCCCAGTCGTATTCGCGTATCGCTCTGCTTCGTTCGCTGCACGGTGACCACAAAGGTGCCGTCGAAATGTATCAACTATCGATTCGAATTGCGGATCCAACCGACAAAGAAGCGCAGGCATGGAGCCTAACTCAGCTAGCCGGCGAATACTTCAAGGTCGGCAATCTATCCGAAGCCACAAAAGCCGTCGATCAGGCTCTTTTGATACTACCGGAATATCCCAACGCGTTGATCGCAAAGGCACGTTACGCGGCCGTTACGGGCAATCTCGCAAGTGCAGAAGCGATCTTGTCGCAACTAAATTCGCGTATCAAGCTGTCTGAGGCACTGATACTGACCGGCGACATCGCACGACGCAAAGGCGACACCGCGACAGCTATGAGCTATTACGATCAAGCCGAGAAGGTCGAGCGCGATCAGGACGGCGATATTCACCGATTCGCGTTGCTGTGGGCTGACAATGGCGTTCGTCTTGATGAAGCGTTGAAGATCGCCGAGGACGACTTTGTTATCAACAAGGACATCTACGCGTCCGACATTCTGGCGTGGGCAATGCTAAAGAGCGGACGCGCAAAAGAAGCTCAGAAACACATCAACGATGCGCTTCGTCTGAAGACAAATGACGCTCGAATTCTATATCATGCGGCTGTTATCGAGAATTCGCTTGGAAACAAAGCGGCTGCTCGTAAACATATTTCAGCCGCGTTAAAAGCAAATCCGAATTTTGACGTCGTTAACAGCGTTTCAGCACGTGAACTTGCGAACGTACTCGGCATTAAAGTCGCCTAGATTTGGTCGCAGTTTGAGTCTTTTGCCCGGACGATCTGGCCGGGCCTTTTCATAAACGTCATCTCGCATACGAAAAGTTTTGCTCAATTCGCTTACTATCTGCTAAGATTCGAAGTACACGAATTAGGAGAATGACTATGAGACACGAATACGAACGCGAAGAAACGAGTGCAGCAACGAAATTAACCTATCTGCTGGTTGGTGGCGGCATCGGTGCGATCCTTGCATTGCTGTTTGCACCTAAATCGGGCGAAGAACTGCGTGGTGACATCGCCGTCGCAACCCGCAAGGGCATCGAGAAAGGTAAGGAATACGGCCATCAGATCCAAGAAAAGGCAGGCGAATACTACGAAGTTTCGCGTGAAAAGGCCGGCGAGATCTATCAATCGGCTTCTGAAAAGGCCGGTGATATCGCCGACAAAGCCAAAGCCGCTGCGGCTCGTACGGCTAACCCATTCACGGCTGCTATCGAAGCCGGCAAGGACGCCTATACCGAAGAAAAGCGTAAGAACGAAGTGAAATCGATCGCCGATGGCCGTGCAAGCTATCCTGTTGATTCGAAAGACGAAAAGTAATCTATGAATACGTCCGACCCGCAATTTTGGCAGATGATCTCGTCGATCGTGATCGCGGTGTGTTTTATCGTGATGGCGATAGCATTGATCGCGATCGCCGTGACGGTTCGCCGCGTGGTCAAAACGGTTCACAGGCTCGAGGAACGCTTCGATCCGCTTATTACGAAGGTTGACGCGATCGGTGCTCAGGGCCGCGAGATCTCGGTCTCGTTTGCCGAGATCTCCTCGAATCTTTCGGTTGCGACCAAACATCTTGCCGAATCGACCGAGCTGATCAAAGAAGAGGTTCGCGAGCTGAAAACGCTTGTCGGCCAAACCGCGATCACCGCCAAAGACAAGGTCGAAATGGTCAGCGAATCGATCGACAAAACCCACGCCCGCGTTATGGACACGACCGAATTCGTAAACGAAAAGATCGTCGTCCCTGCCCGCGAGATCGCCGCCATCATGGCCGGCGTTCGCCGCGGGCTCGAAGTTTTGTTCGCCCCCGCACCAAAACAGATCGACCGAGTCTATGTCGATGACGAGATGTTTATTGGTTGAGCTGGATTCGCAAAATTTGAAAAGGCTGACGGGAAAAACACCGCCAGCCTTTTTTGTCTATCAAGCTGTCGTTGCGGTTAAGCAAATACTCTAATTCTTTATTTATGATCAGGTGTGACACCTGTCACCCGCGATGACGACCTCGATCCCGCGTTCCTCCGCCGATTTCGCAAACTCGAAAAGAAGATCAGACGTTCGATGAGCGGACACGATCTTTGTCTCGTGAGCCACGCCAAACTCCGCCAGCACAACCGAAGCATGCTCCATCGTCGGCCAATCCGACTTGCTGCCCATAATGATCGAAACCAGCGGCTTCTTTTCTGAAAGTGCGGCCATTTCTAGATAATAAGTAAATGCGGTTGGAATTGTACAGGAGATCAAGTTTAGTAAGTCCGGCGTCGAAAGAGCCTGTAGGTTTCATGATCAAAGCATGACTATGTCCGGTATACATCGTTTGCGCCGCACCCACGAATAGATGTTTTACTGGTTATAAGCCGTCCGCCTTTGTCCTATGCCGAATGAGCGTCGCCGTCTGAGCATCACCACCAACCCCAATCACCGCCGTCACTGGTCAAAGAATCGCATATTCGCATGTCCGACCCCAATTCTTCCTTGGTGTAACTTCATAGCTGACCCCAATTCTGACCTTTCCCCTTAGTTCCCTTACTTTTTGCTAATCCAAACCTTCTTGTCCTTTATTTTCCCAGGAATAGAATAGTCAATCCATTTCCCAGCAGGAACTCTAAAAAAGAACGCATACTTGAATTTATCGGAATTTGGTGGTGCCCCCCAACCGCCGAGTTGATCGAATTCTTCGGGTGTATAGATCGCCTCAAGCGATGTAGTTACGTGAATTAGAAAATACGGCTTATCTTTGATTCGTTCGTCAAGCAACCCGAACAAGGTTGTCAAGTTCTTTTCCGTAAAGTCGTCATCCCTTAAGAGGACTTCAAGGTATCTGTTATCCTCATTTTCATTTACGACTTTTTCAATTTCGGACAGTTGTCCAATGATCACATAACGAAATGGAGAATAGCTTGGCATTTCGCGTTCGCTTGTAGTTACCGATTTCGGGATCGCCGAAGAATTGGTTTGCCCGAGACATACTTGCGGAATTAGAAACGCTGTAACAATTAGGATCAACTTGTATGAATAGTTATTTATCATTTCGTTTCCTGTGTTTTCTGTGAAACTTTCTACAGAAGATTGGGGTCAGGCATGCGATTATGCGATTCTTGCACGATACGTCTTCTCAACTCTTTGTTTTGTCGCGGCGAAATCACCGTTTGACTCCAACTTCGACCGGGCGGCAT
>CALMPJ010000060.1 GCA_937871585.1 uncultured Acidobacteriota bacterium | reverse complement strand
CCAGTTGTTGGGCTATTGATGTGCGTCATGCCGGATTCAATCTCGCTGACGAATCGCGATATGTCATTGTAGTCGTTTGAGAAGATCGACGACGAAAGGCCGTATTCGCAGTCGTTCGCTACAGTCATAGCCTCGTCGAGATCTTTGACACGCAATATCGATAATACTGGGCCGAATATTTCTTCGCGGGCGATCCTCATGTCGGGCGTGACGTGGTCGAACACGGTCGGCTCAACAAAATAGCCATTTTCGAGGCCTTCGCCGCTTGCTTTTCCGCCGCCGCAAAGCAGTTTCGCACCATCTTCGCGGCCGATGTCCATGTATTTGAGAACAGTGTTGAACTGCGATTCATCGACCGAAGGCCCGATCTCGCTTGTCGGATCAACTCCGGCTCCGAGCTTATAAGCTTTGGCTCTCGCAACGATCTTTTCGACAAATTTATCGGCGATCGAATTTACAACAACCGCCCGCGAAGTCGCCGTACAACGCTGTCCCGTCGAACCAAACGCTCCTGCTGCTGTGTGTTCAACCGCGAGATCCATATCGCAGTCTTCGAGTACGACCACAGGATTTTTGCCGCCCATCTCAGCCTGAAACGGAATGCCGCGTTTTGCGATCTGCTCGTACATCTTGAACCCGATCTCGCTTGAACCTGTAAACGACACGGCGCGAACAGCCGGATGATTGATGATCTCGTCGCCAGCCTCGCTGCCGGAACCGATCACAAGATTTAGCACGCCGTCCGGCACGCCTGCCTCAATAAATAGCTCAACAATACGTACCGCAGTCGCAGGCGTGTTTGACGCTGGTTTGAAAACGACAGTGTTGCCCGCAGCCAATGCCGGAGCGATCTTCCACACGGGAATCGCAACCGGGAAATTCCACGGTGTGACCAAAGCAACGACGCCGTGCGGTTCCTTGATCGTGTATGCCCAATTGTCCGGCAGTTCGCTCTGGATCGTCTCTCCGTTCATACGGCGCGTCTCGCCGGCGCAGAATTCCATTACGTTTGTCGCACGCTGAACTTCGCCGCGAGCTTCGGAGATGGTCTTGCCTTCTTCGCGCGTCAACAGCTGGGCGAGTTCCTCTTTGTGCTGTTCCATCAGCCGCGACATAACGGTCAGAATTCGGCCGCGAGCGGGTGCGGGCGTGTTCTTCCACGCGTGGCGGGCGTTGTACGCCGCTTCGACTGCACTTCGAGCTTCTTCGCGAGTGCAGATCTGCGCGTGGCCGATGATGTCGTTTGTGTCCGCGGGATTGATGTTCGGGAGCGTTTTGCCAGAGGTCGAGTCGATCCATTTGCCGCCGATAAAACTGCGATAAGTCGTCATATTATTACGTTGTCCTGTCGATGATAATGCTCACATATATTATATTTATTGGCGATGAGCGACAACGTCAGACAACTGCTCGAACAACGAGTTGCCGCATACGGCAACAAGCCATTTCTTTTTTCCGAGACGGACGGACGTCAATGGACATACGCCGAATTCGACCATTCAGTCAATGGAACAGCAAATTTGCTGCTCGCAAATGGCATAGCAAAAGGCGACGTTGTCAGCCTGCTGATGCCGAATTCACCCGAATACATCATCGCCTACTTCGCCTGCTGGAAGATCGGCGCCATCGCCGGGCCGGTCAATTCCCTGCTCAAATCCGAGGAGATCGAATGGGTCGTCAACAACTCCGAATCGAAGTTGCTCTTGTCAGAACCGCCTGCGTCAGCGGGCGGCACGGGCGATGCTACTACGACGACGCGGTTTGGTATTCCCAACGTCGCACTGGACCTAGCAAACTTGCCGGCGGCTGACGCTAGCGGTTCCGACATTTTTATCGATCCCGACGACGACGCCATCATCATCTACACCTCAGGCACAACCGGCAAGCCTAAGGGCTGTCTGCTGACTCACGGCAATCTACTGGCAAACGCACAACAGATCGCGGAATGGATGGGCTTTGGTGAGGACGACCGGCTGCTGACCGTAATGCCGCTGTTCCACATGAACGCCGTCTCTGTCACAACGATGACGGCGCTCTATGCCGGCGGCTCAACCGTCGTCAGCCCAAAATTCTCGGCATCAAGATTCTGGGACATAATCGAGAAATACAAGATCACAAGCTTCGGAAGCGTCGCGACGATGTTGAGTATGCTTTTACAGAAAAATGCAGAATTCGGAATTCAGAATTCAGAACGGAATCCAAAATCCAAAATCCAGAATCCAAAATCGTTAAGATTCGCCATGTGCGGCTCGGCTCCGGTTCCGGCTGAGGTACTAAATCGATTTGAGGAAACCTTCGGCGTGCTCGTGATCGAGGGCTATGGCCTGTCGGAATCGACGTGCCGCTCGACGTTCAATCCGCCAAACAAAGAGCGGCGTCCGGGCTCGTGCGGCAAGCCGATCGGCAATGAGATGGCGATCTTTAATGAGAATGACGAGCCGCAGCCCGACGGTGAACTCGGCGAGATCGTACTTCGCGGGCCGAACATCTGCAAAGGATATTTCAAGAATCCTTATGCGACGGAGACGGCATTTGCCAACGGCTGGTTTCACACCGGCGACATCGGCTATCGCGACGCCGACGGCTTTTACTACATCGCCGACCGCAAATCCGACATGATCATCCGCGGCGGCGAAAACATCTATCCACGAGAGATCGACGACGTTCTATATACACATCCAGCAGTCGCCGCAGCCGCCTGCATCGGCGTCCCCGACGACCTCTACGGCGAAGAAGTTGCAGCGTTTATTGTTTTAAAGGCAGAAACACGATCGGTAGGGAGTGTGCCCGCCGCCCCACAAGTCACCGAACAGGACATCATCAACTTCTGCAAACAACACCTAGCCGACTACAAATGCCCTAAAACCGTCCATTTCCTGGACGACATCCCCAAAGGCCCGACCGGCAAGTTGCTGAAGCGCGAGTTAGCGAAACTTGTAACGAAGTAACCATTCGATCATGGAACGAAATTGTACGTGATAATGCCCGAAACCTTTACAGGCACCCCGGAAAGTGTTGTCGGACCGAATCTGGAGCTGCAAGCTGCATGCCTCGCCGATGTTCGAAGTAACGGATGTCCAGATATTGGCGTGGCCGATAAGATCTTACCATCTTCGCCAATTAACACTTGTACATTAACCGAGCCCGAAGCTCTAACTGCTCGTGCAGCGGCCGGATAAACGGGCTTCGACAATACGCTGGGTTTGCCGTTCAGGACTCCACCCGGAAGAGTGCCATCATCATTTACCTTTGTGCTTGGACTTAAAGCGACTTCGTCCTTCTGTACGCCCAATCCTCCTACGCCGGAGTTGGATTCGGACGGTTTAGCTGATTTCTCGTTCGCGGAAGCAGCCGAAGTTTCACCGCTCTCCTTCACACGCATCGCTATAACATTGTCTCCCGTACTGGTATAACCCCTCGACGTTGAGATCGACGACTCAGATTCCGTGACCGGCATCGCCTTGACCATTGTAGGAAACTCGATTTCTATTGCGGCACTCGAAGCGACTTTCTCTCCATTTCCAATTGCCGGATCAAACTTTGCCTTGAATGCGATCGCTTCCGCCGCCTTTCTGATCGCGACCACCTCCGGCAAGCTAATATCCTGACACGTATCGCCCGGACCGGTAATAGATTGCACGGCTATTACATTACCTTTTTCATCAACTGAAACATTTACGGTCAGTTTAGTACCGAACATATGACGTTCGGAAATTGGCCGTTTCTCTAGTTTCGGAAGCGATTTAAGCTTTGCCTCTTGATCCACGATCTGAGCCGAGGCGATTCCGGAAAAGGAAAGTGCTACCAACGCCAACGCGATGCGGGAAATATGTTTGTTCATAGTAACCACAATTTACCACAATTCGGTCGGTCGTTGGAATATGCTAATCTGACAGTTCTTTATGGCGATCCGTTGGCGTTTTGGCATTATCGCGGGAGTTTTTCTCGCAATTTTCTCGCTGTATCCGCAGATGAAGATGTTGTATCTTCGCGGTGACGCGTGGAACGGTCATTATGCCTACAACGACATCGACGAGGTTGCGTACGCCGCGTATGTGCGGGCACTGATCGACGGACGCCCGCGTAAAAACGACCCTTACACAGGCCGCGATGATTCGATTGAGAGCACGCAGCCTGAATCGCTGTTTTCGATACAATTTGCCGCACCGTACACGATCGCAATGCCTGCGAGATTGCTTGGCATTGGAACGCCGTGGGCGATGACGCTTGGCGGTGCATTTGCGGCGTTTTTCGCGGCATTACTGCTGTTTTGGCTGATCCGAATGATCACCGGCGACGACATTGTTGCGATGGCAGGCTCACTCGTGACGCTCGCAGGCGGAGCCATCTTCGCCGGCGAAGGAGCCATCGGCGAAATAACCGGCTGGAGCTACGCCTATCCATATTTCCCCGGTTTCCGCCGCTACATACCTGCGATGGCTTTCCCTGCATTCTTTCTTTTCCTCGGCCTCGTTTGGAAACTCATAAACCAAAGGTCCGAACGCTCCTTGTCTCCCTTACTCCTTGTCTCCTTGTCTTCCGCCGCTTTCGCCTACACAGCCTTCTCTTACTTCTACGTCTGGACAACAGCGATCGCTTGGCTCGGATGCTTAGGACTTTGCTGGCTCGTGGTTCGACCAAACGGCTGGTTCGCGGACATCAAACGCCTCGTCATCGTCGGTATCGGCTGCTTGATCGCATTGGCTCCGTACGCACATTTGCTATCCCAACGTTCGCATACGATGGACGATGTTCAACTGCTCGTCTATACGCGTCAGCCTGATCTGTTTCGCGTACCTGAGATCATCGGTTATCTGACGCTCGCAATGATCGCGATCGCCGTTGCGACAAAGATGCTTGAACTTTGCGACCGTTCCACGATTTTTGCGATCTCACTTGCGCTCGTTCCGCTCGTGGTTTTCAATCAACAGATAATCACCGGACGTTCTCTGCAGCCGATACATTACCAGGTGTTTATCGGCAATTACGTCGCAGGAGCGGCTTTGCTAGTGACATTTGGTTTGCTTTGGACGAAAGCGAAGGATGTTAAGCCCGCCGCAAGAAATGCTGTCTTTGCAACGCTTACAGTCATCGCAATTGCTTGGGGATTTGTCGAATGTCACTACACCGTGAAGATACTGGACGACGTAAACGTCGCTCGCGACGAGGCTTTGCCGGTCGCCCGCAAACTCGACGAGATCGCAAAACAGACCGGCAACTGGAGAAACGAGAACGTAATGCACTTTGGCATTGCCGAGGGAGACGATCTACCGACGCTGGCTCCGCAGCCGGTGTTGTGGGCACGGCATCAACACGTTTTCGCGGGCGTCACTTGGCAGGAGAACAAAGAGCGTTACTACCAATATCTTTACTATTTGGGCGTATCGCCAAATAGCCTCGCCGCCAATATGAAGAACGGCGATGATTTTGTCTCGATGATCGCCCTTTTCGGCTGGGGCCGCCACAGCGACCGCCTGAACAGCGAATACAAGCCGCTCACATTCCGCGAGATCGACGCCGAAGCCGACAAATTCGCCCGCTACATTGAAAGGTTCGATCCGAGAACGAACGGCATTCCGCTCACCTACGCCATCGCCGAAACTGACGGCTTTACTAATTTCGACGCCATCGACCGTTGGTATGTTCGCGACAAAGGCGAGGCATTTGGCAGATACACGCTTTACCGACTGAACCTTAAGTGACCTCCACTTCCCGCGTGATATCCTCAAACAATGGCTGTGTCTCGACCGATCTATGCAATTTCAGGCCCGACTTGTTCGGGCAAGACGGCGTTGAGCGTCGCGTTGGCACTGAGCGTTGACGGCGAGGTTGTAAATTTCGATTCCGTTCAGATATACAAAGGCATCGAGATCGCGACAGCTAAACCAACCCGTGAGGAGATGCTCGGTGTACGGCATCACCTCATAAACTACGTCGAGCCGACGATCAGCTACACTGCCGCCGATTGGGCTCGAGACGCGGTAACAGTAATTGAGGACATTGAATCACGCGGCAAAACAGCGATCCTTGTCGGTGGAACAGGTTTTTATCTTCGAACGCTGCGGCGGCCGCTGTTCGACAGTCCTCCAACCGATATAGATTTGCGCGAACATTTCCGCAAACTTCATCGCGAAAAAGGAGCGGCACATATGCACGCGTTGCTTGTCGAGGTCGATCCGCAGCTAGCCGCCACACTCGGAGAGAACGATCATGTACGCGTGATACGTGGACTTGAGGTATTTCACCAGACTGGAAAGCGAATGTCTGAGATTCAGCCGGAGCGTGAAAAAGCTCCTGATTTTGTCGATAGAATACGCTTGTTCGTACTTGCACCGCCGCGTGACGAACTTTACGCAAAGATCAACGCCCGTACTGAACAGCATTTCGCAAAGGGCCTCATCGACGAAGTGAAACAGTTGCGAGATTCGGGCGTAAGAGATGATACGAACGCTCTCGGTGCTCACGCCTATCGTCGCGTTTGTGAGTATCTTCGCGACGAGCGAGATCTGGAATCGGCGATCGAACGGTCGAAACAAGACGTTCGCAATTACGCCAAACGTCAATTTACATGGTTCCGCGGCGAACCTGATGCGATTTGGCTCGACGGATTTGGAATGAGAGACGGGCTTGTGGACGAGATTTTGGGCCACAAAGGCTAGTTTTGTTGAAAGCAGCGATTATTCTGCTATAATCGTTGCAAAATTGCCGGTGGAGATGAACTGATTATGGAGAAGCCAGTTGCACAGAACATTCAAGACGCATTTTTGAATTCGGCTCGCCGCGAACGCATCTCGGTCGTCATCCATCTTCTTCACGGCTCGACCATGACCGGTCGCATCAAGAGTTTTGACAAGTTTTCGGTCTTGCTCGACGTCGGCGGCACGGATGTACTCGTGTTCAAACACGGCGTTTCCACTATCTCGCAGGAGCGTCGGCCCGGCTCCGAACATCAATCTTGAAGGGAAAATTCATAACGTTTGAAGGCATTGACGGCAGCGGCAAATCGACACAACTGCGCCTGATCGAGCATCATTTAACGAACGCCGGCCACGATGTCGTAACAACCTGCGAGCCAGGTGGAACGCCGCTTGGACGGCACCTGCGCTCGGCCTTTCTTGAAACAACTGAAACTGTCTCGCCACTCGCCGAATTGCTTTTATTTGCCGCGGACAGGGCACAACACGTCGAGCATCTAATTAGACCGTCACTCGCCGCCCGCAAGGTCGTAATATCAGATCGATATGCCGACGCGACCGCAGCCTATCAAGGTGCCGGCCGCGGCTTTGATGCCGATACGATCGCTGAAGTAATTGGCCTTGCGACCGGTGGTTTGAAGCCCGATCTAACGTTGTTCTTCGATATCACGGTTGCTACTGCACTGGAAAGAATGAACACACGACAGTCGTCCGGAGCGACTGCGAACCGAATGGATAGCGAGACGGCGGAATTTTATCAGCGCGTTCGCGAAGCATATCTTGACATTGCGAAACACGAACCTGAACGAGTTTGTGTCATTGACGCTGAAGGCTCGATCGAAGATATCTACTCAAAAGTTGTAACGGTGTTGAGCGAGAGAATGAACTAAATGTTTGCCGACCTAATAGGAAATGATGCTATCAAGCACGTGCTTCGGCGATTCGTCGCAGGGCGTCGGGTGCCGAATTCGCTCATTCTCGCGGGCGACGAAGGCGTCGGTAAACGCCAGTTCGCACTGGCCACCGTTCGCGCGATGCTCTGCCGCGATACGACCGACAGCGAGCCGTGCGGTGTTTGTTCGATCTGCACGCGTGTCGGCGAATTCGCGTTTCCCGCTGATGACGACAAAGACGCACATAAGCTAGTCATTTGGAGCGGTCACCGCGATGTTGGCACCGTAGTTCCATATAAACGAAACATCCTCGTCGATTCGATCCGAAGCCTTGAGGCCGAAGCCAATTTTCGTCCATACGAAGCTGAATCACGGTTCTTTATCATTGACGACGCCGATAAAATGAACGATGCAGCGGCGAATGCGCTACTAAAAACTCTCGAAGAACCGCCCGACACATCGCACATTTTCCTGATCACTTCACGACCTGACAGCTTGCTGCAAACGATCAGATCACGCTGTCAAATACTCAGATTTTCGCCCATCGAACGCGCCGATGTTGAACGGCATTTGATCGAGAAACGCGCATATTCGCACGACGAAGCTCGCCTTGCCGCCGCGTTATCACACGGAAGCATCGGCCGCGCCGTTTCTATCAATGCCGAAGAATACCGCCGCCGGAGCGAGCGCATGATGACCGTCGTCAACAACGCCATCGGCAGCCGAGACGCAGCAACCTTGCTCAAGATCTCCGAAGAAATGAACGATGCGAAGAACAAAGACGGCTTCGAATCTGAGATCGATCTGCTCGAATCATTGCTCCATGACATCTGGCGAATAGCCAAAACCGGCGATCAGAATGCAATCGTAAACACCGAATATTCCGCCGTGTTATCCAGACTGTCCGAAGCTTCGGCTTCGTCGGCAATTCCCGTGTGGATCGACAGCATCGAGAAACTTCGCGGCGAATTGAATGTGAACATCAACAAGAAAGTCGCGACCGACGCGTTGTTTGTTACAATGGCAGCAAGCAAATGATCGAAGAAGCGAAAATACCGGCAATCGATATTTCCCCGACTACGACGCGTGTTTCGGCTGCCGTTGGAGCAGCGTTGCTCGCCGGAGGTTCGACAGTTGTTGCGGCGGTCGAGCCGACGAAAGCTACGTTCTTGCCGGTTTGTCCGCTGTTTGCGTTTACCGGACTGGCATGTCCCGGCTGCGGCCTGACTCGCGGATTTCACGCGTTATTCCACGGCGACATAATTACGGCGATCGACTTCAACATCTTTACGCCTTTTTGGGCAATAATACTTGGCTGGGTGTTTGCGTCTCTGGTTTTGCTCGCTTTCCGAGGCCGAGGCCTGAATATGTGGCCGACGAACCCGCGATTCATGTACGCTTTTATGGTCGTGCTGGTCGTGTTTGGGGTTCTAAGAAATATTCCGGCGTGGCCGCTGACGATATTATTTCCTTAAGTGATCTGCACCAGCGGCTTCTCTTCGATCAAAGACTTCGCACTGCCGCCTTCTTTTCGGAGAAGCTCAACTTCCTTTACAAATTCCTCAACAATGTCCGCTCCTGCAACACGCCGCATTGGAACGCCGTCTTTGAAGATCATTCCGACATTGCGGCCAAAGGTAATGCCGAGTTGGGAATCGTGAGCCTCGCCGGGACCGTTTACGGCACAACCCATGATCGAAAGATGCAGTGGTTCTTCGACGTGAGCAAGACGACGCTCGACTTCGGTAACGATCTCAACAAAATTATCGATATCAAGACGTCCACACGTCGGGCATGCGACAACCGTGACGCCGCGTTTGCGAAGTTCAAGCGATTTTAGAATTTCCCAACCGACGCGAACTTCTTCGTGAGGTTCGGCAGCCAAACTTACGCGGATCGTATCGCCGATACCTTCGTGAAGCAAAATTCCGAGACCGATCGCGGATTTGATAGTACCGCCAAATGGTGTGCCTGCTTCAGTTACGCCGAGGTGCAAAGGATAATCGACCTTCTCTGCCATCAGCCGATAAGCCTCGACCATGCGGTTTGCGTCCGAAGCTTTTAGCGAAATAACAGTGTCGGAAAAGCCGAGGTCTTCGAGAATGCGAACGTGTCGCATGCCGCTTTCGACCATCGCCTCAGGCGTTGCGGAACCGTATTTCTTAAGCAGATCTTTCTCAAGCGAACCGCCGTTGACTCCAATTCGAATTGGCACCTTGCGAGCCTCAGCAGCACGCACGACCTCGCGAACGCGGTCGATCGAGCCTATGTTGCCTGGATTGATCCGTAGCTTATCGATTCCGGCGTCGAGAGCTTTCAGAGCTAGCTTGTAATGGAAATGAATGTCCGCGACGATCGGCACATCTGTGCGTTTGCGGATCTCGTACATTGCCGCCGCCGCATCGTCGTCAGGCACCGCGATACGGACGATCTCGCAGCCCGCCTCGACCATTTCATTGATCTGTTTCAGCGTGCCGTCGACATCGGTCGTGTCGGTCTTCGTCATCGACTGAACCGCCACCGGCGCACCACCGCCGATCTGAATGTCTCGAACTTTTACCGAGCGAGTTGGCTTTCTCATTTAGTGAAAAATCGCGAAATATCAAAGAACGTAACCGTCACGATTAGCAGCAAGACGATCGCGAAGCCGGTCATTTGGATCCGTTCGCGGGCGACCATCGAGAGAGTTTTCCCAAACCACGAAAGGACTTTTTCGATTCCTAAAACCATGATCTGCCCGCCGTCGAGCATTGGAATTGGCAGCAGATTCATCACACCGAGACTTAGCGAGATCGCCATCAATAGCCCTACGAGGCCAATGAATCCGCTGGCGAAAACGGTTTTGACGATCACTTGGCCGATACCGATCGGGCCTGATACTGTGTCTTTTGCAGAACGCTCGCCTGTGCCAACCTGGCCGAGAGCGGCTCCGGTCATACGAAGAATCCGCAGATTCTGATCGACCGCAAATCCGGCGGCACCGGCTACACCGACAGTTTCGCGCCGATTTAGCAATGTCGGATCGAATGCGACGCCGATGCGATATTCGCCGTCTTTCTGTCCGGCTTTGGTATTGATCACAACCTTTTCGCCGTTACGGTCGATGGCGAGTTTGATCGGTTGATCCTTCGCATCCGCGATCATTTTTCGCATCGATTGTACGTTCTTGACCGTTTGGTCATTGACCGAAAGCACCCAATCGCCGACCTTTACCCCATCTGTCGCGGCAGGCAACTCAGGATCTAGGCCGCCGACAACAACGGGCTCGGAACCTGTATCAGCGTCCATGTCAAGGAATCCTGCTGACTGTCCACTCTGCGTGACTTTCGTTGGAGTGATCGTTAGTGAGACTTGTTGGCCATCGCGATCTACGACAACAGGCATCGGCTTTTCAGGATTTAGCAAAGCGTCATCGAGAACTCGATCCCAAGACGGTGCAGCTGTACCGTTAAAATTAACGATGCGGTCGCCGACTTTGATGCCGGCCTTTTCTGCGGCACCGCCAACTTCGACACTGCCGACGATCGGCGCAGGATTTACGGGGACGCCGTAGCTCAAAGCCATTACAAACGGTATTGCAAGTGCGAGCACGATGTTCATGAACGGTCCACCGAGCATAACGAAGAACTTCTGCCAGCGTGGGCGCAGTTCGTAAAGTTCACTTTCCGGCACGACCTCGCTTTCGTCGTCTTTGGCTTCGAGGCCGGTGTTCGATTCGTCGCCGTAAAGCTTTACGTACGCACCGAGCGGGATCGCCGAAATTCGATAGTCAGTGTGCCCGATCTTGAACCCGAACAGCCTTGGCCCGAGGCCGAAGAATGAGTAGGCATCGACACGCATTCCGAACAGTTTCGCGACCGCGAAATGGCCGAATTCATGAATGTTGATCGCCACACCGAGGACGAAAACAATAGCTAAAATGGCAATTATTATGTCTAACATCTTATAAAACTCTTACGCCGCCGCAGCGGATTCCGAAACGATCATTATAGCGCGTTCGCGTGCCCATTTATCAGCGTTCAGCACGGATTCAAGCGAATCGGCGGGCGTTGCCGAATGTTCGGTGCAAACATCGCGCACGATATTTGGGATGTCGCCGAAAGCTATTTTGTTGTCGAGAAACGACTTAACGGCGATCTCGTTGGCAGCGTTCAGTACCGCAGGCATTGTGCCGCCAGTTCGCAGGGCGTCAAATGCGAGGGCGAGACAAGGGAATTTATCGAGATCGGGCGGCTCGAAATCAAGACGGCTTAGCGATGAAAGATCGAGCGGCTCGAGAACATTTGGTTTTCTATCTGGATAGGTGATCGCGTATTGAATGGCATGTTTCATATCGGTCACGCCAAGCTGGGCGATGATCGAGCCGTCGATCATCTCGACCATTGAGTGAACGATCGACTGCGGATGCACAATAACGTCGATCTGATCGGCACCAAAACCAAACAGCCAATGTGCCTCGATCACCTCAAGGCCTTTGTTCATCAGAGTTGCTGAATCGATCGTGATCTTGTCGCCCATGTCCCAATTTGGATGTGCCAAGGCCTGCTCGCGAGTCGCAATTGCGATCTCATCTTTCGATTTCGTGCGAAACGGGCCGCCGGACGCCGTGAGTATCAATCGGCGAACTTCCGCATGCTTTTCGCCGCGTAAACATTGGTGGATCGCGTTGTGTTCGCTATCAACAGGTAAGATCTCGGCACCTGATGCGGCGGCGGCTTTGGTCATCAACTCGCCGGCCATCACGAGCGTTTCTTTGTTGGCGAGTGCGACGCGTTTGCCTGCTTCGATCGCTCGAAGGGTCGGAACGAAACCAACGGCTCCGACGGTTGCGGAAACCAGCGTGCAAGTTTGTTCGTGCGTTGCGACAGCGACGAGGCCGTCCTCTCCGTGAACTATTTTCGGCTTGTGGCCGCCAAGACACTGTTCGAGCTCTCCGGCTGCGATTTCGTCGGCAACGGCGACCAGTTCCGGGCGAAACTTTGCGATTTGCTCGGCAAATACATCAACATTTCGTCCGGCTGCCATCGCAACGACGCGAATATCGCCGAGATGTTCGACAACTTTCAGTGTGTTGCAGCCAATGGAGCCGGTTGAGCCAAGGATGGAAATGGATCTCATAAACAGCGACGGCTTTCAGAATACCACATCTGCCGCTGACAATTCGTTGACACTTCTTTGCGAAATAAAGGTCAACCATTCGCATGTCGTCAGGCGTCGTACTAGTGGCAACAAAACTCTGTTGTCATAAATGCTTCGCAAATAAGGGGGAAATCATGAAAAAAATTATACTATCCGCAATCATAGCTAGTACTTCGTTGATAATACCGGCCGCGGCCGAAGCTAAGACTTCGTCGTCAAACTCGGTCGATCCGCAAATTCGTGTGAGAGTCGGACAGCCCGGCAGACGCGTCGGTCAGCGAAGAGCGAGAGTTGTGACGCAAACTAGGATCGTCACGATCGGTCGCTTTCGATATCGTGAGGTCGTCCGCGTAACATATCACCCGAACGGCCGCGTGACGCGATATGTTGTCAGCCGACAGCGTATCGGCAGAAGTTACGGCTACATCCGCTAACATTCGGAAAGGCGAGTTCTAAACGGACTCGCCTTTCTCTTTGTCCTGAGAAAATTCTTGAACTGAGGCGAATCTGTCCCCGGTTTGCTCGCCGTCGAGTTGTTTCTTTGCGAGAAATTCGTTGAATTCGGCCGACCGGTTTTTCGGTACGCTAAGGGTTCGCCATTCGCTCGATTTGAAATGCTTTGCGAGCAGAGCGATCTGGCCGATGTGATAGCTGTAATGCGTGAGCTGGCGGTTGATGGCCTCGACGACGGTGTGCGGCTCGCCCCGGATCGATATGGTTCGTGAGAAGTCTGCGAGGGTCAAAGGCTCTAAACTGTCGAACAACGTCTGCCAACCGTCGTTCCAAGCGTTCATCAAACCCTCTCGCGAATCTTCGATGATCTCGAATTCGGTATCACGATTCCGATCAGCCTTTTCGCCGTCGGTGGTCAGAAAATCACGCCATCGCGAATGCAGATTTCCGGCGATGTGCTTAATTATCAATGCGATAGAGTTCGATTCCGCATCGATCAGAGCAAAAAACTCTTCGTCCGAGACCTGCTCCACCGCACGCTCCGCCATTTTTTTGTAATTGCGAAACGATAGCAGTGCGTCGGCGTGAAAATTAGCAACCACTGAATTATTCATTTCTATCAATTAAGGATAAGGACAATCATCGAAAGTACAAAAAACAAACCGCCTGCTCCAAGACTGAATGCTGCCCAAAACAAAACCCGTCCCGCTAGTTTCATCAGATAGTTTCTTACTTCCCGTTCTTTCCACGCTTTATCGTTAAGAGAAGTCAACTTCGAGTATGTTTCGTCATTTAGCCAATAATCTGAAAAACCACTTATGCCACGTATATTGTCTGGCTGTGCGACTTTTGGAATCGTTATTTGCATTCTCAAAAATCGAAGATGAAATGCCTCTGCGTCCGCACTGACGTATAAGTGAACGAGAGAGAAAGCCATGGAAAGCAAAAAGGAAATAGCTGATAAAAACAACAGTAGTCCGAAGAACGTTATAACCTGATATCTCGAAACTTTCAGAAAAGACGAATCAGCCTTTGAGAAGACAACCAAGCCAATTGTGCCAATCCCGGCGATTGAGAGTCGAAGCATCTCTCGCGAAAATGACTGATACTTTTCGTTGACTCGAAGGTCGTGTTCGAATGTTTCTGGGGGAATTTGTGTCAGCCCCAAAGTCTTTTCCGAGTTTTCCGGCATATCCAGTTAACCTCCCAAAATAATTGCACTTATTTCGCTCGTTGGGCACAGTGTCTGCTCACCGGTTTTTAGATTCTTGACCGTTACTTTGTTCTCCGCGAGTTCACTTTCGCCGAGGATACACACAAACGGAACCTTGATCTGGTCGGCGTATTTGAATTGTTTGCCGAGTTTGTCGGGTTCGGGGTAGAGCGTGACGCGGAGGCCTTGCGAGCGGAGTTCGTTTGCGAGTTTTAGGGAATCTGCAATGGTTTCCTCGCTCCAGATCGTCACCATCACGTCCGCAGGCGTCGATTCGGCGATCTCGGGCGGAAACATCCCGCGTTCCTCCATAACAACAAGAATTCGTTCAAGTCCCAAAGAAAATCCGCACGCCGGGATCTGCTCTTTCCCAAACATCCCGATAAGACCGTCATATCTGCCGCCGCCGCCGATGCTCCCTTTGAAATCACCGTCCGTCAGGACGATCTCCATGATCGTGCCAGTGTAATAAGACAGGCCGCGTGCGAGCGACGGATCGATCTTTACCCGAAGTTCGCTGCACATTGCTAAAACAGCGTCGAGATCATCATTCGACGTATTGCCATTCACAGCCGCAAGGAAATTATCTGCGGAAGCTTCAGAAATGCCGCGTTCGACGAGTTCTTTCGTAACGCCTTCGGCACCGATCTTATCGAGTTTGTCTAACGCGACGAGAGCGTCGGTTTCATTCTCAATTCCGGCGTCGGCGACCATCTTACCCAACAGTCCGCGATGATTGATACGAACTTCGAAATCTTTAAATCCGAGTTTTGAAAGAATGTGGCTAGCAGCGGAAATTATCTCCGCCTCAACGACCAAAGATTCCGATCCAATGCAATCAACATCACACTGATAAAACTCACGAAAGCGTCCGCGGGCTGGCCGGTCGGCTCGCCAGACTGGTTGGATCTGATAGCGTTTGAAAAATTTCGGGAGATCGTTTTTGTTGTTAGCAACGACGCGGGCGAGCGGGACTGTTAGGTCGTAACGTAACGCCAGATCGGAAAGATCGCTCTCGGTGGTTGCGTTCGCTAGGTCGAGTTTCTCGCCTCGTTTGAGGATCTTGAAAACAAGCTGATTGCCTTCGTCGCCGTATTTGCCCATGAGGGTTTCGAGGTTTTCGACGGACGGGGTTTCGAGCGGTTCGAAGCCGTAGGATTCGTAAACTTGTTTAATGATCCCGATGACGTAGTTGCGCTTGCGGACGTCAGCCGGAAGGAAATCGCGCATTCCACGTGCCGGATTAGTGCTTGCCATAAGAGTATTTTAGCCACGAATTACACGAATAGCACGAATAAGAAAGAACTAGTGCAATTCGTGCCATTGTGGCTAGGTCTGGTAGATGTTTTTCAGTTCGACATAGTTTCGCCAGGATTTGTCGAGATAGGCGAGCTCCTCCGCGGTCAGAGCGCGTTTTACGCGTGCAGGCGAACCGATGGCGAGCACTCGCGGCGGAATTACCGTTCCCGGAGAAACAAGAGCTCCGGCGCCAATGATCGACTGTTCGCCGATTCGCGCTTCGTCCATGACGATGGCTCCCATTCCGATCAGGCATTGTCGTTCGACGTGACAACCGTGAAGTGTGACGCGATGGCCGACGGTGACTTCGTCTTCAATGATCGTCGGGCCGAAGGTCGAGCTGACGTGGATCATCGTCATATCCTGGATATTCGTCCTCGCGCCGATACGAATGTAACTAACATCGCCGCGAAGCACCGAACCGAACCACACATTCGCATCTTCGCCGATCTCAACGTCGCCGATCACGAACACATCGTCGGCTAGATAGACAGACTCGTGAATAGTCGGTGAAGTTCCTTTGAAATCCATTATCGTTGGCATAATTTACCTCGCGAATTTACGTTTGAGTGTTCCGAAAAGCTGTTCGAGCTCGTGAATCTTCAGCAGTTTCGCAACTATCAGGAACGCGAGTCCGCCGAGGCCGATGGGCACGAATGCCTCAGCAAACCGCAGCCAGTATCCGTCGTTTCCAAAACGCCCGAGCATCAGATAATAGACGAAATAGCAGACCGCCGACAGCACCGCAGACGCCGCCGCTATCTTTAGGAACGACATGATGATATTGCGGCCATTCAAACGCTTGATCTTTTTGCGCAGGAGCAAAGCGAGAGCAAAGAAATTGACCAAAGCCACAAGCGAAGTCGCGAGTGCCACACCGACATGCCCGTAACCGTGCGGCGTCTCGGGCGTAACGCCGTAAACAGAGAGCCATTCGCGGAAAAAGTAGCTACCAAATCCATTGACGACGATCGAAGCAAGAGCGATGATCATCGGCGTTTTTGCGTCGTTCAACGCATAGAACGCTGGTGATAATATCTTGATCGCCGCATAACCTGTCAGTCCGATCGAATAGCCTGCGAGAGCGATCGCCGTCATAGAGGTCGCCGTCGCATCAAACTTGCCGCGTTCATAGATCAGTCGAATAATCGGTTCGCCGAGTACGATCAGACCGCACGCCGACGGTAAAGTGAGCAGGAACACAAGGTTCATCGACGAAGAGATCGTGTCGCGAAGATCTTTTGTCTTTCCTTCGCTTGCGAGGCGTGACATCACCGGGAT
Organism: uncultured Acidobacteriota bacterium; assembly: GCA_937871585.1. GTDB lineage: Bacteria > Acidobacteriota > Blastocatellia > Pyrinomonadales > Pyrinomonadaceae > OLB17. Next base: position 23,013 of record CALMPJ010000060.1, on the reverse strand, counting down.
CGCGGCCGTGCCGACCGCCACACCGAACAATCCGATCGGAAATTGCATTAGGCGAAATGCGAAATTCAACCAGCCCTGGGCACCTTCTATCGAAGAGACGAAATATGTGTTTATGAGGACGTTTATCTGAACGGCTGAAGTGCCAAGTATCGCGGGTGTCATCAAAGCGAGCACTTTACGAACGCCTTCGTCAGCAAGGCTCAGAACAGGCATGAAGCGAAAGCCGACACTATGAAGCGACGGCAACTGCATCACAAGCTGCGACGCCCCGCCGATCAGTGTGCCGATCGACATACCGATTATCGCCCATTGAGAAGCCGCGTCCGGGATCGCATTCTTGTCAGGCGACGAGGTCCAGCCACCGCCGCTCAACCAGAACGCAAGGCCGAGACCGACGACCATCGATACTATATTGAAAACTGTCGAAGCAGACGCCGGAACGCCAAATATGCCCTTAGTATTTAGCACGCCCATCGCCACCGCCGCGAGCGCGACCAGCAATATGAACGGGAACATTATCTGCGTCAGCGTTGTCGCGAGAGCGATCTTTTCGGGCGAAAAACCGTCGGCAACGAGTTCGACAAACTGTCGCGAAAAGATCATTCCGACGATACAGATGAAGCTCAACACGACCGCAAGTATATTGAAGATCAAACTCGCCAGCCGCCAAGCTTCTTTTTCGCCTTTGTTGATCTGATAGTCGGTGAAGACCTTAACGAACGCGACTGATAAAGCGCCTTCGGCAAACAGATCGCGAAGCACATTCGGAATGCGAAACGCGACGACAAATGCGTCAGTAAGAAACCCCGCGCCGAAATACTTCGCGAAAACCATCTCGCGGACAAGTCCGAGAACTCGCGAAAACATCACCGCGATCGACACAATTCCAGCCGAACGAGCTACGCTCGTCTGCTTCGTTGCGGTCGGTTCTTCCTTAGTCTTTTCGGGGACACTCATCGAATGGCTCAACGGATTATCTCACGCTGAGCGCAAGAAAAAAAGAGAGCCGTGTAAACGACTCTCTCTATGAGTTGGCTTGGAACAGTCTAGTAAGCCTTGCCTTGGGCCGTCACGATTCGCGAACGAGCAAGTCGAACATCCAATGACTGAGGCGAATATTCTAAAGCGGTCGGCCCGCCAAACTGGCTTTGAACAAGCGAAATAAAGCTGTTCTGGAACGAACGGAATCGCGGAACACTGCCGCGCTGGTTGAAGATCACGAACAACAAACGCCCTTGCCGAGTGTTCATCTCGCCGGCAAGAGCACTGACGCCGGCATCAGTATTTCCGAGCGTACCGGTTTTGCCGACGACACTTCCGGTATTAAATCCGTCCATATCGAAGCGGTTTGCAAGCGTTCCCTGATCGATGCCGGCGACCGGCATGATGTCGGAAAACGTCATCTTGTATTTAGACAGGTCGCTACGCAACGCACGGAGCAGCTTCATCATCGCGTTCGGAGTGACACGATTGTAACCAAGGCCGCTTGAGGTTTGGAGCGAAAATTCGTTGGCCGGAACGCCTGCCTGCAGCTGAACCGTTCGAGCCACTGCATACGGCCCGCCGACCATTTCGCCAAGACGCTCTGACAAGAAATTATTCGAGTAGCAAAGAATTGCCTTCAAAATATCACGCATCGGAGCCGATTCGTGCGAAAAGAGGAACGACAGATTGCTTGGAACGGACTGTACGTAAGTAGCACCGGTGAACGAAACGCTTGGATAGTTTGTGACCGCACGGCCCGAATTCGCCAAATGCGTCTGCCAAGTACGAAGTGCCGCTGCGCTTCGCGTATTGGCGTCCATTGCAGCGGCTAACGCTTTTGCCGAAACCAGCGACGAACCTGCGTAGTTCATCACAAAATTGTCGGTCACGACGAGATCGCCATTGATCTGTCGAATTCCGAGTCGATTTAGCTCGTTTGCGATCGAAATGGCGTGTTCAAATCCAAAGATCGGATCCTTGCCCGATATGTAAAGGTTGCCGTTCAGGACGCCGTTCGCTCGGTCAACAACGCCGTCGGTATAGACGTTCGTTGCAAATCGAAACTCAGGGCCAAAGGTCTTTAGGACAGCAAAAGCCGTCGCAACCTTTACATTTGACGCCGGATTGAACAGATAGCCGGGATTTGATTCGAGAACTGTTTTGTTATCAAGTGTCTCAATTACGACGCCGCTGTAGCCGGGAATTTCCACCTCGGCCAACATCGGGAACATCGTCCGAACATTGCTCCCGGGCAAAGCAGGGCTCGTCGTCACGGCTCCTGTCTTCTTTACCAGCGGTGTTGCGGTCGGGACCGGTGCCGCTGTAATTGCAGGCTTTACAACCTTAATGTCCTGCAAAAGCGGGGAGTTCCCCTGAGCAAAACCGACGATCGCGGCGCAGAGCGACAGCAAAACTGCGGCAAATGTTCTGTTCAGCGTTTTGTTAAGCATTGAAATCTGGTGTCGGTGGGCGGCCCATTGCGGCACGTAGGGCCTTGACTAGAAAAGTATATCAAAAAACCATTGTAAATAAAAGACTTTGGCTCAAAAGTCCACGCCGAAACCGCCGGCGTTTCTATGATGACGAATCCTCCTACCAAGATGCCATCACAATCATTGCTTATAGCAACGATACAGAATGGTTATACACCATTCTGTATCAATGTCTACGATTATTTTATTTACTTGATCCTAAGCTCGAACGGCATCATCATCATTGCTTTGCCGCGATTCATTTCGTCGAACAACGCCATGTAGCGAAATGTTCGGCGCATATCTTCGGGCAACGAAAGAAGCAGGGCCTCCTGGGCTCGCTGTTCGTTGGTTTTGACCGCCGCCTCGGTGCCGAAAAGCTCCTCGAAGAGCGGTTTTGGTGCCGGCAAAATAACGCGTCGAACATCTTTGTCGGCCGGCAATTCGGCCAGCTGTTTAGCGATCTCAATAGCTTTTTCGAGGCCTCCAAATTCGTCGATCAGGCCGTTGGCCTTGGCCTGAGTACCGGTCCATACGCGGCCCTGACCAAGAGTATTAACTTCTTCAACGGTCTTGTTTCGGCCTTTGGCTACCTTTGGAACAAAGCTGTCGTAATAAACGCTGCTGATCTGCGATTCCATTTTCGCACGCTCGTCCGGATTCCATTTTTCGGTTGCGCGAAAGATACCGGCATTCTTTCCACGCATCGTGTATTCGTTCGAAATACCGATCCAGTCGTAAAAGCCCTTGATATTCGGCTTGAAGACAAAAATGCCGATAGAGCCGGTGATCGTCGATGGTTCGGCGACGATCTTGTTAGCGTTTGTGGCGATATAGTAGCCACCCGAAGCGGCGGCGTCGCCCATCGAAACGACGACGGGCTTCTTGGCCTTCGCGTTCTCAAGCGCGTACCACATCAAGTCCGAAGCAAGAGCCGAGCCGCCGCCGGAATCGACTCGCAGTACGATCGCCTTGATGCTTTTGTCATCGGCGGCGTCGTTTACCGCAGCAACTACGGTATCCGAGCCAACCGTTTCGCCATCCAGCGGGCCGCCACCGGAACTGCCTGAAGTGATCGCTCCCGATGCGTAAATGACCGCAACTCTTTCGCCGTTGTTAAGGCCGAGACTGTCGGATGGGATCTCGCGATATCTGCTTCCCGAGATGGTTCGGAGTTTGTCGGTATCGCTGTAGCCAAGTCGAGATTTGAGTTCCGCATCGACTTGTTCACGGTAGAAAGCATCGTCGATAAGCCCGTTCGCCTTTGCCTGAGTTGCATTGAACGGTGCGTTGTCGATCAGTGCTTTGACGTCCTCTGGCGTCTTCTTCCGGGCCGCCGCGATCGCATTTGTAAATCGGCCAAAGAACTCATCGAGAAGTGCGTTCGTCACTTCTTTTTGGCCGTCTCCCATTTCTTTTTTGGTGTAGCGATCGGGAGCACTCTTGTACTTGGGCCCGATCTGAATGGCATCGACCTCGACGCCAAGCTTGTCGAGCGAGCCTTTGTAAAACATTGCTTCGGCCGCTAAACCGTTAATGTAGATATCGCCCGACGGCGGCAAGAAGATCTTCTCTGCTGAGGTCGCGATGTAATACTCCATATTGGAGCCGATCTCCATATAGGCGTAAACAGGTTTGCCGGAGGTGCGAAGATCGGCGATCGCGTCGCGAAGTTCATCAGCTTTACCCCAGCCGATGCCCGGAAAATTGATGTCGAGGAGTACAGCCCCAACGCGCTTATCGACCTTTGCTTTGCGGATCTGAGTCAGCAGACTGGTAAACGATTGAGGCTGACTCACGCCAAACGCACGGGCAAGCGGCTGTTCGGGCGAATGATCGGGCAATTCTCCACTGATGCTAAGCACGAGAACGCTGTTCTGAGCAACGCTGGGGCGACTGAGATTCTCAGCAAAAAGAGCAAGAACGATGATCGAAACCAAAACGAATGCGATCAAGATGCCGCCAAGAATTAACAAGGTTTTTCCAGTCTTTGACATAATTTACAAGTGCGAGTGTCGCAGCCAAGTAGCGGTCGGCTAATGCGAAACTTGCTATGAAACAATACGAGATTCTCGGACGCAAAGTTTACTTGCGGCCGTCATTGAATTTTACCGAACAGGCTCCAATTGGTAAACATCGTGCATCAAAGACCTGTCCGCTTAGTTTACGGTCGATGTTGGTTGCTATATATTGAGAGGTTATGGCCAAAAAGGGTTCCATTCTCGTCTGTGACGACGAAGAGATAATGCGCGACGTGCTTGAAACGATACTCTCAAGTGCGGGCTATAAAGTTGAATTAGCAAAAACTGGCGAAGAGGCTATCGAACTCTATTCGCAGAGTGCATTTGATCTCGTACTGATGGACGTTTCGATGCCGGGCATCGGCGGACTGACCGCTCTTGAGGAGTTGATCAAATTCGACGCAGACGCTGTCGTATTGATGGTTACGGCATACGCGACTTTTGAAACGGCGATCTCGGCTTGGGAAAAAGGTGCCGAGGGCGTAATTCGCAAACCGTTCCAAAACGAACAAATACTCTCGCTAGTCGCCCGAGGCATCAAGGGCAGAAAGAAAGAAGAAGAACGGCGAAACCTTCGTCAGGCAATGGCGTCAAGCGTAAAACGCGACGGATTTATTGGTCGGTCGGACGTGATGGAGAATGTCTTTCGCCTTGTCGAACGCGTGGCACCGGCACGATCGACGGTTCTGATCTCCGGAGAAAGCGGCACCGGCAAAGAACTGGTAGCAAAGGCAATTCACGAAGCAAGCCTACGTTCGGAGAATCCGTTTATTGCAGTGAATTGTTCGAATATTCCGTCTGAGTTGCTCGAGTCTGAGCTTTTTGGGCACACGAAAGGTGCTTTTACCGGAGCTGTTTCTGCAAAAAAAGGGTTGTTCGAAGCGGCCGATAGTGGCTCTATATTCCTCGACGAAATTGGCGATCTTCGTCCTGAACTTCAAGTAAAATTGCTTCGTGTCATACAGGAACGTGAGTTCACGCCGCTTGGTGAGACCGCACCGACCAAGGTCGATGTTCGGATCATCGCCGCTACAAATGTTGACTTGAAAGAGGCCGTTAAGAGCGGACAATTCCGCGAGGATCTGTATTATCGGCTTTCGGTCGTCCCGATCGATCTGCCTGCACTACGCGAAAGGCGCGATGATATTCTGCCGCTAGTACAGCATTTTATTCGAAAATATAACGAAGAAAACGCGCGGACGATCAGCGAAAATGTGTCTCCGGACGTTCTGTCGTTACTCGAATCCTACAACTATCCGGGCAACGTCCGGGAACTCGAGAATATCATCGAACGAGCGGTCGTTATTGCTCCAAGTGATGACCTCACGGTCGATTGTTTGCGGCCCGAGGTTCGCGATCCCAGCCTTGCTCTTGAGATGGTAAAGAGCACCGAGGGAGTGTCAAGCGACATCGACATTTCGCGTGGCGTGAACTTTTATGACGAAGTAAAACGGTTCGAGATCGACCTCATTCGTCGAGCTTTGGACCAAACCGGCGGCCACCAATCCCGGGCTGCTAGGCTGCTCGGATTGAACGCGACGACGCTCAACTCGAAGATAAAAACTCACAATATTCCTACACGATTACACTGAAGCTGCTCAGCTCCGCATTTTGTCACCCAAAAAGGTGGAAAACTACAAATTCAAAAATTTGTAGTTTTCTACGATGCTACGTAATATTTCTTTATATTTATTGCCCAAAGCCTTTTATTCGCAACAACTTAGTGCCGGTTTAACACTGGCACGGAATTTGACTCGTAACTTAATTGTAACTAGTCGTTATTTTGCGATTTAGAAACTTTCTTTTGCTTATTTTTTTCAGGAGGAACAACATGAAAAGATTTACCCAAGCTTTGTGCGGTATCGCTCTGTTTATTGCAGCGGCGATCTCGATACAAGCTCAAGTAGCTGGGGCGATCGGCGGAACCGTTACCGACCAGAACGGCGCCGTCATCCCAGGTGCAACGATCTCCGTCAAGGGTACGGCTGGCCAAAATTTTTCGGCCACGTCAAACTCGGACGGTGGATACAATATTCCGGCGGTTCCGGCAGGTTTTTACACTGTCACGGTATCGGCGGCGAATTTTAAAACTTCGGTTGTCCAGAATGTAAAGGTTGACGTTGCAACACCTGCAACGGTTAATGCAGCCCTTACCGCTGGACGTATCGATGAGCAGGTCATCGTCACGGGCGGAGCCGAAGTGCTCCAGACCGCTACGCCGACGATCGGTACTAACATTCAAGGTCGGCAGATCTTGGAAACACCGATCCAGTCGCGTGACGCTCTTGACCTAGTCACACTACTTCCGGGAACCAGCTCGGTTGGTGTAGTTCGTACATCGACGATCAATGGTCTTCCGAAGAGTGCTTTGACAATTCAGATCGACGGCGTTGACGTTCAAGACAACTTCTTGAAGTCGTCTGACGGATTCTTTACGTTTATTCGTCCGCGAATTGATGCTATTGATGAAGTTACCGTTTCGACCTCGAATCCGGGTTCAGAAGCAGCCGGCGACGGCGCGGTTGGTATTCGTTTCGTTACACGACGTGGTACGGACGACTATCGCGGTAGCGTCTTCTGGCAGCACCGTGATGAGAGCATGAATGGAACCAATTTCCAGAACAACTATCTTGCACAGAACAAGAGCAAGCTTCGCTTGAATCAGTTCGGCGGTAGCTTTGGCGGTCCGTTGCCTTTCCTTCAATTCGGTGAGGGCGTCAAGCCTTTCACTGACGGCAAAGGCAAGCACTATTTCTTCGTCAACTACGAGCGATTTCACTTGAATGAAAATTCGCCTGTTCGTACACGTGCCGTCCTTACGCAGGAAGCTCAAAACGGTATTTTCCGTTACGGTGCAAATGGTGCTAGCACGGTGAATCTCTTCACGATCGCGGGCGGTGCAGGTCTTCCGACGACCATCGACCCGACCGTTGCGGGAATGCTTAACGCGATCCGTGCCGCAGCAGGAACAACAGGTTCATTTAACGCACTTGGTACAGGCTCGTTGACAGCTGGATCGTACTATCGCCAGACCTACAACTTTGTGAACTCAGGTGAGCAACGTCGTAGATTCTTGGTGACACGTTTTGACGTTAATGTAACGAAGAACCATTCGATCGACGTGATCTACAATGATCAGCCGTTCCGTTCGAACGTTGACTTCCTTAACAGCGTTGACCCTGCGTTCCCTGGCCTGGATAATGCCGGAACTCAGAATTCGGATCGCCGCTCGTTGTCGATCGGTGTTCGTTCGACGTTTGGCAGCAACATCGTTAACGAATTCCGTTATGCTCAGCTTGGCGGCTGGCTCGGCGGTTCTTCGGACTTTTTCCTTGTTGGTGGAGAAGATTTCTTCAACAACTTGATGCGTGGCTACGCGGTTTCGATCGCAGCTGCCGGTGTTACCAATCCGACGATCCGTAATGCATTCAGCTCACGTTCGTCGCCAACTCGTGATTTCACGAATAACGTAACTTGGATCAAGGGCGATCATACCTTGACCTTCGGCGGTCAGTTGAAGAGGGTTGAGACCATCTCGGATGCAACCAATCTCTATAAATCGACCATTACCCTCGGTGTCGCAACAGGAGACCCTCTCATTGCTGCCTTTACGACCACATCGATCCCGGGTGCCAACGCAACTGAGGTTGCTGCTGCTCAGGGTGTCTATGCTGTTCTTGCAGGCCGCGTAAGTGGTTTTGGTTCGAACGCTGTTCTTGGTGCCGACCAACGCTATGCGTTGAACGGACCTCGCCAGTTCCAGATCCGCGAAGAAACCAACGGTTTGTTCGCACAGGATTCATGGCGTATTCGCAACAACTTTACATTGACCTTCGGCCTGCGATGGCAGCCGCAGATCGGTGCGAAGATGATGTCGGCTAACTATGCGATCCTTAGCGATCCGAACATGGTTTATGATGTTTCCGGCCCTGGCAACTTCTTCAGCGCAGGAAACGCGAATCCGGCTCTTCGGCCAACCTATCGCGGCAACACCATTGGTGAAAAGGCATTCCGTGACGATCTGAACAACTTTGCACCGAGCGTCGGTGCGGTTTGGAGCCCTGATTTTGGCGATGGTATCTTCAGCAAGATCCTTGGCCGAAATGGTAAGGCTGTATTCCGCGGCGGCTTCTCGCGTGCGTTCATTCGTGAAGGTACGCTTATCGTCGAGAACAGCGTCGGACAGAACCCTGGCGGTGCGTTCGCGAACAACCGTTCGACGGCGATCGGCAACCTTACGGTTGGAACGAACTTCCGTGATGCGGGTAATCCGAACATAACGGCTCCGACATTTAATCCGGTTCCATCGTATCCGCGTGCTATCACCACCGGTTCGGACGCTGCTTTGGGCTTTGCCCCTGACTTCCGTTCGGGCTACGTTGATTCGTGGAGCTTTGGCTACCAACGCGAGATCGACCGCAACACTGTTGTCGAGTTCCGCTATGTTGGTAACCGCGGTAAAGAAATGCAGAATCAGTACAACCTGAACGAGGTCAATGCGATCGAGAACGGATTTGGTGCTGAGTTTGCTATAGCGCAACGCAACTTGCTTGCAAATATCGCTGCGGGTCCGGGAGCGGGCTGTATCGGCGGTGTCACAACGGCAGGCTGTCAGTTTAACTTTGCTTTAACGGCTGCTCCGGGAACTGCACCACTTCCGATCATCGTTTCGTACCTGCAGGCTGGAAATCCGAATGCGAACCTTCCTGCCAGCTATGGTGCGAACTTTGCAAGTTCGACGTTCTATAACCTCTTGGCACCGTCAAGCCCTAACGTGCTTGGCTTTGCTCAGACAATGGCGAACAATGCTACATTCCGTGCAAACGGAACAGCCGCAGGCCGATCGTTGAACTTCCTTCAGAACTGCCCGAGCAGCATCGGAAACTGCTTCTACTTCGATAACACGGAAAAGAGCTGGTACGATTCGGCAGTCGTTGAGGTTCGTCGTCGTCTTTCGGACGGTCTTCGTTTCCAGGCTAGCTACGTTTGGGCAAAGGCATTTTCGAATGCATTTGCTTCGGCCGGTACAGCTTTCTTCGGACTCGGAGCCGGCGACCAAAGTAATGCTTCAAACGTTACCTTGCGAAACCGTGGACTAGACAAAACCTTTGCTCAGATCGACGTTCGACATTCGTTCAAGTTTGACGCGACTTGGGACCTTCCTTTTGGTAAGGGCCGTCAGTTCGCTAAGAATTCAAATGCATTCGTTGACGCTATCATCGGCGGTTGGACAATTACTCCAACGGTCCGCTGGCAGAGTGGTTCGCCAGTCCTGATGGAGAACATCCAGCTTGTCGGTATGACAGGTGAGGAACTCCAGAAACTTGTTGGCGTTTACTACAACCAAACGATCACGCAGCCTAACGGTTCAACCTCAGTTGCGAACGTTACGTATCTTCCTGGCGACGTTATCAGCCAGACGATCCGTGCGTTTACAACGACAGGAACGACTGCTTCGGGATACCTTGCCGGACAGGCTCCATCGGGTCGCTTCATCGCGCCTGCTGGTTACAATAACTGTCAGCAGCGTGCACTCGGACAGTGCGGATATCGTAAGTTCGTCCTTTTCGGTCCAAACTTCTTCAAGATGGATGCGTCCATCGGCAAGAGGATCAAGATCGGAGAAAAGCGAAACGTCGAAATGCGTGCGACTATGTTTGACGTACTTAACCGTACGAACTGGCGTCTCGGCGGCTGGACAGGTAACGTGAACAACATTACCGCGTTCACCGGAACCTTTGGCCAGATGGCTCAAGGTTGGGCGTTCACCGATCCTAACGGATCGAATGACCCGGGCGGCCGTATCGTTGACTTCCTTGTCCGATTGAACTTCTAGTTCTTTTCGAATTTGGATAACTTTGGCGTCATCACTTTATGTGGTGACGCCTTTTTACTTTCTAAGCCAATTCCTGCATGCATACTACTACCGCCCATTTGAAACAGCTATAATCAAAACGTTCCTAAATGGCATTGGCTTCCAACATTCCGGGCTCAATGGCGATCGCACCTCTCGGCGCGGGCGATCTGATCGACCGCGCTGTCAGGTTTTATCGCCAGAATTTTCTTACACTGATACTGATAGCGGCGCCGCCCGTTGTGGTCGGTGCTATCTTCACAGTTGGCTGGACGATCCTCGGCCGACAACTTTTTACATTTACTTCTGACGCATACGACCCCGAACGAATGGCCTACTATCTGTTTGGCTGGCTCGGCGGTTTTGTCATTCTGCTTGTCGAAGCCATAGCGACATTCGTCGTAATGGGCGGCGCGTCAAGGAATTTCATTCGTCATATCTTGTTCGATGAAAAGCTGACGTTTGCCGAAACATACCGTAATGTTTGGTCGCGGCTTTTCTCGCTCGTTACAGCTGCAACGATCATTGTCACACTGCTCGGAGTAATTGGCTTTGTTATCGTTTATATTGGGGCAATGTTCTCGGTGTTGGCAGCTCTTTTGCTGGCGGCATTTCTTGCACCAATTCCGGTCGTAAGCTTTTTGGTTGGAACGATCGTCGGCATCGCTGGAACAGTTGGGGCTCTATGGCTGTTCTTTTTGATCGCATCGCGATTTGTTTACGTACCGCAGGTAATGCTCGTCGAGGGACAAGGCGTAGCGTCCGCCATTGGAAGAAGTGCGTCGCTCGCCAGCGGGAATGTTCGGCGGCTGATGGCGTTGTTCCTTTTCTCAACACTTGCGACATATTCAGCTCTCGCACTGCTTTATATTCCCGTTGCCTGGTACGCTTGGTCGATCGGAGTTGAGATTTGGACATTCGGTCAAGGCATTGTCCCGGCGTGGTACGAACTTGCGAATAGCCTGATCTGGCAGATCAGCCTCATCCTACTGACGCCGGTTTGGATGATCGGCCTCTGTCTATTGTATGTAGACGAACGTGTTCGATCCGAAGGCTACGACATCGAACTTATGGCAGCCCAGCGTCTGGGTGATATCCCGGCCGTACCGACTGACTACGTAAATCCGCTGCAACCTGCGCTAGCGAATTCTCAGGCAAATATTCGCCCTGATCAGATAAACACGCCGTCAAACGGCTCGATGTTAGGTTTGTAGAATGATTCGTTTTCGCACTACATTTGTTCTGATACTGATCGCTCTTTTCGCCGTAAACGCGATGGGAAAAGCGTTATCGATCGATGAATTCTCATCGAAGATCGAAGCAACCGTCAACACGATCGATTCGGCGATACTAGAACTCGAGAAACTTGGGCAAGGGAAAAGCGAATTCGATCAGTACGAAACCGAGATCAAAAAGCTACGATTGCTCTGGCCGGCTGATATTCAGATCGAAGATCCTCCGAATAGGATCGTCATTGACAGCAATTGGATCGTCGCCGAGATCGACAAGATCGAGAACGAAGACAACATCGATAGATCGATAATTCACCTGACGGATCTGCGCGAAAGGTTGTCTGCGATGGCAGCAGCACTGGACGAGCGACGGCAGGCGATCGCTTCTGGCCCAACAAAAGACAGTGATAAACAGAAGCTTGATGAAATATTAAAACGCGAGGAATTTCAGAAGCCAAAGACCGAAGAGAGCCTCATCGCGAGACTGATACGGCAGTTTTTCGAGTGGCTCAACTCTCGATCGCCTGACGACAAGCCGGCCCCAACGTCAAATGCCGGTTCGCCGTTGCTAACGACTGTGCTTTGGGTTGTTGTGATCTCCGCAGCGTTAGCATTGTTGACGTTCCTGCTCTACCGATTTGCTCCCGGCCTCTTTGAGAGATTTTCAAAGGAACGTTCGGCGAAACTGAAGGATCGCGTAGTGCTTGGTGAGATCATCGGGGACGATGTAGAAGCGTCGGAAATATTTGCCGAGGCAGAAGAACTTGCACGTCGCGGCGAACTAAGGCTGGCGGTTCGCAAGGGCTATATAGCTGTACTTTGCGAGTTAGCGGATCGTCGATTGATCGGCCTGGCAAGGCACAAGACAAACCGCGACTACGTCCGCGAGGTAAGAAACCGTGAGAGTTTGAAGCAAGATCTTTCGGGCCTCACAACAAGATTCGAACGACACTGGTACGGAGATCAGATCGTAATGAATGATGAGTGGACCGAGTTCCGCGATCTTTACCGTCGCACCGTCGCAAACCAGAACTAGGTTTTATTTGTGAAGCAAACTGCACTGATAGTGTTAATTTTGGTACTAGCCGCGATCGTTTTGGTCGGACTAAACCTTGCCTCGTATACCCAAAAACCAAAGGAAGCCGATCTGGAAAGTTCGCCTAACCGCTCTTCGTACAATGGCGGCGGCACAGGAACTCTGGCCTTTTATTCGTTGCTCAGCGAATCAGGCCGAAAAGTCACAAGGTGGCAGAACGATCCGAGCTATTTGCGAACGGCCGGTGCTCGTACTCCAAAGGTTTTCATAGTTATTGGCGATCTTCGTCGGCAATTTACCGAGACCGAGGCGGGCGATCTGTTTGCTTGGGTCGAGTCCGGCGGGCGTCTCGTGATCATTGATCGTCAACTTGCTCCTGAACTCGAACGAAAGTTTGGCGATTGGACCGTAGAGTTTGAGCCTACGACCCAGTTGGACATCATTAATAAGGACCCGACCGACACAAATTCAATGATAGCCTCGGTCGGTGCGATCAAACCCGTATTTCCGTCGTTGTTTTCCGCTGAGGTCAACGCTATTCAACCGTCAAGGTTCGCTTCCGTGATCTCGTTTACAAAGAATGATAAGGATATAAGAACAGGACGCAAGGATATTGATGGGCCTGCCGATACTTCGTCGGCTCCGGTCGTTCACTACAGCAATTCAGGCAAAGCGATCGTCGCGCATGTTGCGTACGGCTCGGGTCGTGTCGTATATGTCGGCGACCCGTTTATCGTATCAAATAGCGGTATTTCATTGGCTGACAACGCACAATTTGCAATAAACCTTAGTCGAACCGATGGCCTGATCGCGTTTGATGAATACCACCAAGGCTTTGGTGCCAGCTCGAACAGATTCGCAGCTTTCTTTTCGGGAACTCCGGTAGTGGCGGTCTTTTTCCAACTCGCAGCACTCGTCGGGCTAGTCTTATTCTCGCGCAGTCGTCGATTTGCCCGTCCGCTCTCGGAGATCGAGCCGGACCGCCGCACAAAACTTGAGTACATTTCGGCAATGGCGGAACTTCAACAGAGGGTGAATGCGTATGATCTTGCCATTGAGAATATATTTCGCGATTTTCGTCTTCGCACCTGTCGAGCGTTAGGACTCGATCCATCGACGACCTCGACGGTCGACCTTGCTCGAGCGATCGCAGGACGTACCGGCGACCAATTCGAATCAATTTATGAAACGCTGGACAAGTGCGAGCAAATAATGTTCGGCTCAGCAGTAACAAAAGGACAGTTTGTCGAATTAGTGCAAAAACTACGTGGGATCGATATTCGACTCGGAACAGTGCGTCAGTTACCTAAAAAATGATCTCGGGAATTGAGCTAGCGATATTGATCGTCGTCTTTTTGGTGACCAGCATCATCGGAGTCGTCACTGGCAGCAACTCACTGATAGCTGTTCCGGCGATGTTTCAACTTGGCATTCCGGCCCGCGAAGCCGTTGCGACGAATATGTTCGCCCTCGTATTCATGGCTGTCGGCGGAACGATCCCATTCGCGCGTGCCGGAAAACTGAACGTTCGGCGAACTTGGCCGCTGCTGGTGCTAACTGCAATAGGATCGACGGTCGGCGCATTGCTTGTTGGGCTCATCACAGATCAGACGATGCGTATCATCGTTTCGGTCGCGATGTTCGCTGTCGCAGCATTCATTTTGATCCGAAGAAATGCCGGTGTCGCAGGTGAATCAGTCTCTGCGAAAATGGCTTCGGTCGCTTTGGTAGGCACTTTCCTGCTTGCGATCTACGGCGGCCTGTTTAGCGGCGGCTATGTGACAATGCTGACGGCTTTGCTTGTCGCCACCTTTGGTTTGACGTTTTCGGAAGCTGTCGGTGCCACAAAGCTTCTTAATATTATATCGTCCAGTGTAGCTTCTGCCGTCTTCATTTGGCAGGGCCTGGTTGATTTTCGGCTGGGCATTATCCTTGGCATCACGATGTTCATCGGCGGCTACATCGGGGGACACTACGCTTCGAAGATGAACGAGATTTGGCTGCGGCGTATTTTTCTCGCCGCGGTCTTTGCCCTCGCGATCAAGACTATCTACGATATTATCTAAACAAACATGCTTGATTTAACTCCGCAAACCGTTGCCCACATTAGGAATGAACTGTCGAAAGCTATCGTCGGCCAAGACGATGTCGTCGAGCAGATTCTCGTCGCCGTCCTCGCCGAGGGCCATGCTTTGCTCGAAGGCGTGCCCGGAACGGCAAAGACGCTGCTCGTCAAAACACTTGCACAAATACTGAACGCGCAATACTCTCGAATTCAGTTCACGCCGGACCTGATGCCTTCGGACATTACGGGAACCAACGTTTTCAATATGCAGACGTCGCAGTTCAGCCTGCGGCACGGGCCTGTTTTTACCGATATTCTTCTCGCGGACGAAATAAACCGCACACCGCCAAAAACTCAGGCTGCTCTCCTCGAAGCCATGGAAGAACGCCAGACAACGATCGACGGCGAACGCTACGAACTATCGCCGATCTTCACGGTGCTTGCGACCGAGAATCCGATCGAATACGAAGGCACGTATCCGCTACCCGAAGCTCAGCTTGACCGATTTTTGCTGAAAGTTCTCATCGATTATCCAAACGAATCCGAAGAGACCGAGATCGTCGCACGTTGGGATGCCGGTTTCAATTCACGTCGAATGGACCACGTTGCGATCACGCCTTTGCCGGACGCGACTATCTTACAACGATGTCGAGCCGAGGTTCGTTCGATCCGAATGGAACCTGGCGTGCAGAAATATATCGTTGATATCGTCCGAAAGACTCGCGGCCATCAATCGATATTGTATGGCGCAAGTCCGCGTGCATCTGTTGCGATGTTGTTGTGTTCAAAGGCGTTAGCGGAAATACGAGGCCGCGAATTCCCGACGCCCGACGATATTCGCGATATCGCAACACCTGTTTTGCGGCATCGCGTGATGCTCCGGGCCGAAGCCGAACTCGACGGCATGACAACGGACGCCGCTATCGCCGACATCATTAAAACAGTAGAAGTACCAAGATGATCGTTTGTCGCTTCGTAATCGTCGTTTTGGCGATGTCGCTATTGGCGGGCAGCTCGTTCGCGCAGAAATAAGCTGTTTCCAAAAGGAAGCAAAAAGAAAAGTTGCTGCGAGCGTGCGAATACGCCGATCTCGAAGCGATCAAACTTCACCTCAAGAACGGCATCTCGCCAAACACACGCGACAAATTTGGCCAACCTGCATTGCTCCGCGCCGTAATAGGTTTCGACGTGTTTCGCAAAACGCCTGAGGCCGTCAAGCTACTGCTTGATGCGGGAGCTGACATAAATGGGAGAAATGAATACGGTTCGACCGCCTTGTTCTGGACGACTGAGTATCCCGAAGTCCCAGAGAATCCACAGAAACTACTGATCAGCTCCGGCATCGATGAGTCAAAGAAAGACAAGTACGGAATGACGTACATTGAAAGAAAGCATCAAGACCAAGTCGGCAAGGATACGGACGAGCGTTCATGGAGACTATTGATCGAGGATCGAATAAGCTGGACAGCGCCGTGGGATATCATTCAGAAGTTGCCGCGACATTCAAACTCGGCATCGGCGATGATGGCAGCTTCTTATTACGGCATTGTATTCGGAAAATTCACTGAACGAGGATCTGCCGAGTGGCAGAATGAGGTCGATAAGAACAAGGAGAATTTCCTTTTTTATTTTGCCAGCCGACGCGAGTTGTACACCAATGAGCTTTTTGTGTTAGATCGCTCGGCCGTAGATAAGACGAACGCGAATGGCGAATCAGCGGTAATGCGGGCAGCTCGCTTTGATAACGGCTGGCTGGTCAAAAAACTACTAATGTCCGGAGCCGAGCCGAATCGCCGCGATAATGATGCAAAGTCGCCCCTAGATTACGCGATCGAATACGACTATTTCGATTCGACACTACTGTTGCTGGGCGTCAGTGATCTTAAATGGGTGAATCGGCAAGGCCGCACACCGTTGATGATAGCCGCAGAGAACGGAAGCAATAATGCACTGAGAGCATTTTCGTTCGCTTATCAGTTTGCTCGAATGGCACCGGCCGAGGCTCGAAAAAAGAAAGGTAACGAACGAGCCGAGATGCTTGCCATTGCCGCTAACTACCGACAAATGAGTGTGGATCGCCAGGACTACGAAGGAATGACAGCTCTGATGTTGGCAGCAAGGGCCGGACAGGTCGAGGCTGTAAGAACGCTGAAATTGTTTAAGGCAAATACTCTGCTCAAAAACAAAGAGGGCAAGACCGCACTCGATCTCGCCCGTTCAAATGGAAATTCTGAAATTGTAAATCTACTGAGTTCCCGAAGGTGAGCCTGTTTCGGCTGCCGGTCCGCTCTTGGTTTTTGTAGGTTTAGCCGCTGGCTTCGGAGCCCTTGGCTGCGGTGTAGCAAACGTCTTCGGACCGGTCGTCGCGGTTCCGGGCGTTGGCTGTGGAGCCGCTGTGTTCGCCGCAGGTGTTTTCGGCGTTACATCGACCTTTGGCTCAGGCGTATTCGCCGGAATAGGAACCAATATCACGCCGCCCTCGGGTGGCATGAATTGACTGCCGCCGAGACTTGGATCGACCGTTACGGTCTGGCCGCCGGGCGGAATGTAAACTGCGGGAGGCATACCGGTTGGAGGAATTCCTCCGGGCATCGGTGCCGGAGCACCTATAGGTGGAGCACCGCCATTCGCCCATGGATTGAGGCCGTCGTCGCCACCGGCGAGCGTTCCCGGAGGTGTCATCATCGGATCGAGAAGAGCAGCATCCGTAGTAGGTACGAGCTTCATCAAGCGTTCTTCGTCAATGCCGGTCGCCGGGCCTATTGGCTGCACCGGCATTGCGTTCGCATCGAACGTCATCGCTGTTTCAGGATCGGTTTTCTTGCCGGTAGTGAAATAGATCAAAGCTCCGCCGAGCAAGACAATGCCCAAAAGAGCGATGAACGCAGTTTGCCAAATGTTCTTGCCGACTGCGGCGGCCGCTGCCTTTTGCGGAGATACTTCGTCGCGAACTCGATTCAAATCCTCAGCGAACGATGCCATTGTCTGATAACGCTCGTCCGACTCGCGAGCCAACGCCGTCGATACTATCGGATCGATCTGTTTGTGCAGGTCATCGCGAAACGCGGACATCGGCACCAACTCAGCTTGCGGAGTCTCGCCCGTCAGAGCCTTGTAGATAACAGCACCAAGCGAGTAAACGTCAGAGCGCTCGTCCGTAACGGAAAACTCGCCGGACTGTTCCGGTGCCGAATATTCGGTCGCTTTCCCGCCGACGAGATCAGATGAAGCCGATGTATTTGGCAACAATCTCGCCTCGTCGCCGTCGATGAAAATGTTGTCCGGCGAAATATCGCCGTGCACGAATCCTCGCTCGTGGATCGCAGCGGCTCCGTCGGCGGTCTGAACTGCAAAACTCAAAACTTTCGCCTGTTCTAATTTTGGTTCCTCGCTAAGTACATCTGTAAGTGTTCGACCGTTTACCGATTCGTGAATAGCGTAAACCGTTCCTTTCGAATCCGTGCCGAAATCGGTGATCCGCAGAAGGTTTTTGTGATCTATCGACGCCGCAGAGCGTGCGGAATCTAAGAAACCTTTCGCCCAGCGAGCGTCCATCGCAATTGCTCGCGGCAAAATTCGAATGACCACGGGCAGGCCCGTAACGTCGTGTTTGCCGTGGTACAGATCGCCCGAATCGCTCTCGCGAATGAGGCTCTCGACACGGTACTTATCGGCAATGAGTTTTCCTTCTACGTCGTCAAACATCTATATTTAGAACGCTGAGAATCTCCTCAGGTTGCAATTAAAAGCATAAACCTTGCGGCACTGCAATTACAATAAAAATCGCGGGCATAGCCAAAAGGCCGTGCCCGCGAATATTTGAATCCGCCGTCGATTTACAACTTAACGAAGACGATAAGCAATGCGAACAGCACGAGCGACTCGATCAGAGCGAGCGCAATGATCATAAGCGTCTGAATGTTGCTGGTTGCACCAGGATTACGGGCAGCACCTTCAGCAGCACGCGAACCAACGAGTCCCTGACCGATAGCAGCAAGACCTGCAACGAGACCGAAACCGATACCGCCGCCGATAGCCTTTGCAGCATTGACGGTCGATTCGTTGTCGGCAGCACCGCCGGCTTGAGCGAACGAAGCAACTGCGAGCAATGCGATCGCAAGCGTTGCATACATTACGTATTTGAATTTATTCATTTTTCTATCTCCTTCTAAATTAAGAAGATCGTCAGTCTCGAAACTCGCGTGCTTGCTTGGCGTGTATAATTTCGCCTCACTTCCGGTATTCCGTGGATTTTATACTCCGTAGAGTCCACGTCGCCTGTAGCGTGCGGGCATAGTTGCTATAAAACGCAAACTCGCTCGATTTTGACTAACGTCTTCTGATTTTCAAACATCACGGACGAGAGTCCGTATCTTCTGAAACTTATTAAGCGTGAGCGACGGTCGCGTCGCCGTGGTGCTCGTCCGCATGATCATGATCGTCATGCGGAGCGTGCGAAACTTCGCCGATGTAAATTAGCGACAGCAGCGTGAATACGAATGCCTGAACAAACGCTACGAACACGCCCAATCCTGTCAGTGCCAGCGGCACGATGAAATGTGTGTACGGCGGAGCGAGGTTCGTGATCTGCACAAAAACCTGCTCGTCAGAATACATATTCGCGAACAGTCGAACACCGAGCGTGAACGGACGGATCGAGTTCGAGATCAATTCGATGAAGAAGATCAGTCCCGTGATCGGCAGCATCAGCATCGGCAGTTTCGGACCGGCGAAATGCTTGATATGTCCGAACAGGCCGTTCTCGGCGATACCAACGTAATTGTAATAAACGAACGACGAGATACCGAGAGCGATGGTCACATTTACCGATGCCGTCGGCGACATGAACATAGGGAACTGGCCCATCAGATTCGAGACCAAGATCAGCGTTCCGAACGTAGCAACGACCGGAAAGTGCCTCGCACCATGATCACCAACAATTCGCGAGATCAGATCGCGAACCGCCAAAACACCAGCTTCGAGCGTCAACTGTCCCGGCTTTGGATCGTCCTGGCTAAGCTTGCCCTTCATGATCCAAATGATCGCGACGGTCAGCAAACACGCGATGACGAACATTATCGTGTACCACGGGATCGCGTTCTCGACAGTGTATGGGCCAAACGCTTTCGAGGCGCTCGTTCCAAATTTCGAGAAAACGTACTTATTCCAAAGCGGTTCGGTGTACGTAACCTGAAACTTATGGACAGGCTCACCAAATGTGGTGTTGATAAAATCTACGATTAGCGGCGTGTGATGGCCGCCTTCGGCAAAAAGAAACATTACGATCTTTTCCTAAACAAAATACTAATAAAAGCTTCGGCCATTACCGCGAATGTAAACGCCGCGAGGCCCATTATTACCGCAACTATCGGGAACGCATCCGTGATGTAAACCAACCAAATAGCACCGCCGATCACCAAATATCTGAGCACATATCTCAGTGCCGGGAAGAATGGCTTGCTGCCGCCCGCAGCTACCGCAAAGATCGCTCGCGTCGAGCTTTCCTGCCAAAAATAATTGGCAAATGCCATCGCTCCGCCGAACAATACGCCGATGCCGAACATCGTGCCTATGAAAACAAGCCCAACGATCGCCAACGCGACGCAGATGATGGCCATCAGAAGCAAGATCCGCTTATGCGAAAGCCCGGCCGCTTGATGAGTTTCGGTTATCAAAGGTTCGCGTCCCTCGGTCATTGCGAAACTTAAATTTTACAAATTATTGAGAAAAAACTCAAAGGTCGGTATCGTCTTCGTGGTGGAAAAGGGGCTTGATCGCTTGGTTGTCGGTTTTATACATCTGCGAGGACATTCGGAAAAATTGAACAAATCCCATTATCGAGCCCAGGACAATGCCGCCGACCAATCCCCAAGGCCGCGAACCGAGCATCCAGTCGGCCAACCATCCAAGCAACATACAGAATGTAACCGAAACAAAGAACGCGACTCCCAAAGAATATGCGATGCCGGTACGCCGTGCTGTTTCTTCGACCGACGGCTCTTCGTACGGCAACTGAGCTAACACGTCCTCGGTCGGCGTATCATATTCCTGGGCAAACGCAGGCAATACAACGGTTTCGACCTCACGATCCGCAACGACATCCGCTTCTGCGTATGGGTCGATCATTTGCTCGATCGTCGGTTCGGCGTATGGATCGGTCAATTCCTCAGGCCATTCGTACGGTGGCTGCTCGATCTCAACATCTTCAGTTTTCGTGGGCTCAAACTCGATCATTCGCTAGAAATAATGACAGTTTCGGTTCGCGATTTCAATTCATAGACCGTTCCGCGCCAATTTATGCGGCGAGAAATCAAAGCGGCAACGCAATTATATAGAAAAACCGCAGGAGCGACGAGAAACAGCGTTATTTGAGGAAATGTCTGCTTTTTCAACAGATTATCCCAATTCGGCAATGCCAAACGAACTGCTTTGAGTCGCAAAAACGCCTTGCCGATACTTAGGCCGAACACAAGCGAAACGGTCGTAAATGCGAACCAACTCAGCCAGCCGTCCATTCGCGAACTCGCCATTATTGCGATCGACGCCACGATAACACTAAGAAAGACCGTGCTTCCGAAAAACGACAGCAACCACAGCGGCGTCGCATAGACTCGCGTGATCTTCATTTGACGCGTGGTAAATTCGAGCATCGAGCGGAACGAGCAAGTCTCATAAGTTACTGCCAATGCTTGAGGAACAAAGACGATCGACTTGGCGACTTCCTTCATCGAATTCGTCACTACAAAATCGTCCGACAGCGTGCCGGCCCAGCGTTCCCGCATACTTATATCGTCAAAAACATCTCGCCGTATCGCCATCGAACCGCCCCAGCAGAAGTTGCTCGCCGTGTTCGGGCCGAGAGCCGATGCGATCGAAGCGTTCCAGGCAGAACGTAATTCAGAGCCGACCGTCGATTTTGGCGAGATGAACCATCGATAGCCTGTCGCCGCTCCAACATCGTTGTTTTCGAGTGGTGCAACGATTCGCCGAAGCCAATGTTTCTGCGGCCTTGCGTCCGAATCGACGAAGACGAAAACCTTCGAGTCGTCCGCCGCATGTAACACGGCCTCGCGAAGATTCTCGACCTTTTGCGACGAATTGGTCGCCTTTTGTGCAACTATCAGCTTCGCGTTTGATGTCGATGCGATGAGCAAATTTATCGTTTCGACGGCCTCATCGTCCGCATCGTCAACGACGAAAATCACCTCGAATTCGGGATACTCCTGTTCGATCAGTGCCGTAAGATTTTCGTGAAAACCTTCGTCGATTCCACGACACGGAGCGATGATAGTTGCTTTTGGCATGTAGGCAGAGAGCGGCTTTGCAAGTTCCGTTCGAAAGAAGGCGAGATAGTCTAGGCCGCCGCAAAATGAACGGAAGCTAAGCCAAATAAGCAGGACGGAGAAGATCAGATAGACGATCGTCATTTACTTAAATGTCGATTGTCCCAGATATGGTTCGAGATATTCCAGCGTGTGCGATGTCGCTCCGCGATTTGCTTTCATTGCGCTAAGGGCGGCAGAACCGAGCGACATGCGTTTACCTTGGTCATGGACGAGCTTCTGCAGTGCGGCCATGAGTTCTTCGATCATCGCTTTTTCTTTGGTTACCGTGATCTGGACAAGTGCACGACGTTCGGCAAAATCTGCGACCGCGGCTTTGAAATTATCTGTATAAGGACCAGTCACGATCGCTTTGCCGCATGCTGCAGGTTCGAATATGCTTTGGCCGCCGTGCGGGATCAGGCTGCCGCCGACAAAGACGACCTCGGCCAGCGGATATGCGGCGCGAAGTTCGCCGATGCTGTCGAGCAAGATGACTTCCGCTGTCTTGTCCCGCGAAGATTCCGATTCACTGCGTTTTACAAACGAGAACCCCGTCTTTCGCAGCATCTCGGTTACTGCCTCAAATCTTTCGGGATGGCGCGGTACGATCATCAGCCTCGGCAGACGGTCGCCGCCCGATTTCCAGATCTCTTTGAATACATCGAGCAGCCACGCTTCTTCTTTCTCGTGGGTGCTGGCAGCAATGATCAACGGAGCTTCGGGCGTGATAGCGAACCGATTACGAAACTGCTCGGTCAGAACATTTTCTGCAGCCTCGACACTGTGATCGAACTTAAGATTGCCGCTCACACGAACTTTGCTCGCGCGCATTCCCAGGGCCATGATTCGCTTGGCGTCGGCGTTCGATTGCATTGCCGCGACTGCAAAATATCCGAGAATACGCTTCATCGACTTCTTAAAATAGCTATAACGCTTATACGACTTCTCCGATAAACGGCCATTTGCGATGCAAACTTTGGCAAGCGAATGGTTGGCCTCGCGAATGAAATTCGGCCAGATCTCG
>CALMPJ010000059.1 GCA_937871585.1 uncultured Acidobacteriota bacterium | reverse complement strand
ATAGATGCCAACTACCGGGCCGCAAAAGACACACTTGGTTTCTCTGAGAATCGGAAGTTTGTAAAGCTAAGGATTAGAAGCAGCCAACCATTTGTGGCGGATAAGATCGTCTGGAAAGACTACAATCCGAAATGATTGCGAAATGAAAAACATCGACTCACATTCACATGTTCGGGGCGAGAGTGTTTATCTTGACGATATTCCTGTGGTTCGCGGGACTTTGTATGCGTGTGTTTATGATTCGCCGGTTGCTCATGGACGGTTGTTGAGCGTTGATACGGGTAAGGCTGAGCAAAGCGAAGGCGTTGTTCGCATTATCGTTGCGGGCGACTTGATCGGTGAGAATCAGATCGGTGGGATCGTGCCGGACGAGCCTTTGTTGGCGGATGGCGAAGTTCATTTTCAAGGGCAGCCGATAGCTATCGTGGTGGCGACGAGCGAAGAGCTTGCACGCAAGGCCGCGAAGAAGATCACGGCCGAGATCGAGCCGCTGGAGGTTGTGACCGATCCGCGAGTCGCGGCGGCGAATGGCGATCTGATCGTGCCGCCGAAGAAGTTTGTTCTTGGTGCCACGGCGGACGCATTCGCTAATTGCGTTCACGTTTTCGAAGGCAAGACCGAGCAGAACGGCCAAGAACATCTTTACATCGAAACACAAGGTGCTTACGCCGTGCCGACCGAGAATGGCGGTTTGAAGGTGTATTCATCGACGCAAGGGCCGACCGCTGTTCAGCGTGCAGTTTGTCGTGTGACAGGACTCGCAATGCATGAGGTTGAGGTCGATGTTCAGCGGTTGGGCGGCGGATTTGGTGGGAAAGAAGATCAGGCGAATGCCTGGGCAGGCATCTGTGCTGTCGCAACGCAATTGACCGGAAAGCCCGTAAAATTTGCTCTTCACCGCATGGAAGACATGCGAATGACCGGCAAGCGGCATCCGTATTCGTCCGATTACAAGATCGGTCTTGATGAAAATCTAAAGATCGTCGCCTACGAAGCGACGTTCTATCAAAACGCCGGTGCCGCGTGCGATCTGTCGCCGCCGGTTCTCGAACGCACGCTGTTTCACTGCACCAACAGCTACTTCATTCCGAACGTCACCGTGACGGCTTACTGTTGCCGCACAAATCTGCCGCCAAACACGGCGTTTCGCGGATTTGGCGGGCCGCAAGGAATGTTCGTGATCGAATCGGCAATCGCTCACGCGGCGGAAAAGCTTGGAGTTTCGGCGAGCGAAATTCAGCGACGAAACTTGCTTG
The DNA here is from genome assembly GCA_937871585.1 of uncultured Acidobacteriota bacterium. Classification (GTDB taxonomy): domain Bacteria; phylum Acidobacteriota; class Blastocatellia; order Pyrinomonadales; family Pyrinomonadaceae; genus OLB17. The sequence continues at coordinate 1,209 of CALMPJ010000059.1, read as the reverse complement.
AGAATGGCGATGAGTTTCCGTATGGTCAGCTTGCGGAAAGCGAAGCCGTGACAAGCTGGTCGCAGGCTGATGCGAAATTCGACTTTGCGTCGCTGCAGAAAGAAGCCGACGAGTTCAACGCTTCGTCCAAATATTTCCGCAAAGGCGTCGCCGCTATGCCGATCTGTTTTGGTATCTCGTTCACCAAAACGCCGATGAATCAGGCCCGTTCGCTCGTGCACGTTTATACGGACGGCAGCGTCGCTGTCTCGACCGGAGCCGTCGAAATGGGCCAGGGCGTTAACACCAAAATGGCGCAGGTCGCCGCGAAGGTTTTTGGCCTGTCGATCGACGATGTCAAGGTTCATACGACGAACACCCTGCGTATCGCGAACACCTCGCCGACCGCCGCATCCGCCGCTGCCGATCTTAACGGAAAGGCGACACAGATCGCTTGTGAAACTATACGTGAGAGACTGATCGAAGTTTCGGCGTTGATGCTTGGGAAAGAAACGCCTGAAGGCGTCACTCTGAGCGATGTCGATTGGAAAACGCTCGTGATGGAGGCCCATCTTCGCCGCGTAAACCTAAGCGAACACTCGCATTACGCGACGCCGGGCATCGGTTTTGATTGGACGACGGCGAAAGGGCATCCATTTGCATATCACGTTTACGGTACGGCGTTCGTGGGTGTGACGGTCGATTGTTTGCGTGGGCGTTACGAGGTCGATTACGTGAAATGCTGCCACGATTTCGGCACCTCGATGAACACCGCAGTTGACCTCGGCCAGATCGAAGGCGGCATCGTCCAAGGCCTCGGCTGGATGACAATGGAAGAGGTCGTCTACGACGAAAAAGGAAAGTTGCGTTCGAACGCCCTTTCAACCTACAAGGTTCCCGACATCTACAGCGTCCCCAAAGAGATCGCCGTCCTGCCGCTTGAAACAGACCGCGACAACCTCGCTATCTTCAACTCCAAAGCCGTCGGCGAACCACCGCTAATGTACGGCATCGGTGCCTACTTCGCCATACGAAATGCAGTTATGTCGTTCGCAGATTGCTCGCCTGAATTTGATCTACCATTCACGCCGGAGAAGGTGTTGATGAGCCTCTATTCCGACCGATCCTAATTGCGGTAAAATTTATCGTGCAAAAGCATCTCGAACTATGGCAATTTATCGCTCCGCGATTAGCTAACGGAGAATATGTCGTGCTGCTCGTCGTTGCCGA
>CALMPJ010000058.1 GCA_937871585.1 uncultured Acidobacteriota bacterium | reverse complement strand
TTTGAGCCCCCCCCGAGGGGACCCGAAGATATAGTTGGAATGACCGGAAAATAGCTCGCGAGAAAGATCACAAAACCGTCCCCCGCCATGACAACGAGAATCGCCGGTTCGAGTAGCGTTGTGAGCTGTTCGAGCCGCACCTCTGCCTCAGCGTCGTAAAATGTTGCAACTTCGTCAAGCATTTCACGCAGACTTCCCGATTTCTCGCCGATACCGATCATATCGAGTGCAAGATCAGGCACCCAATTGGCCTTTTCAAGCGATTCCGTAAAGCCTCGGCCTTCGCGGATCATTGGCAAAACACCTTGGCTGCGACGACGAAGTTCGAGATTGTTGATCGATTGCGAAGCGATCTCCCACGATTCCGGGACCGTAATTCCTCCGGAAAGAAGCGTCGAAAGTGATCTAGCAAGCTGTGCCGTCGTCATATTTCGTATCAGCTTACCGACGATCGGCATCTTGAGTAAGAACTTGTGCAGCAATAGCTTACCGTTTTGCGTACGCAGCCAAACGATCGAAACGACGATCACGATCAACAGCAACGGTATAAGCCACCAAGCGTTCGACGCGACGCCGTTTGAAATCGCTAAAACAAATAGCGTCAATGACGGTAATTGTCGATTTGCCGACAGACCTTTGAACAGGTCCGACATTCGCGGAACGATGTAAAAGGTCAGAAACGCAACCATTAAGGTTGCCGTAAGCAGCAAAAATGCGGGATATGCTAAGGCCCCGCGAAGTTTTCGGGAGATCGCTACACTGCGCTTCAAATAAACGACAAATCGTTCGAGAACAGTATCCAACGCACCACTTTTCTCGCCTGCTAGTATCGATGCGGTATAGATCTTGGGAAATGTGCCTTGTGATTCGAGAGCTTCGGAAAGCGGAACGCCGTTCTTGATCTTGTCTTCGACATCGACCAGCATCGTGCGAAGATTTTCAGATGCAGAACGAGTTTTAAGAAGCTCGATCGCCTGCAAAACCGGAATACCGGCACGCAGAAGCGCTGATAATTGCTGGTTGAAAAGCAAGAAGTCCGCCTGTTTGATCTTCCCGCGTTTCGAGCCGCCGAGCGAAAGCACAGACGACAGGCCTTCCTCGGACGACGAGATCGAGAATATCTTAAAACCATCAGTTTCAAGGCGCTCACGGGCATCAGCCTCGCGCGCGGCCTCGACGACTTTGGTAATGATCTCACCGGCGGGCGTGCCCAGCCGACAAACAAATTCAGCCATAGATCGATCAGATGCAGAACTGCATTTCCTGCGAAACAAGCGGACGATCAATTCAAGAATTCGACGCTTATTAAGAGTATATCACGCAGTGTGAGCCAAATAGTTGCAAGGCGTTGCTGACAGATGATTTAACGCGAAAATTGTCGTTGCACTGAACAACTAAAAAGGTTGCCTATTCATCTTAAATTTATCTTGCGTGTTATCAAGTGTTTACTTAAGATTTAGGTGTATCTATTTGGAGCTTCTTATGAAAGTCGATAGGCCATGGCTTCGTGTCAGTCATGTCTCTAAATTGTCTCTGGAGTTATCGATATTGGTACTCTTGCTTTCAGGAATTGTGTTCTCACAAGAGGCCACACCGACGCCAAGCCCGACGCCGGAACCGAAACTGGAGTTTATCGAAGACGACAATGCTCCGGTCAAGGTTAAGACCGATCTTGTCACGTTGACATTGACGGTCACCGACTATTACGGGAGATATGTGTCGGGTTTGAACAAGAAGGCCTTTTCCGTGACGGACAATGGAGTTCCGCAGGACATTACGTTCTTCAGCGACAGTGATGCTCCCGTTTCGATCGGCGTGTTATTTGATATTTCGGGTTCGATGGGCGGCGATAAGATCGCGAAGGCCCGGAACGCTCTTTCCCGGTTCATTATGACGAGTCATCCAAGCGATGAGTATTTTCTTATCGCGTTCAACAGCCGGGCTCAACTACTGCTCGATCGAACGAGGGACGGCGACGCTGTATTGCAGAAATTGACATTGGTAAAACCAAAGGACAATACGGCCCTGTATGATGCGGTTTACTTGGGGATCGAACGAGTCACTCGCGGGGCTCACCAAAAGCGGGCATTGTTGGTCATCAGCGATGGTCAGGACAATTCGTCTCGGTACAATTTCAGCGAAGTTAGGCGGTTGATGAAAGAATCCGATGTTGTTACTTATGCTGTCGGAATTCTCGGCAGGAACGACAACAGCGGTGCGATGGGCATGCAGGGACAGGCATTTTTGGAAGAGATCGCATCTGCGACAGGCGGCAGGGCATTCTTTCCGAATTCTGATATTGAGTTAGATGAGATATTCGAACGTATCGCTCTTGAGCTTCGACATCAGTATGCGGTCGGCTATACGCCGAAAGATTTTGAGCCAAATGGCAAATGGCGTAAGGTCAAAGTTAAGGTCAAACCTCCGCGTGGTTTCCCGCGTCTAACGGTGCGCGGCCGCGAAGGCT
>CALMPJ010000057.1 GCA_937871585.1 uncultured Acidobacteriota bacterium | reverse complement strand
GGTATCAACTTGCGGCTTTGTCTAGAGGCATCAACGTATATCTGAAAAACAGCGAGCGGTAAGATCCAAATAAATGGGAGTAATGACTGAACGCCGACCGATAGGAACGTACCAGCAAGCCCAAAGGAGAATATCGCACCGTAACAAAGCAAAAATCGAAAGGCCAGGCTCGCGCGCTCTCTGTTCCGCATGCCAAAGCGGTCGGCGATCAGGACCTTTAGCGGTTGCCGTGTGAGAAACGCACCGATAGTAAGACAGGCGATCCAAGGAGCCCCGATTGAAAACGCGATCGCGAGACCGGCGATTATGGGTTCGAGCAAAAATGCCCATCCACCGTGTTCCGCAGGGAGGGCGACTTGCCGCACGCGAACAACTCTAATTGGTGCTGTTATCGGTGCGGCAGTCGACATGCTTTGGTTCATTCCGAGCGAAATTAGGCTCGTGCCTTTTGTTCGAGTTCGATAGCACGTGGAAAGAGCAGATTATTCTCAAGGTGGATGTGCTGGTGCAAGTCACGCTCAAGTTCCCCGAGCCGATGATAAAGGGCGGTGAAACTCGGACACGCTTCCGCCGGCAGAGTGTAGTCATTCGTAACTCCCCGCATTTTGACAAGTAGTTCGCCGACTTCTTCATGCTCGATGTTCATCATATTTACCGGATGCTGAACAGTTCCGAAGGGCGGAAACGCAACGTTAAGATGATTTGAGTAACTATGCTCTAGTTTTTGAATATATGGGAACAGAACCATTTCTTCTTTCATCATGTGCGGTTCCAGATCATCACACAATGCTTGGAAGAGATCTTTCAACTCAAGTAGATATGTATAATGATCACCATGACGGCTCGCGACCTTGGCCATCAACGGCGTCAAATGGCTCATTTCGTCGCGTGTATAGACGTGATGTTTATCCAAAATATGATCGACGAGATCGCTCAAGTCCATTTTGGAGAACGATTCTTGGTCACTATTTGTTGATCCATCCAAGACGCCGTCGATCTTCTCCTTGACTATTTCCGGACTCGCCCCGACGTTTCGACAGGCGTCGTCGAACGGCGTATCTCCATGACAACAATAGTCGATCTTGAATTCCTCAAAGACGCGGGTAGTCAACGGCATCTCAAGTGCTATTTCGCGAACTGTCTTACCTTGAACACTGATCATTAATTCATCCTCCAAATGTATACTCCAGCATAATTGTTGCCGATGTTTACAGGGGCAAATATGATCTCGGTCATGTTCCAGAACTTATAACAGCTCTCCGAATGGCGTTGCTTCCTCATTTGTCCTTAAATTTAGTTAATAAGATTGATACCTTCGGCGTTGCCCTAATTTCGTGAACCACATTCGGCTCAATCGTAATGAGAACTCCCTTTTGCAAATCTACTTCTTCTTTTTCTTGACCGACAATAAGTTTGCCTTCTCCCGCGATACATTGAATCGTAATCGGTTCGGCGGCCTTATGAGCATCTAAAACCGCCTTATTGCGTAGCGTAATTTGGACGATTTTTCGGCGTTCACCATCAAAAAGCGGCGTAACCTCTTTATCGTTTCCGTCGCCGATTTTAGTTTGTAAATTCAACTTTTGCATATTTCTTTCCTGACTATTAACACTAAAACCGATGACCGTAAAAATCATCAAAACAACCCCTAAAACTACAGTTAAAAACAAACTTTTCTTCATTATTGACAAACCTCCACGCTGTCTCCGAAACTTTATTGAGATTCAGACAGTTAAAAAAATACTCGATTAGCCGATCAGATTATTTCCCTCTAGTTGAAAGCCGAAACCGCGCGTAAAAGCGGGCAAAAGCTAATCAAGTTCGTTAGCAACAATACAATTCGGAGAGTCGCCGAGCCTTTATGGTCGGACCGGGAAAAATGCCGTTGTAACCCCAAATCATCGAATCATTGAGATCAGCAGGCGGCGTCGCCTTTGGGATGGGGGTAGCGATCAGACTGGTCTTCGTCGTTGTGGGCATTTAGACAAACAAAGTCCTTTTCAATCAATATTCTTAGTTCGGTTTGTTCGTCCGCCAGAAAAGTTCCGGCAAGGCTAACCTCGTCGGACATGGCCCAGCTATTGGCGTCGGAGGCAGGTACGCGAACCATAATTATTCCGTCCGCAAAAGAGGCCGAAAAATTACTGTTGGGCGTCTTTTCGAGCAAGTAACCAAAGTCGTTTTTTCCTAGCCCAAACCGCACGTTGTCCCCGATGGTTCCTGTTTGATCAAAAGTCTCGACTTCGGAACGGCCCAACCGAAAACGAAGAGTGTTTTCTCTAATTCGAAGTTTCATGATCCAATTCTTACCCCAAGTCCTACAATAACTAATTTAGCAAGACACCGGTCAACTAAATATGATCCAGATCACCTTTTTGCATATAGCCTAACGGACAAGAGCTCGAAGATGCTCAGTCGTTTCGACGAAGATTCTTCCGCCGATGATCTTCAGAGATCCTTTGTCCGCGAGCTTTCGGATAGTCCGGATCGTGGTCTCGAGCGTAAGTCCGGCCATCTCAGCTATATCCTGCCGTCGATGGGTGATTTTCGTCGTTTCATTGCCATTCATTTCACCCGTTAGGCGCAAGAGAACAGTCGCAATGCGCTGCTCGGCTGATGGCGTGGCCATGATCTGAACGGTATCAGCACGGTCACGAAGAATGCCGCACATTCGGTTCAGCACCAGCGAAGAAAATTCGGATGACGAGTCCATCAAGGCTAGAAATGCGTTTCGCGGTACCATTAGCAGCGAGCTGTCCACGATTGCAACGGCTGTGGCCGGAAACTGCTTTCCGTCCATCGCCGGTGGAATCGCAAATATCTCGCCCGCCTGAAACATGCCAATTATGATCTCCTTTCCCGCTTCAGGGTAACGAACCATTTTGATCTTTCCAGCCAATATGATCGGTAAAAATGTGGCCTGATCACCCTCGAAAAAAACGTGCTCGCCGCCACCGAACGAACGTATGCGTCCAATAGCAAAGAGACCTTCTGTTAGCTCGGCACTAAAATGGTCGGATATTTGACTCATGAACGTATGAAGCCCCCCAGCGATTCCCAAAACAATAGTTACATTTCATGAGCCAAATCATAAATCACCGATTGACCTGAATTTGATAATTAATAGTAGAGAACGAGGCGACTCAAATGAAATATTTAGTTCGTACATTTTTATTAACAGTATTTTTGACAGTGCTCTATTCCGCTGACCATGCTCAACCCCCAACTCAACCGACCTTGATCGAGCTACAGAATCAGATCGTTGAACTCGAAACAAAACTCAAGGCAATAGGCGTTGAGCTTGCCAAGTTAAAAGAGGCCAACCCACGAGCACTCACCAATGTTGGGGATGGGAAGGTAAAGGTTGACGAAAGCGTGGCGACGACATCGACTGCCAGGAAAGACGTGGAGCCTCAGAAGAAGAAAGATGTAGGTGTCGATATAGGTAGTCCACGGCTGACGCCTTACGGGACAATATTTTTCAACGCCTTCGCGAACAGTGGCGGCACCAATAATGCTGACGTTCCGATCTTTGCTACGCCAACCGGCAGAGGGAACACAAGTGCGAGCGTTCGGCAGACGCGGCTCGGCCTCAAACTTGAGGGAGCAAAGGTCGGAACGGCGCGTCTCGGGGCGGTAATTGAGGGCGATTTTTTCGGTGGCTTCCCGTCGGTTGGGATCGGCGAGAATTTCGGAGTATTTCGGGTTCGTTTGGCATATGTTCGCCTTGATTGGGAACGTACATCGGTCACGGTCGGCCAGGACTGGATGGTCTTTGCTCCGGTAAATCCTACATCAATGGCGACTGCCGGCAATCCGCAAATGGCGGCCGCGGGTAATAACTGGGCTCGGCTTCCCCAAGTTAGATTCGAGCGAAAGATTGGCGATCACATTACCTGGCAAGGCGCGTTGCTCGGGCCACAGACAGGTGATTTCGCAATGAACGCTGCCTTTTCTGTTCAGCCAACGAGCGGAGCTGCCTCTAGGCTGCCATTTATTCAGAGTAGGATCGTCTACGCCGGCAAGAACTGGTTTGGTGCAAAAAAGATAGGTAGTATAGGCCTTTCCGGGCACTATGGCCGTTCACGTGTTTTTACCGGGGCAACAAATGTTCGTAATGACATTGAGTCGGTCGGCGTTGCTCTAGACTGGAGCATTCCGCTCAGCGAGCGGATCACAGCATCCGGCGAAGCCTTCCTGGGGCGCAACCTTGGAGGTTTTCAGGCAGGTATCTTTCAAAGTTACAACAATGATTTTGCATATCGTGTTGGCTCGTCACTCGTTCGATCAGGTGTCCGCTCGATCGGCACTCGTGGCGGTTGGATGCAGCTTGGCGTAACGCCGCCGACCCTGCAAGATCGATTGACGCTATACGGTTCCGTCGGGATTGATGACCCGGATGACCGAGACCTTTTCAGCTTTTCCAGTCGTGATTGGCGAATGAGGAATTTTGTTTTCGCCGCAAACTTCATTTACAAATTCTCCCCGCAATTCGCGCTCGGAGCTGAATTCAGGCGTTTTAGAACATACTATCTTCTTAGCGGTCGGCATAAGTCAGATCACGTGAACTTAGGGGCTTTCTACTCATTTTAATTTTATCTCGCTGTCAATGCCGACAGTCTTTAAGCGCGAACTTACACGCGGCCAGTCGACAGAATTTCGCGCAGTCAGATTTTCGTCAGAAGTGAATCGAATATATACTTTCGCTGTAAATCTAATAAATTGCTCAGAAGTTTTATAAGCCAGGAACATTTTGGAATGGCATTCATTTTGAACACAAGTGACTGCCTCAAAAAACTTAATGCCCATTAATAACACGAAGCTAGCTAATCCGCTAAACTATCGCAACCCGACCTTGATCGGGCTCGGGGCGTCAGCAGTTCTGACGGCGCTTGTTATTGTTGGTTCGCGGAATCTTGAACATTTTGATTCGGCCCTTTTTGGATATCTGATAGCGAGTATCGTCGCGTTCGGTGCAATATTTTTCCGCTATGCACTTTGGCTTCAACGTCCGGCTACCCGGGCCTACTTTTTACGCGGACTAAAACTTTTCTTCCAGCGAAAGAAATTCGCTCGCAACACAATAGACGCGACCAAAACGGTTGGGATCAATATGCTCGGCCAGAAATTCATCTTCAAACGGGCCCGATCGAGATGGTTAATGCATTTTCTGATCATGTGGGGCTGTATCCTATCAGCCGCCATTACATTCCCACTGGTATGGGGCTGGATACATTTCAAACTTGAAGGTGATCGAACTTACAGGGCCTATTTATTCGGCTTTCCGATGCAGGAGATGGACGTCTATAGCTTGATAGCTTGGTTTACGTTCAAGGCTCTCAATTTTACTGCCCTTATGGTCCTTGCTGGCTGTGCTATCGCAATCCACCGGCGTCTGAAAGACCGAGGAGCAATAGCGGTTCAGCAGTTTCTACTGGATTTTGTTCCCCATCTTTTATTGATCGCTATCTGTGTTTCGGGACTAATGCTAACGGCATCCAGCACGTATTTCGGTGGGTACATGTACTCGTTCATCGCTCTTACGCATCAAGCGATAGTGATAATGACTCTTTTCTTCCTACCGTTTGGAAAGCTGTTTCATATCGTACAGCGTCCAGCATCGATCGGTGTGGAACTTTATCAGCAACGAGCAAAAGAGATGGAGCAGGCGAAATGCCTGAGGTGCGGCGTAGAATTTGCGTCCGTGATGTGGCTCGGCGATCTGAAGAGCGTCGTCGAAAAAGTCGGGTTTGACTACACAATGGAGAACGGCGAAAAGCTGCAGGATTATTGTCCGCGTTGCAAACGTGTAATGCGGGGCCTTGCATACTCCGTCCTAATGGACCGCCCCGATAAGGTCTTTCACGGCTCCCGTACTGACGGCAAATAATTAACAATGTCAAAAGTAGAAAATCTCGCAAGCATCATTGACCGTTTCGGCCCTCA
>CALMPJ010000056.1 GCA_937871585.1 uncultured Acidobacteriota bacterium | reverse complement strand
TCAAATCGCTCAAAGGTATCAGTGTCGATGAGGCGTTTGTGACGGCGCATGGGCTGCAATATGACCGGCGTTGGGTGTTGACGAGCGCGGACGGGCAGTTTCTGACGCAGCGTGAGATCCCGAAGATGGCAACGGTCTTGGTCGAGATACGCCCAAACGGCCTGCTTGTGGCTGCCGATGGCATTACCGCGATGGTCGTGCCGTTCGATGTGAGTGGCGAACTAACATCGGTCGAGGTTTGGGGCTCTTCGAGTGACGCGATCGCGTATGGCGGCGGAGTCGATCAGTGGTTTTCGCAGGTATTGGGCACTCAAGTCAAACTTTTCTATATGCCCGAAACAGCCGGTCGCGAGATAAGCGAGCGATTCAATCAAGGCGGCGAGGTCGTGAGTTTCGCAGATGGTTATCCGCAGTTGGTTATCGGCGAAGCATCGCTTGCGGATCTCAACGGGCAACCAGGGATGGTTGCCGCTCCAGTCGCAATGAAGCGGTTTCGACCGAATATCGTCGTGCACGGAAGTGAGGCATACGCTGAGGACCGTTGGAAGCGAATTAGCGTCGGCGGAGCCGAATTTCGAGGGACGAAACCGTGCGCACGCTGCGTTATGACGACCGTCGATCCCGAACGCGGCCAATTCGACGGCAAAGAGCCGCTTAGGACATTTGCAACGTTTCGAATGGCGAAGGACGTCATTCCCGATCTCTACGAATCATTCGGAATGTCACCGACCGCTGTTCTATTCGGACAGAATCTTGTTGGAGAATCTATCGGTTCTACGATCAAAGTCGGCGACACTGTTGATGTCGCCGAGACGTTTTGATCGAAGTTACTTCATCTTAACTAACCAAGCGTTCAGCTTGTCTGCATACGTCTTATCCAAAGCCTTCAACTTATCGTACTGCTGTTGGACCAGTGGTTTTTTGCCTTGGTTGTAATAGACAAGCCCAAGACCGTAGTTCGCCATCACACTTTTTGCGTCTAACGTAAGTGTTTTCTGATACACCGGAATAGCGAGATCGTAGTATTTTGCATTCAAATACGAGTCTGCAAGGTACAGGTTGGCGACAACGGAGTTTGGATAGATCTCGGTCGCTTTCTTGTAGTAGGGAATCGCTTCGGCAGGTTTACTGTTGTTGTAATAGCAGTTTCCGAGGCCGAGATATGCGTCGCCGTTTTTGGGGTCCGCTGCGACCGCTTCTTGAAAGATCGGAATAGCATCGGCAAATAGATTCTGCGAAACAAGCGAGGTTCCAAGCCCTACTTTCGCTTCGTTGTTCTTCGGGTCGATCGCAAGTGCTTTGCGAAAAGCGGCGGCTCCGTCGGTGAACCTATCCAACTTATTGTAAGCCTCGCCATTTCTGACGTGAGCTTTTACGTTCGCGGGCTCAAGCACGATCGTCCTCGCGTACCACTTCTGTGCCTGATCGTACCGTTGAAGAGAGTAATTCGCGTTGCCTAACCAGTAAGCAGCCCGTGCGTAAGTTGGGCTGAGGTTGATCGACGTTTGAAAAGAGTCTGCTGCATCTTGGTACCGAAGTAAATTGTAATAGCAAAGCCCAAGATTGAAATGGGTCTGGTGAGAAGTCGGAGCGCTTATCGTTGCTTGTTTGAACGCGGCTGCTGCCTTATCCCACTCTTTGGCTTCGAAATGCTTCATTCCGATCGAAAATTGGTCATTCTGAGCCGCAACGGAAATGGCAAATACTGCCGTCAACAGAAATGTCAGCACAAAACCTTTTCGCATAATTAATCGATCTCCAATTTTTTACCGGTAAGTATCTCAAATGCCGAGAGATAGCGTTCCCGAGTTGCATCGACGATATGTTCGGGAAGTGGCGGCGCCGGCGGCGTTTTGTCCCAGTCGAGCGTTTCCAGATATTCACGAACAAACTGTTTGTCGAAGGAGGGCTGTGCATGTCCGGGCTCGTATTTTGATGCGTCCCAGAATCGCGAGGAATCGGGCGTGAGAACTTCGTCGATCAGCAAGATCTCGCCGTCTTTGTCGATGCCGAATTCAAATTTAGTATCTGCGATAATGATGCCGCGCTCGAGCGCGTACTTCGAAGCTTTGTCGAATATTTCAAGTGAGGTGGCTTTTAGATACGCCGCTGTTTCGCTTCCGACGACACTCTTAAATTCAAGGCCCGTGATATTTTCATCATGTCCTGTCGCCGCTTTTGTAGCAGGCGTGAATATCGGATCTAGCAGGCGATCACACTGTTTCAAGCCGGGCGGCAGGCTGTAGCCGCAGACCTTGCCGGTCGCGAGATAGTCTTTCCAGCCGGAGCCTTCTAGATAGCCGCGGACGACGCATTCGACAGGGAACACCTCGGTTTTCTTTACCAGCGACGAACGACCGTTTAGTTCAGATACGTTTCGAAATGGCTCCGGAAACTTCTCTTGATCGATCGAAATGAGATGATTTGGCGTGATATCGGCAAGTTTGCTGAACCAAAACGCCGAAAGCGCGGTCAATATTTTGCCCTTGCCGGGAATTGGCGTTGGAAAAACACAATCGAACGCCGAGATCCTATCTGAAGCTACAAGCAAGAGCCTGTCATCATCAACAGAATATACGTCGCGAACCTTGCCGCGATGCACAAGATCCGCGTTTTCGATATCTGTACGAACAACTGCTTGAGAAGAATTCATAGTGCAAAAGATTATTCTAATTTCTGCTCTGTTTATTACAAATTCTATCTGGTCAATTTTCTGGAATTAGCTCAATGATAAAACTTTACTAACAGCGTTGAAAATTGATGACAAACGCGAGAGTTTAGTGCATAATAAATGGTGAAGTCGGTCATCGCTCGGACCGGCCAACACCTCAAGTAGTAAATTCCTCCGCTGCGCCATCGATTTTTTCTCCTATTTCGCGGCAATTAAGACAATGAGACTTTTTCCATTTGATCGCAGATCCTTAGCCTCGACAGCATTCATTTTATCGTGTGCTCTGACCTCCGCCGCACAAGCGTCGTCCGGCAGCAGCGAAGGGCCGGGCATCTGGCCGCTACTTGTCGGATTGATAGCGGTCGCAGGTTGTGTCGCATTTATCGCGTGGTATCGACGATCGAGCAAGCCGGAGACCGATCAGTACAATTACGAGAATAGACTTCGTTCGGGTTCGCATGAGTTCGATATGGACGAAGGCCTCGATGCTGACAAAGAGCTCGAGTGGCTCCGCAAGGCCAAGAAGCCGAGCAAAAAATCGAATACAAAACCGAAAAAAAGTATTGGAACTTCGGGACAGATCAAGATGTCGGATCTGACAAGCGGAAACCTGATACCGACCGAAGAAGACACGAAATCGTATCAGGAAAGGCTTCGAAAACAGCAATTCGCGAATCTTCCGATCAACTCGTTCCTTAAGCTGACCGAGGCTCGCGATTTTGTACAGCTGCCGTTGTCGGGCGATCAGGCGCTGTTGAGTGCTATCGAACAGGCAAACGAGGAGTTCGAGGATGACGAAGCAGTACGAGAACTTGCGCTTCGAGTGCTGTCAGCTTTCAAGACACGAAATTCGATCGATGCTTTGTCGCAGATCGCACTTTACGATCTCTCGGCAAATCTTCGGTCAAAAGCAGTTAGTGTTCTTACCGACTTTGATCACGAATCAGTGTTTGAAACCATTTTGCTCGCTTGTGCAGATCCAACACGCGAGGTTCGTGCGGCAGCTGCTCGTGGGCTCTTCAAGCTTAGCTTCGACCGAGCCGAAGCTTGGAAGCGAATAATTGCGTCGAAAGACACGTATCGAATGAGCCACACCGCTCGAGCGGCTATCGAATCAGGCATCGCCCAGAAATCGTTCGATCGTCTCGTACATTACGATATGAAGATCGCATACGAAGCATTTGCATTGATCGGTTTGCTCGTACATTCGGGAGAAACCTCGCAGATATTCCAAACAATTAAGTCAAGCTCGGACGAAAACGTTAAACTTGCGTTACTTCATTGCCTTAGCGTGATAAAGGATGACCGGCTTTTGCCGGAGCTGAACAAACTTAGGATCGACGCGAGTTTGCCGGAATCAATACTGTCGCGTGTGAAGGAAACCGTCGAGGCATATCATCCTGTGATGGCATAGTTCGAGGAAACATGGCACTTGAAATTGGCACGAAAGCTCCGAATTTTGAGCTGACCGCTCATGACGGCTCGCGATGGGAACTCGATTCCCATACGGGCCGCGTTCGCGTTTTGCTTTTCTATCCGCAGAACGAAACACTGGTTTGCACTAAGCAGCTCTGTTCGGTTCGGGATAACTGGCAGGAATATTTGGCGACAAATGCTGAGATCGTAGGAATTTCGCCTTCTACACCTGACGAAAATCTTGCTTTCGCTCAGAAGCGGCGCCTCCCGATACCGATCCTTGCTGATCCAGGGCGTGTGACAACATCTGAATTTGCAAAACATTGGCTGTTGCCGACGAGCCTGACACGTGGAATAGTGGTGCTCGACGCACATGGAATCATACGAACCTCTAGGGTAATGCTCCGAGCATTTCGACCAAGCGACGCTGATGTGGTTCGTGCGATCTATGAGGCGCGAGGCGACCTTTTGGAATCTAAGTACAAAGATATTCGGTCGCGGCTAAAGCGAACAAAATTAAGCAGAGAATTCTGACAACGAGCCGATCTTAAGTATCGGCTTTTTATTTGAGAGAAATTGCGTTATGATGAAGTGATGCAATTCCGTCTCATAAGTGAGAACACCCCAAAGGGCGATCAGCCGCAGGCGATCGCTGAGTTAGTTGCCGGTATCAATTCCGGCGAACGCGAACAGGTCTTGTTGGGAATCACAGGTTCCGGCAAGACCTTTACCATCGCGAATCTTATTAATGAGACTCAGCGGCCAACGCTTGTGCTGGCACATAACAAGACGCTTGCGGCTCAATTGTATCAGGAATTTAAGACGTTCTTTCCTGAGAATGCGGTCGAGTATTTCGTTTCGTATTACGACTATTATCAGCCTGAGGCGTACGTCCCGGCGGCCGATCTTTACATTGAAAAGGAAGCTACTGTAAACGAAGAGATCGATCGTCTGCGGCTTTCGGCAACACGCGCGTTGTTCGAGCGGCACGATGTGATCGTGGTCGCGTCCGTGTCGTGCATTTACGGTCTTGGTGATCCGGACGCGTATTATGGAATGCTCATTTTTGTTGAGCCCGGACAGCAGATCAAACGCGAGGAGTTTCTGCAAAAGCTGGTTGAGTTGCAGTACGAGCGCGTCAACGTCGATTTCGAACGTGGTACGTTTCGAGTTCGCGGCGATGTTGTCGAGCTGTATCCGAGCTATCAGGATCAGGCGTATCGAATCGAGTTTTGGGGCGACGAGATCGACGCTATTTATACGATCGATCCGCTTCTCGGCGAGGTGCTGGCAAAACACGAAAATCGTCTGCCGATCTATCCGAAAACACACTATGTGATGTCGCGACCTGTGATAAAACGGGCCGTTCAAACCATTAAAGCCGAGCTCGAAGTTCACGAGAAATTCCTTGTCGAAGAAGGCAAAGTCGTCGAGGCCCAGCGTCTGCATCAGCGGACGATGTATGACCTTGAGATGATCAAGGAAATGGGATTTTGCCGCGGAATTGAGAATTATTCGCGACACCTCACCGGAAAGCAGCCCGGCGAACCGCCGCCGACGCTGCTCGACTATCTGCCAAAAGATGCACTGATGGTGATAGACGAATCTCACCAGACCGTTCCGCAACTTGGTGCAATGTACAAAGGCGATCAGTCACGAAAGGGAACTTTGGTCGAGTACGGTTTCCGCCTTCCAAGTGCCAAAGACAATAGGCCGTTGAATTTCGACGAATTCGAAGAGCGTCGCGGCCAAACGATATATGTCTCGGCAACGCCCGGGAATTTTGAACTCGAGCGGTCGGGCGGAGAGGTCATCGAGCAGATCATTCGTCCGACGGGTTTGCTCGATCCGATCGTCGAAGTTCGTCCTGTAAAAGGTCAGATCGACGATCTGCTCGAAGAATGCAGAGTCCGGGCCGAGCGAAACGAACGCGTTCTAGTGACGACGTTGACCAAACGAATGGCGGAGAATCTGAGCGAATATTTTGCCGAGGTCGGCGTCAAGGTCAGCTACCTTCACAGCGATATCAAAACGCTCGAACGCATCAAAATTCTTCGCGATCTGAGACGTGGCGAGTTTGATGTGCTGGTTGGCATCAACTTGCTCCGCGAAGGCCTCGATCTGCCGGAAGTTTCTCTCGTCGCAATACTCGACGCTGATAAAGAAGGTTTCTTGCGTTCGGAGCGTTCGCTGATCCAAACCATTGGACGTGCTGCGCGAAACTCGGACGGCAAGGCGATCCTTTACGCAGATAAGATCACCGATTCGATGCGAAAAGCGATCGATGAAACCGCACGTCGCCGCGAGATCCAACAGGCATATAACGAAGAACACGGAATTACGCCGACGACTATCGTCAAAGCCATCGACGCAACGCTCGTCACTGCATATGAGGCCGATTATTTCAAAGTACCGCTCGATCTCGACAAGTTCGAAGAATATTCGCCCAAGCAGCTGAAAGAAACCATCGCCCAGCTCGAAGCCGAAATGCGAGCCGCCGCTAAGGAAATGAAGTTCGAACAAGCCGCCGAGATCCGCGACCGGCTCAAATACCTTCAAGAGCGACAGCTCGAATACATTTGAACAAAATTCGTTAGTACCGAGAAAACGCTGACAATTCCTCGAAGATTGATATTGCTTAAGGGTTCAGCAATATTAGTGAGACTTATTTAGAGGAAACTTATGGTTATATTTCTGGAATGCCACAGAGAATAACAATGTTTAAATAGTAGCTAAGGACGACCTTGGCTGATACGGGTTTCCGCGTTCTAAGCTCGTTTCTATCTTCACCTTATTGATCTGTTGACAATTTGACTGCCTCACAAGCAATCAAAGAGGAGTGTGTGTTATGCGAATTGCCCATTATATTCGGCTGACTGTACTGCTCTTGTGGATAAGCCTCGGTTTTACCTCACAAGTTTCAGCCCAGAATGCATCCTGTTTTTCCCCCGGAACGCTCGTAGCTAGCGATCCTGTAGATTGGCCGATAGTCGGTTTCCACGACATTGAAAAGATCTACGTTGCAGAACCGTATTCGAGCGACGGTGTGCAAAAGATAGTCTTTTCCCTAAAGGTTCGAAATCTCAGGCCGGACATCCCGCTCGCACCTTTGCCGCTGGGTACGTGGAATGTGATGTTCAACGGCACATCAGGTCCCTCGCGATACGTCCAAATGAGCACGATGATCGGTAATCCCGTGTTAAAGCATGGTACCGTAACAACCGTCCTCGGTCTTCCGGTTTTTAACGAAATTGGGACAGTATTTGGAAGTTACGACAACCACGGAATGATGACTTTCAGTATTGATAAAGCGTCTGTTGGAAATCCTCAAGTTGGTTCGACTCTTACAATATCGTCAAAAACTTTCGTAAATACTGTCGGCATCGGGCTATTGCAGCTCGATGAATCCTCACCGATCAACTACACGATCTTAGGTAATGGAACCTGTGCTCCATTTAACATCGTGCCGTTCGGGCTGAATGGCGATATTCCGGTGACCAGTGACTATAATCGCAACGGAGCGAGTGACTTTTCCGTTTGGCGTCCGTCAACTGGAACTTGGTTCTCGATCGATTCGGTCACGGGACTTTACTCTCAGGTTCAACATGGCAGCGGCCCGAACGGTGACATTCCGGTTGCCGGACATTTCGATAATGATATCAACGCGGACGCGACCGTATATCGTCCGTCTTCCGGCGAGTGGATAATTCGCAGTACGGAGACCGGCGCTACACGAACCGTACGATTCGGCTTAGCAGAAGACCTGCCGTCGCCCGGCGATTTTGACGGTGACCAAGTCGATGATATCGCAGTATTCAGACCGTCAAACGGAACTTGGTACATCCTGAATAGCGCCGATTCTTCGGTCAGGATCTCGAAATTTGGAATATCGGAAGACCGACCCGTAGTTGGTGATTACGATGGGGACCGTCGCGACGACATAGCCGTATTTCGTCCAGCACTTGGCGATTGGTATTACTACCAGAGTTCGAATAACGCTGCCGTGGGAATGCACTTCGGTGCAGGAACAGACGTTGCCGTTCCGGCCGATTACGACGGTGACGGGAAGACAGACGTAGCAGTTTGGCGGCCAGAGACCGGCACTTGGTATATGTATCAGAGCTTTAGCCAATCGATTGGATATGGTTTCTGGGGACTCAGCACTGATCGTGTACAGCCCGGCGATTACAACGGGAACGGCCGAGCCGATCTCGCAGTTTGGCGTCCTGAAACCGGAGTCTGGTACGTCCACTACCGATAAACTCCTACATATCCTCACACTCGTCCTCACATGAACAGGCGGGCATTAGTGTCCGCCTTTTTCAATAGATCGAATTGCCGTCTATCTGCGAGTGGGCTAAATTTATAATGTGCAGGTTAAGACGCAGCTTGAGGATATTCAGAACTATCTGACCGACGCCAGCAATATGCCTGGCGGCGTGGCTGAGCGGCTTTTTGTGCCAGAGAATGAGGCCGATGTCGCCGCGATTCTTCGGGACGCAAATGAACAAGGCGTTTCGGTCACGATCTCAGGTGCTCGAACAGGAACGGTCGGCGGAGCCGTACCGTTTGGCGGTTGGGTCGTTTCGATGGAGCGTCTGAAATCGCTGAATGTTGATCGCCAAAACAAGCGGGCAACAGTCGGTGCCGGCGTCATTCTTTCCGACCTACAAAAAGCCGTCGCAGCCGAAGGGCTGTTCTATCCGCCCGATCCGACCGAATGGAGTTGTCAGATCGGCGGCACCGTCGCAACCAATGCCTCGGGTGCACGCAGTTTCAAATACGGTGCGACACGCGACTTTGTTGAACGTTTGAGATTGGTTTTGGCTGACGGTGACATCGTTGAAATTCGTCGCGGCCAATTTGTAGACGACGGCGAAACGCTTTCTATCGTTACCGAATCCGGGCGCGAAAACGAATTTAAGCTTCCAACCTATGAGCGTCCAAATGTTCGCAAAAATGTCAGTGGCCTATTCAACTCGCGGCCATTTGACGCAATTGATCTTTTCATCGGCAGTGAGGGAACACTCGGTGTTGTGACCGAGATCGAACTGCGGTTGCTCGAAAAGCCGGAAGGCTTCTTCAGCGGCGTCGTGTTTTTTGATAACGAGAGTGATCTGCTCACATTTGTTGACGAGGCAAAGGAGCTTTCATTTTCAAATTTCAGATCTGAAATTTCAGATAGTTTTGGGGCTTCGCTAATTGAGTATTTCGACTCAAATGCGTTGAAGTTCATCTCAGAAAAGTTCCCCGAAACGCCGGCAAACATGGCCGGAGCGATCTTTTTTGAGCAGGAAACGACTGCCTCGAATGAGGACGAACTACTATCGGCTTGGAGTGAACTGTTGGAAAAGCATAGTGCTGCTGTTGATGCTTCCTGGTTCACGACAACCGATCAAGACCGGGAAAAATTGCGTGCATTTCGTCATGCATTGCCGGTTTCGGTCAACGAGCGCGTTGTGCGAAACAAAATGAAAAAGATCGGCACCGACATGGCTGTGCCTGACGCAAATTTTGCTTCGTTCCTTAAGTTCTACAAAGAAACTCTCGACGCAAGCAGCATCGACTACGTCATCTTCGGCCATATCGGCGACTGCCATTTGCACGCTAACTTGCTACCGAAAGACGAAACGGATGCAGAAAAAGCTCGACACATTTATGGGCGTTGTGTCGCTCAGTCGATAATGCTCGGCGGCTGTGTCTCGGCGGAACACGGAATTGGGAAACTTAAACGCAAATATCTGAACGCTATGATGGGCGAGCGGTATTTGAACGAAATGGCCGACATCAAACGTGCATTCGACCCGAGCGGAACGCTCGGCCGCGGTAATATTTTTGACGAGAGTTAATTATGATCAAGGCAATTTTATTCGATTTTAACGGTGTGATCATCGACGATGAGCCGGTGCAGATGCGGGCTTATCAAGAGGTATTGAAAGACCACGGCATCGATCTGACTGAAGACGATTATTACGCTTCGCTTGGAATGGATGACCACACCTTTGTTCGTAATGCATTCAAGGTAAAGGGCTTAGCGGAACCGAACGGAAAGACCGACGAGATCGTTGATGCAAAATTTGCAAAGTGGAGAG
>CALMPJ010000055.1 GCA_937871585.1 uncultured Acidobacteriota bacterium | reverse complement strand
GCAGGTGAAGTTGCATCGCAGATGGCGGTTGAGATCTTGGGCGAGGCATTTACAAATCGAACCTCAGGCTCTGACGCCGAAATGGTGATGCGAATCGCGTTGGAGCGTGCAAATGCAGCGATTCACCAGATGTCCAACGACCTCTCGCAGCTTTCGAAAATGGCAACGACAATTGTCGCACTACATTTGGACGGCACCGTAGCAACGATCGGTCACGCGGGCGATTCGAGGCTGTATCGCTCATCACCTTACGGCACTCTTGTTCGTGAAACCGAAGATCATTCGATGGTTGCAGACGAAGTTCGTGCCGGTCGTATGACCGAGGAGCAGGCAGAAACTCATCCCGGAAAGAACATCATCAATCGTGCCCTAGGTGCCGAACCGCAGGTCGAGGTCGAGCTAAAAACGATCATGATCGACGACGGCAGCACATTCCTTCTGTGCTCCGACGGCATCACTCGTCATATTTCTGACGAAGAGCTAACCGAAATTCTAGCAAGCGGCGCCGAACCAGCAACGATCTGTTCGCATCTCAAAGAACTATGCTTTGAACGTGGTGCTGAAGATAATTTAACTGCTGTCGTGGTCCGAAATTCCGTGGCTTCGCAGCCCGTTGAAGCTATCACACCTGTTGCCGCCGAACCCGAATTTGATATTCTCGCACTACCCGATTCCGAAGAAGATACGATTGCGACGGCACGGTTTGCGGCCCCTACAGAAGACGATCTGCTTGAGATCGAAACTTCGCCGCTGATAATGCCGGTGGCGACTGAATCGGAGATCGTTGAAGAAGCGATCGTAGAAGCTGAACCGATCGAAGCCGATGCTCCATCACCGTTCGCCGACACGTTGCAAATGCCGGAAACTGAACCTGAGACGGCACCGGAACCGATCCAAGTTCAAATCGAATCGACTCCCGAGCCTCGAGTTCCGGCGACACCTGAACCTACTCGACCTGAGCCTGCGCCATTTTCGATCGAGCAGGACGAGCCGAGTTCACTAGGACGCTTGGCCGCGTATGCTGCTGTGCTAGTTCTCGGTTCGGTTATCGGACTGGCGGTTTACCATTTCGCATTACGCCAACCAACGCCACCACCGGCTACAGATCAATTAACTGAAATGCGTTCGGACAACGTGGCGTTGAGTGCGTTTGAGGACAATCGCCGAGCGGTGGATGCAGATCCTGCGAAGTACCTTGCGACCGCACCTGCTCCGGGCGATGCTGAAGATCTGTATTTGGCCGGACGAGCTCAGTTACTTTCCGGTGATTTTGTAAAAGCTCGTGCAACCCTGCTCGAGGCCCGCAAACGTATCGGCGAAGCCGACCCAAAGAACCGCAAAGTTCTGGAGTCTGACATCGCTTTACTGCTATCGCTTACAAACGACACTACGATCCAAGGCGTGTTAAAGAAAGAGCTCGATGCGTTGAAAACTGCCGGTAGTTCCACCGCTGAACCCAAAAAATAGGTTCACGACTTTCGATTCTGACGAACAGCTTCGAACAAGAGTATTCCGGCCGATACCCCGAGATTGAGGCTTTCGACGGCGTTAGCCAACGGAATTGTCACGCGAAGGTCTGCTGTATCAGCTATTTCATCACTCAGGCCGTGAGCCTCAGAGCCTAGCATAAGTAACGTCGGACGCTTCCAATCGACGGCCCAATGGTCCGCTGAATCCGAAACAACAGCCGCGACCGTAACCAGGTCATTTTCTTTAGCAAACTCGATCACGTCATTCGGTTCAGCCTTTTGCCAAACCGGAATTCGCAGATTTGCTCCGAGTGCCGCACGATTTGCCTTGGGCGAGAACGCGTCGGCAGAACCTATTGAAGTGATAACACCCGCAGCACCCGCGGCCTCGACGGTTCGTAATATCGCTCCAAGATTCGACGGATTGTTTATTTCGGAAAGGAATACAATTGTCGGAATCAGGCAAGTCAAAAGAGATTCGATCAACTTGACGCGGCCATCGTCTGGGCGTTGGGCGATGGCGATTATGCCTTGCGGACTTTTCGTTTCCGAGATCGAATTGAACAGACGGTCGGCGACAACGAAAATATCTCGCGCAATTGACCGCAATGGTTCAACGGCTTCGCGATCATCATACGTTTCTGAAACTAGACAAAAATCGATCGCGGTTCCCGCTCGCACCGCTTCGAGACACTGCCGTTTACCCTCGATAAAGATCGCGTCGGCTTCCCTTCCGTCTCTAACGGCGCGTGCGTAAGTGAGCCATGCGTTATCTTTACTGCGAATGATCTCGCCATTGTTCATACAGCTATCTTAAACGCCCGCGAAAATTTTGAAAACCGGTGCAAACTGCTACACTTACGAGATATGCAACCTGGATCGAGCCCTTTGAGTAAGATCGAACAATTGAAGGAGCGAAGCAAGACTGCCGAGCGTGGCGGCGGCGAAGCTCGCATGGAGAAACAGCGTGCTTCCGGCAAAATGACGGCTCGCGAACGCATCGACTTTTTCCTCGACGAAGGCTCGTTCGAGGAATTCGACAAGTTCGTTACGCATCGATCGACTGACTTTGGACTCGAAGAACAGAAATTCCCAGGCGATGGCGTCATCACCGGTCACGGTTTGGTTGATGGCCGCGAAGTTTTTGTTTTTGCTCAGGACTTCACGGTTTTCGGCGGAAGTTTAAGCGAAACTCACGCTCAAAAGATATGCAAGGTAATGGACATGGCGATGAAGGTCGGAGCACCTGTCATCGGTCTAAACGACAGCGGCGGGGCCCGTATTCAGGAAGGTGTAGTGAGCCTTGGCGGCTATGCTGATATCTTTCTTCGAAACACGCTCGCAAGCGGTGTAGTTCCTCAGATCAGTTGCATTCTCGGCCCGTGCGCCGGCGGTGCGGTATACAGTCCTGCGATCACGGACTTTAATGTGATGGTCAAAGACACGTCGTATATGTTCATCACAGGTCCTGAAGTGATCAAGACCGTAACGCACGAAGATGTGACAAAAGACGAACTCGGCGGTGCTATGACGCACAACGCAAAGTCGGGAGTCGCACATTTCGCGGCTGATTCGGATGAACACGCACTTCGCATCACTCGCGAGTTGCTGTCTTTCGTTCCGTCAAACAACATGGAAACGCCGCCGTTCGTGCCAACGAACGACCCAAGCGACCGGGCAGACGAATCGCTGAATTCGGTTGTTCCCGAATCTGCGAACCAACCATACGATATTCGCGACGTCATAAATAAGGTCGTTGACGACGGATATTTTTTCGAAACTCAAGAGCATTTTGCCGCGAATATCGTCGTCGGTTTTGCACGACTCGGTGGACATTCCGTTGGTATTGTGGCGAATCAACCTGCGTTTCTCGCCGGCGTTTTGGACATCGACGCTTCTGTAAAAGCGGCGAGATTTGTACGTTTCTGTGACGCTTTTAACGTGCCGCTGATCACATTCGAAGACGTTCCCGGTTTTCTGCCCGGAGTCAATCAAGAGCACCACGGCATCATTCGCCACGGTGCGAAACTACTCTACGCTTTTGCCGAAGCGACCGTTCCAAAGATCACCGTGATCACTCGAAAAGCCTACGGCGGCGCATATTGCGTGATGGCTTCGAAGCATATTCGCACTGACATTAACTTCGCCTATCCGACCGCTGAGATCGCCGTTATGGGCTCGGAAGGTGCTGTTGGCGTTCTGTATAAGAAAGAGCTTCTCGACACTACGAATCCGGAAGAAACGCGCCAACGCATCATCGGCGAGTTCAACGATAAGTTTGCCAATCCTTATGTAGCCGCTGAGCGTGGCTTTGTTGACGAAGTGATCGAGCCAAAGTTTACGCGTCCAAAACTGATTCGAGCCCTTAATTTACTTCAGAACAAACGCGACACCAATCCGCCGAAAAAGCACGGCAACATACCTTTATGAGCGGAAATGGAAGGCCTACCGTCGCGACGATCGACCTCGATGCCCTTGCATTCAACTTTCATTCGTCAAAGAGATTCATCGGCGAAGATATTCGATATCTCGCCGTGGTCAAGGCAAACGCCTATGGCCACGGAGCCGTTGCATGTGCTCGCCGACTGGAATCCGAAGGAGTCGATTGGTTCGGCGTTGCTCTCGTCGAAGAAGGCGTCGAATTGCGAAACGCCGGAATTACCAAGCCGATCCTCGTTCTCGGAGGTTTCTGGTCGGGTCAGGAGAATGACGTAATAGACCGTGATCTAACTCCTGCGATCTCAACGATCAATCAGCTCGAACTTCTTGAAACAGCGGCCGCGGCTCGCAGTGAGAACATTAACGTTCACATTAAGATCGACACAGGAATGATGCGGATCGGAGTTCGCTGGACAGAATTCGACGAATTCGCGGCTCGTGTTTCGACCTGCGAACACCTGACGGTCGAGGGCGTAATGACTCATTTTGCGGCAGCCGACGATCTCGCGGAAACGTCCTTTACCGACGAACAGATGCAGAGATTCGACCTCTGCGTCTCAAAGCTTAGGTCTCTCGGAATAGAGCCTGAGATCATCGATCTGGCAAATTCGCCCGGAGCCGTGGGCCATCCAAAGGCCCGCAGACAAATGGTTCGCCTTGGCGGAATACTGTACGGTCTTGGCGGCGACGTTTTGGCCAAAGAGATCGACAAACCAGAACTTCGCCCTGTGATGTCGCTGCGATCTAAAGTCGCGATGCTCAAGCAAGTGCAAGCGGGCGAAACCATCGGCTACGGGCGTTCGTTCAAAACCGATCGCGACACGACTATTGCAGTGATCCCAATTGGTTACGCCGACGGCCTGCCCCGCAGCCTCTCATCAAATGGAAGTATGTTGATTCGCGGCCACATCGCCCCGATCCTCGGCCGCGTCTCAATGGACTGGACCGTGATCGACGTCTCGGAAATCGAAGGCGTTTTAGCTGGCGACGAAGTCACTTTACTCGGCACCGACGGCGATCACCGAATTCTCGCCGAGAATATCGCTGCAATCACCAACACAATTTCGTACGAAATAACCTGCGGCATCGGGCCGCGTGTTTCAAGATTAGTTATTGGAGGAACCAAATGAATTTTCCGTTACAACTTTCTTTCAAGCTGCTTGCGATCGCGAGTCAGATCTATGTTCGCGATTCGAGCGGGCAGCTTATCGGGTATGTGAAGCAGAAGCTCTTCAAATTCAAAGAGGCGATCAATGTTTTCGCCGATGAAGGTCAGACGCAACTGCTCTTTACGATCAAGGCAGATCGTGTCATCGATTTTTCGGCGAAGTACAATTTCACTTCGGCAAACGGACAGCCTGTCGGATCGATAAAACGGCGAGGAATGCGTTCGATCCTAAAGGCTCATTACGAGATCTACGATGAGAACGACAGCCAAGTCTATGAGATCCATGAAGAGAATGCATGGATCAAAGTGATAGATTCGCTACTTGGAGAATTACCTGTTGTAGGCATGTTCACAGGCTATTTCTTTAATCCAGCGTACATCGTATCGCGAATGGACGGCACACAGGCAGCCAAACTGCAGAAGCAGCCTGCTTTCTTCGAAGGCGTTTTCCAACTCGAACCACTGTCACGGATCGCTCCCGAGGAAGAAGCTAGAATATTGCTCGCGGTATTGACGATGACATTGCTTGAGCGTGCACGAGGTTAGAATGTAAGAATGGGCGACACGGAGAAAGATCGTTTTCCTTGGAAAGTGTTTGCGTTAAAGCTTTATAACAAAGCTTTCGACGCGGACATTTTCAGCCATTCGGCTCAGGTCGCGTTCTATTTTTCCTTCGCCCTTTTTCCGCTACTCTACTTTCTCGTCAGCCTGTTTGGAATTGTCCTCGAAAGCTCCGCCGGCATGAAAGAGGAGCTTTTCTCTTACCTCTGGCACATAATGCCGCAGACCGTTTTCGGGCTCGTGACCAAAACCGTCGACGAAGCGGTCGTAAATAGCAGCGGCCGCATGGCGGCATTGGGGCTGATCATCGCTCTGTGGTCGGCATCGGCAGGCGTCGATGCCGTTCGTAATGCGTTGAACTCGATCTACGGCATTAAGGAAACGAGATCGTGGTGGTGGAACAAAATCGTCTCACTCATCATGACGTTAGTGATCCTGATCCTCGTCGCGATCGTACTCGCCAGTGTTTTCTACGGATGGCAATTAGCACAAAGCGGACTCGGCCGTGTTGGAGTCGAGGTCACATCTCCCATTATTTTGATCTCGGTTCAATGGCTCACAACGCTGCTTGTAATGCTTTTTGCCTGCGAAGTTATCTACAATTTGCTCCCGGATTTTAAGAACCGAAAATGGGTGTGGATCACGGCAGGCTCACTTGTCGCGATCGGTTTATGGCTCGTATTGACGAGCGGCTTTCGTCTTTACCTCAACTATTTCAACACTTACGACCGCACATATGGTTCGCTCGGAGCCGTCATCATAATGATGTTATGGCTTTATCTCACGGCTTTGGTTCTGATGATAGGCGGCGTGATCAACAGCGTCATCAGCGAACTGCGCGAGGAGACCTTGATCACGACGATGCTTGCCGACGACAATCTCGAACAATGACGAGTGATGGCTTCGGGTGTTATCATAAATCTTCTTAATAGATAAAGTTATGTCGATAATGCTCGAAGAGATACGCGAACAGCCCGCTGTGCTTGAGCGAACGATCGCCGCTGAACGTGAGAAGATCGCTCGGCTCGGCTCGTTTTTGCGTGATCGCGATATCAACTTGATCGTTCTGGTCGCTCGAGGAAGTTCCGATAACGCCGCTCAGTTTGGTAGATATTTGCTTGAGGTAAAGACCGGAATTCCCGTTTCGCTGTCGGCTCCCTCGGTATTCACTCTTTACAACGCCAAGCTCGATCTCAAACGTGCCCTCGTTGTCGGTGTCTCGCAGTCCGGCGAAGGCACTGATATCAACACAGTTCTCTCCGA
>CALMPJ010000054.1 GCA_937871585.1 uncultured Acidobacteriota bacterium | reverse complement strand
ATGCAAGACAAGTACAAGGAAGCGATCTCATGGTTCAAGAAGGCTATCGATCAGGACGACAACTTTGTTGCCGCTCATTTCAATCTCGCTGAAAGCGAGATCAAAAACGGCAATATGGGCAATGCCAAGAAATCGTACGAAAAGCTCAAGAAAATGGGCCAAAACAGCTATGCGGTACAACTTGAGCTGATGACCAACGGAGCGATCAAGAAATAGGCGGCGTGAATAGTCTCTCAATTCAGGAAAACGTACCGCTCGCTCCGCTTACGACGCTAAAGGTCGGCGGCCCGGCTCGTCGATTTGTCGAAGCAGCCACCGAACAAGAGATCGTTGACGCGATCTCTCTTGCTGAGGCTTTGGATGTGCCGGTGTTTATTTTAGGCGGCGGCAGCAATATCGTTGTTTCGGACTCAGGCTTTGACGGGCTTGTATCAAAGATCGCGATCAAGGGCATAGAGTTTAACAACGTCCGTGATGGTAAAGTGCGATGCATTGCCGGTGCGGGCGAGAATTGGGACGATCTTGTCGCCGAAT
The DNA here is from genome assembly GCA_937871585.1 of uncultured Acidobacteriota bacterium. Taxonomy (GTDB): domain Bacteria; phylum Acidobacteriota; class Blastocatellia; order Pyrinomonadales; family Pyrinomonadaceae; genus OLB17. The sequence goes on along the minus strand of CALMPJ010000054.1, from coordinate 24,883 downwards.
GTGTCTCGCGAAACCTAGCCGGAGTCGAATGTCTCAGCGGCATTCCCGGACTCGTTGGCGGCACACCGATCCAGAACGTCGGTGCTTACGGACAAGACGTATCGGAGACGATCGTCGCAGTCCGATGTTTTGACAGACGTAGCGGCGAGATTTTGACAATTAGTACCGAAGAATGTGAGTTTTCTTATCGCAAGAGCCGTTTCAACTCTCGTGACATCGATCGATTTGTCGTTCTTTCTGTTGAGTACGAACTGACGGAAAATGGCGAACCGAAGCTTACATATAGCGACCTGAAAGAACATTTCGGGCGTCAAATACCGACGCTGGCAAAGGTTCGCGAAGCAGTTTTGGCGATCCGCAGATCGAAATCGATGGTGATCGACGACAAAGACGTGAATTCGCAGAGCGCCGGTAGTTTCTTCAAGAATCCGATCTTGTCAAAAGAGAAGTTTGCCGTACTTGCCGCGTCGAATGCTGATATTCCGAGCTTTCCGGCTGGCGATGACAGCATGAAAGTTCCGGCAGCGTGGCTCATAGAACGCTCCGGAATTACAAAAGGCACACGTCTTGGAAAGGCCGGAACTTCCACTAATCATTCGCTGGCTATCGTTAATTTTGGCGGTGCAAGTGCGAACGATATTTTGACGGTCAAGGACGAAATTCAACGACGAGTTCGCGAGAAGTTCGGCATCGAACTCGATCCGGAGCCTATATTTATTGGGTTTTAGCTGAAAAGAATTCTGTCGCATCTGCCAATGCGGATACGTTATAATTAAGGTTTTGAGGTGTAATATGTTTATCCTAAAGCGATCGATCGTAGCAGTCTTTCTTTATTCACTCGTATTTACGGCATTGCCGGCATCACGCCCGGTTGCCGCGCAGGATTTTGTTGAATCGAACAGCCTCGCCGGCGGCGGCAGCGCGTTCGTGTTTCGCGGTTCGAAAAGCCGACCGCAAGCCGCAGCCGGGATCGGCTATGCATCTAGCGGTGAAGGCGCCGGCGGCGCCGGGCGTGCTCGGCGTACGCGAACAAACGCACAAATAGCAGCCGCCGCGAAGAAGAGAAAGGCCGCAGCAGCTCTTGCTCGCAAGAAAGCGATCATCGCCGCAGCGAATAAAAAGATCCAGCTGTCGAACACGCTAACCGCCAAAGCCGAGAAAAGCATGGACGCCGACATGACAGATGCGGCGATCACTGACTATCGTGCTGCACTTGTTCAAAATCCGAAGAACACGCGTGCATCGAACGGCCTCAGCGACGCACTGACGGACAAAGGTGTCGTAATCGCCGGAGAAACGAATAGTTCCGCCGCCATTCCGCTTTTTGATGAAGCGATCAAACTCGATCCAAAGAACGACGTCGCGTATGCCAGACTCGGAGCCGTTTACGATACCGCCGGACAAAAGGACAAGGCTGTCGCCAACTACGAGAAGGCGATCGCGATCAATCCTGAACTCGCCGAGTTGCAGGGAACTCTTGGCCTCGCATACATAGAGAATGGCGATATCGCAAAAGCGGAAGCGGCTCTTGCCAAGACAGGCTCGGCAGATACCGTCGATATTCGCACCCTGAAAGCTCTTGTTCTGTTCAAGCAGAACAAGAACCAAGAGGCTCTCGCGGCGTTCGACAAACTGCTCGAAATGGACCAGCGAAACGTGGCTGCCCACTATTATCGCGGTCAGGTTTACACGCGAATGGACAATAATTCGTCCGCGATCGCAGCCTACAAAAAGGCACTTGAGATCGAGCCGAACTACGCTCCGGCCAATTATGAGATCGGCGTGATTCAATACAATTCCGGCAAATACAACGATGCCGTGGCTTCGTACCAAGCCGTAACAGCGGCCGATCCGAAGAATTACCAGGCACACGCAAATCTGGCTAGCTCGTACCGACAATTGGAACGATACGCAGACGCAAATGCCTCGTATAAACTGGCTTCCGAGGGCATTAAGACCGCGGATCTCTATTCGGAATGGGGCTTTTGCTTGGGCAAGGTCAACGAATGGAACAAAGCCGTTGAGCGACTGCAAACAGCCAAAGAAATGAGCCCGACGGCAATCGATAACTCAAACGTTGGCTGGGCGTACTACAATTCAGGTGCTGCTAAGACCGTTGCGAAGGACACTGCCGGAGCAAAGGCCGACTACGAACTCGGCAAAGCATATTTGGTCAAGGCGGTCGAGCAAGATCCGAAACTTGCCGCCGCTCAGCTAAATCTTGGTTCGACACATAACGGACTTGGCGAGTTTCAACTTGCCGTAAATGTTCTAAAGGTTGCACTTGGGCTGCGTTCGGGCTGGGGCCTGGCGACCAATCAGCTCGGTCTTGGTTATCGAGGGCTTGGCGATATGGCAAACGCTATCTCGATGTTCAAGCAAGTCGTCGATCTGAACGGCAACGATAAATTCGGCCTGTTCAACCTCGGCGAAGCCTACAACGCCAGCGGAAATAAGAAGGAGGCAAAGAAGATAAACGACCGCCTCAAGAAACTCGATCCGGCTATGGCTTCGATGCTCAACGACATTTTCGACGGCAAGATACCAACCATGGGCGTTCCTGTAAATGTACCGGTCAACGTGCCAAAAGTGCCGAAACTGCCGAAATTTCCGTAAATGACGGTTATTTTGCTTAGTTCAAAGTGCGGTTCGAGCGAGCCGCACTTTTTTTGTATAATTGTGAGTTTAAGTTAATGCCTAGACGCGACGATATCCACAAAATACTTATCATCGGCTCAGGCCCGATCGTGATCGGGCAGGCTTGTGAGTTTGATTATTCGGGAACACAGGCTTGCCGTTCGCTCAAAGAAGAAGGCTACGAGGTTGTGCTGGTCAACTCAAATCCGGCGACGATCATGACCGATCCGGAGATCGCCGACCGCACGTATATCGAGCCGCTTACGCTCGAAACCGTCACGGCCATTATTGAAAAAGAACGCCCGGATGCGGTTTTGCCAACGGTTGGCGGCCAAACTGGCTTGAATTTGTCGGTCGAACTATTTGAGACCGGCGTTTTTGAGAAATATGGCGTCAAGATGATTGGTGCTAATATCGACGCGATCAAAGTTGGCGAGGACCGCGAGCTTTTCAAAGCCGCGATGGACGAGATCGGCATTCCAAGTGCAAAGGGCGGTTTTGCGCATACTTGGGAAGAGGCGCGGGAACTGGTCGAACAAACTGGCTATCCGGCGATCATAAGGCCGTCATTCACACTGGGCGGCACCGGCGGCGGAACGGCTTACAATCCCGAAGAATACGAAGAGATCGTCCGCTCGGGCCTTGCAGCTTCGCCAATTTCGCAGGTATTGATCGAAGAATCGATCCTCGGCTGGAAAGAGTATGAGCTTGAGGTCATGCGTGACCTTAACGACAACGTCGTCATCATTTGTTCGATCGAGAATTTTGATCCAATGGGCGTTCATACGGGCGATTCGATCACTGTCGCTCCTGCGCAAACGCTGTCAGATGTCGAATATCAGCAGCTCCGCGATATGTCGAAAGCCTGTATTCGTCGCGTCGGCGTCGAGACCGGCGGTTCGAATATACAGTTTGCGATAAATCCTGAGAATGGCGATGTTCGCATCATCGAAATGAATCCGCGAGTTTCGCGCTCGTCGGCTCTGGCCTCGAAAGCGACTGGCTTTCCTATCGCGAAGATCGCCGCGAAACTGGCTGTCGGTTATACGCTCGATGAGATCCCGAACGACATAACTAAAAAGACACCGGCGTCATTTGAGCCGACCATCGATTATGTCGTTTCGAAGATACCAAAATGGGCGTTCGAGAAGTTTCCGGGAGCCGAAGATGTGCTGGGAACTCAGATGCGTTCGGTCGGCGAAGTGATGGCGATCGGCCGCACATTCAAGGAATCACTATTCAAGGGGTTACGTTCATTAGAAGCCGTTAAACCATTGCGTTTACAGGATGTTAATGACGCTGAGTTACAGCGTAAACTAGCTCGTCCAAATTCTCAGCGTTTTTCCTACATCACCTACGCTTTGCAGAACGGCTACTCGATCGACGAGATCCACAGACTAACGAAGATCGACCGCTGGTTCCTCGATCAATTGTCACAAGTAATGGAATTTCAGCGAGAGATCGACGGCAAGAAGATCGGGGAATACTCGGCTGCTGAACTTGGAAAGGCTAAAGAATTTGGCCTTTCTGACCGTCGTTTGTCTTTCATGTCGGGAGCAACCGAGACGGAAGTCCGTCGTCAGAGAAAGGCTCTATCAGTTTCGCCGGTATTTAAGCGAGTAGACACTTGCGCTGCCGAGTTCGAATCGTTTACGCCGTACATGTATTCGACGTACGAGTCGGAATGCGAGTCTGAGCCGACCACTCGGCACAAAGTAATGATCTTAGGTTCCGGGCCGAATCGTATCGGGCAGGGGATCGAGTTCGACTATTGCTGCTGTCACGCCAGTTTTTCGCTACGAGATGCCGATGTCGAGACGATAATGGTCAATTGCAACCCTGAGACCGTCTCGACCGATTACGATACGTCAGATCGACTATATTTCGAGCCTTTGACGTTCGAAGACGTTATGAACGTCGTCGATACAGAAAAACCGGACGGTGTGATCGTACAATTTGGCGGTCAAACGCCGTTGAACTTGGCCGACAGATTACACGAAGCCGGCGTTCCGATCATCGGCACTTCGCCGGATTCGATCGACTTGGCAGAGGACAGGAAACTCTTTGGAGCACTGCTCGATGAGCTGAAAATACCTTGTCCGGCGAATTCGAGTGTTACATCAGCAGATGAGGCGAAAACTGTTGCAAATACAATAGGTTATCCTGTTGTCGTGCGGCCAAGCTTCGTTCTTGGCGGACGTGCGATGGCGATAGTTTACGATGAACAGTCGCTTGACGAATATATGAGATCCGCGGTCGATGCGTCGCCCGAAAAGCCGATCTTGATCGACAAGTTCTTGGAAAGAGCGTCTGAGATCGATGTCGATGCGCTCGCGGACGAAAATACAGTTGTCATTGCCGGAATTCAGGCTCATATTGAGGAAGCGGGAATTCACTCAGGCGATTCGTCGAGCGTTCTCCCGGCACAAACCATCGCTCCGGAACACCTCGAAACGATCCAACATTACACACGATTATTAGCAAACGGTTTGAAAGTAAAGGGCTTGATGAACATTCAGTTCGCGATCCAAGACGACCGTGTTTACGTGATTGAAGTAAATCCGCGAGCTTCGCGTACTGTACCATTTGTTGCCAAAGCTACCGGCGTTCCGATCGCCAAGATCGCATCGCTCGTGATGGCCGGAAAGAATAAATTAGCTGACTTCAATTTGCCTGACGTATTGCAAGTACCGCTCGTTTTCGTGAAATCGCCTGTTTTTCCGTTCAAGAAATTTGCCGGCGTAGATCCTGTACTTGGGCCTGAAATGCACTCAACAGGCGAAGTCATGGGCGTAGGGGCAACATTTGGCGAAGCATATGGCAAAGCAATGGAGGGAGCAGGTCTGACACTGCCTTTGAGCGGAAAAGCCTTCATTTCAGTAAATAATGCCGACAAAGGCCAGGCTGTTGTGCTTGCTCGTAGGCTGCACAAGCTCGGATTCTCGCTTGTTGCGACATACGGAACGGCTCAACGCCTTCACGAGGTTGGTTTGGAATGCGAGAGCGTGTTTAAGGTCAACGAAGGCCGTCCGAATATCGCCGATCTCATTCGCCAGGGCGAGATAGCACTAATTATCAACACACCTCTTGGAAAGGCTTCATTCTACGACGAAAAAGCCATCAGAAAGGCCGCTTTGCAGTTCAATGTGCCGTGCGTCACTACGATGACGGGTGCCGAAGCGTTGATCGAGGCGATCGGTACAAAAGCGTCTCAGTCCGGCGTTTCCGTCCGCAGTTTGCAGGAGATCCACGCAGATCTTGCTAATGCTGTCGATGCGAAGTGATCTTTGTTATCCGCTCTTGCAATTGAAACGAAAGTCCTTTCGTCCGCGTAGTTTCGTAAGAACATTTCGAATCTTCGGAGTGTTGCTATCGTTCGGAAAGGTTCGTACGAACAAGGAAAACTCTCTGATCACTTGGCTCCGACCTCCGCAAGAGCAAATGTTCTCGTCAAAGTTTTCAAGAATTCCGTCAATTTCCGCGACAATGAAATTTGAGTATGCTTTCGGATACTCGTGCATAAAACTTGTCGCTTTTCCATACAGACTGGTCAACTTTCCGTTTCCATAGATGGTACATCCGGAATAATCGGTTTGTTGCTCAAAGTATGAAGCCCAAACGTTGTTCGGCTTGATTTCAACCAAAAGACGAAAGAAGCTACGATCCGCGGCAGACCCAAATCTTGTTGCTAATCTTAAGAAGAATCGAGTGTCGGGTTCAACGAAGACTATCTCTTCTCGATTCACATCAAAACCTCGCATTATTTGTTTAAGTTCTTCATAGTCCCTTTCGCTCAACGATTCGAGTTCCTCATATTTATCTGACATTAGTGTTCCTTTGTGAAATACACTTTCCAGGGTACTGCGGCTTTTCCGGCTCTCGTATTCGTCAAGAGCAAGCCTGTATTGACTTGCCAGCTTCATTATTGATTGAGCTTTACAGTCGAGGGCTAGAACCGGAAAGACCAGAAAAACAAGTCCTAATCCCAAAATTCTTCTCATATTGCAATCCTCAAATTTGACCGATTCTTGACCGACGATTAACTTTACACTAACTTAGTGTAAAGTTCTCTTTAATTTAGCTTTAATAATTTAACAAATGACTGAATCGCACGACCGCGAGATCATAGGCGGGCATTTGCTTGTGATCGGCGGTGCCGAAGACAAATATAACGAACGCCGTATTTTGAAACGGTTTATCGAGCTGGCTGGCGGAGCCGATGCGGCTGAGATCCTGATAATTCCGGTTGCGTCCGATTTTCCGGAGTTTGCTGCGGACGTTTATACACAGGCATTTCGGAATCTGGGTGTAGCCAATCCACGAGTTTTACGTGCGACATCGCGGCAGGACGTTGTAAACGCAGACGTTGAAAGGCTGGTTGACGGCGTTACGGGCGTAATGATGTCCGGCGGCGATCAGATGCGGCTTGTTTCGCTGCTTGGCGGTACAAAACTAGCGGATGCTCTGCGTAAGAAAGTTCGCGAATCAAACGTCGTTATGGCGGGAACGAGCGCCGGAGCGGCGGCGATGAGTACCTCGATGATCGTCCGCGGAGAACCTTCATCGTATCCGCATAAGAACGCCGTTAAGCTCTCGCCGGGGCTCGGATTTCTCAAAAACATCATAATTGACCAGCATTTTAGCGAACGTGGACGTATCAGCCGTTTGATCTCTGCGGTTGCGTATAATCCGTATTATCTTGGTGTCGGAATTGACGAGAATACGGCGATCGTACTCAATGGTCAAGGAAAACTTGAGGTTTATGGTGAGGGAACTGCAACCATTGTTGACGGCTCAGCTATTACCTTTAATGAGATAGCGGAAGTTGCTGATAACGAAGCGTTTAGCATCTGCGGTGTTCAGTTTCATGTATTACGTGACGGCCTCGTTTACAACTATCTGGACCGCCATCCGATACAGCCGCCGAATGAGTTTTTGCTACCAGATCTTGGTTAATCTACGTTATGGAAATCTTAGAAACACGAACACTTCGCGGTCCTAATTACTGGAGCGGTTACTGGAAAAAGCTGATCATAATGCGCCTCGATATCGGCGATTTTGAGAAGAAACCGACCAGTAAGATCAAGGGTTTTTACGATCGTATGGTGGATGTTATGCCGTCGCTCGAATCGCACGGCTGCAGCTATGGCGAGCCGGGCGGTTTTCTTAAACGTGTGCAGGAGGGAACATGGGCCGGACATGTGATCGAACATTTCGCGCTTGAGCTGCAAACGCTTGCCGGAATGGACACAGGCTATGGCCGGACGCGTGAAACAAGTGAAAAGGGCATCTACAACGTAGTTTTCAGCTACATCGAGGAGGAAGTCGGCCGTTTCGCAGGTCGTTGTGCTGTCAGATTGTGGTTAGATCTAGCTGCCAAGCGTTCGTTAGATGAGATCAAAGCTGAACTGTCTGAAGATATCCAAAAAATGCGCGAGATCCGCGAAGATGTGCGATTTGGGCCGTCAACGGGTTCATTGGTCGAGGAAGCGGTAAATCGGGATATTCCGTATATTCGTCTTAACGAACAGTCGCTTGTTCAGCTTGGTTACGGTGTTAATCAGAAGCGGATCCAGGCGACGACGACCGTGAATACGAACATGATCTCTGTCGATATTGCAGGTGATAAATCTGCGACCAAGAAATTACTCGGCGATATGGGCGTTCCGGTGCCGAAGGGCTATCGAATTCGTGACATCGACGACCTCGAAAGTACTATAGATCGCATAGGCTATCCTGTTGTAATTAAACCACTTGATGGCAATCATGGGAAAGGTGCCACGGTTGGAATCAAGAACCTGGAAGAAGCTCAAATTGCTTGGGAAAAGGCTAAAGAATACTCGCGTTGGATCATCGTTGAAAAGCAGCTGATCGGCTCCGATTTCCGTGCTTTGGTCGTCAATAATCGTCTTATCGCTGTTGCCGAACGCGTTCCGGCGCACGTTAAAGGCGATGGTAAGCATACAATTCAGGAGCTGATCGACATCACAAACTCTGATTCCAGAAGAGGTTATGGCCACGAGAATGTGCTCACGCAGATCGATGTCGATAACCAAACACTTCGATGTATCGCAAAGGCCGGTTATACTCTTGAGTCGAGGCTTAAAAAAGGCGAAGTTCTTCATCTCAAGACCACTGCTAACATTTCCACAGGCGGAACGGCCATTGATTGCACGGACGAAGTCCACCCTGAGAACGTATTTTTGTTCGAGCGAATTGCGAAGATAATCGGGCTAGATGTTGCAGGCATTGATGTTATCGCGACGAATGTTAGTGAGCCTCTGCATATTAGCGGCGGCGGAATTATCGAAGTAAACGCCGCTCCCGGATTCCGTATGCACCTCGCTCCGAGCGAAGGGATCGGCAGAAATGTGGCAGAACACGTCATCGATATGCTGTTCCCGCCAGGAACACCGTCGCGCGTACCGATCTTTTCGATCACAGGAACGAACGGCAAGACGACGACGACACGTTTGATCGCTCATATTCTGAAAAATAGTGGTCGAACTGTCGGATTCACGACAACCGACGGCACATATATCGGCAATCAGCAGATCACGGCCGGCGATAACACAGGGCCTGTTTCGGCGCAGCTGGTGCTTAAAGACCCGACGGTCGATGTTGCAGTACTTGAAACTGCTCGCGGCGGCATTATTCGCAGCGGTTTGGGCTTTGATTATTGTGACGTTGGCGTTGTTTTGAACATCGCTGCCGACCATTTGGGTCTTAAGGACGTGAACACGCTCGAGGACCTAGCGCGAGTGAAATCCGTTGTTCCTCGAGCGGTTTCCAAGCGTGGCTTCACAGTGCTAAATGCTGAAGACAAACTGGTTTACGAGATGAAAGAGCTGTCGGAAGGCACCGTCGTATGCTTTTCGATGAACGAGAATCATCCGAATATCAAGAAACGAGCCGAGCGAGGCCGAACGTCTTGTGTTTATGAGAACGGTTACATCACGATCCTCAAGGGCAAATGGAAGGTTCGTGTCGAAAAGGTCACGAATATTCCGATCACGTACGGCGGACGTGCCGAATTTATGATCCAAAACGTGCTTGCGGCGACGCTCGCGTGCTTTGTTCACGGCGTTTCGCTCGAAGATCTGCGTGTTGGACTGACGACATTCAATTCCGGCACTGCACAAACGCCGGGACGCCTCAATTTTGTCGAGGTCGGCGATGTTACGGTGTTGATGGATTATGCTCATAATCCTGCGGGACTTCGCGGACTGACCAAGTTTATCGATACTTTGGGCCGTAAATACAAGACTTGCGTAATCAACGGCACCGGCGATCGACGCGATCAGGACATCATCGAACTCGGCCAAGTCGCCGGCGAAGCCTTCGACCGCATAGTCATCCGCCGCGGCCACTACCTCCGCGGCCGCGAAGAGCAGCAAACCTACGAACTGCTGCAAAAGGGAATTGCCAAGGCGAAGAAGAATCCGGCCGTCCGCATCATCCCTGAGAGCCGCGATGCTATTCATCATGCAATTAAGTATGGTCGAAAAGGCGAGTTGGTTGTCACTTTGGCTGATCGCGTGCCTGAGGATATCGCGCATGTTCAGGAGTATCGCGACTCAATCGCTTAGCTAGGTAAGGCCGATTCAGTGGATAGTCAGAGGTGGTTAGTGACAAGTTTTCACTAGCCACTTTTCACTGTCCACTTGTCACTGAAACGGCCAAATTAACGATAAATCTCGATCGACTGTTCATTTGAAGAAGAAATACATCCCCGATACATCCCTTCCGAATTAAAAGGCAGCGTTACGTTGCCATGCGAATCGACGGCGATCAGTCCGCCTTCGCCTTTTATTTGGGTTAGGCGGGTGATGGTTTCGCTCGCGGCGTGTTCGAGCGAGAGGCCTTTGTATTTCATTCGAGCTGCGACATCAAAGGCGGTGACGCCGAGCATGAAGTATTCGCCGTGGCCGGTGCAAGAGACGGCGACGGTTTCGTCGGCGTAATTGCCGAGGCCGATCAGCGGCGTGTCGCCGACGCGGCCGAATTTTTTGTTTGTCATGCCGCCGGTCGATGTGGCGGCGGCGAGAAACCCATTCTTATCGCAAGCAACTGCACCAACCGTTCCGATTGGCTTGATCGTATCGGGAGAAAGAACCACCCCGTCAGCCGAAGCGGCTGCCACCCCTCCTTCGTAAGGAGGGGAGTTAAGAAAATGATCAAGCTGAATTCTTCCTGCCGCCAAAGCTTCTTGAAGCTGGAGCCAGCGGTGTTCAGTGAAGAAATATTCGTCGGGCTCAGTTTTGATGCCGAGCTGTTCGGCATATTGGTTAGCACCTTCGCCGGCGAGCAGGACGTGTTCGGTCTGCTCCATTACCTTTCGGGCAAGTGATATCGGATTGCGGATGTTCTTGACGAAGGCGACTGCTCCGGCTTTGAGTGCATGGCCGTCCATTATCGCGGCGTCCATTTCCTGCTTACCTTCGTGCGTGAAAACAGAGCCGCGACCGGCGTTGAATAGCGGGAAATCCTCGAGCGAACATACCGCAGCTTCGACAGCATCGAGCGACGAGCCGCCGGATTCGAGGATCGCGTAGCCTATTTTCAAGGCCGTTTCGAGACCGTTGCGATATTCGGCTTCGAGTGCGGGCGTCATTTGTGATTTGAGTATTGTGCCCGCTCCGCCGTGAATTGCTAATGCTAAAGCCATAAGAGTTTGCCCATGAAATACATGAAAAGCACTAAATAAAGAATAACTAATTTTAGTGTATTTCGTGACTTTCGTGAGCTATATCTTTTGATTTCGGAGCCTGAGAGCGTTCAGGATTACCGAGACCGAGCTGAATGTCATCGCTGCACTTGCGATCATCGGTGATAGCAGCAAACCGAAAATCGGGAACAGCACGCCTGCGGCTGTTGGAACGCCGATGATGTTGTATGCGAAGGCGAAGAATAGGTTTTGGCGTATGTTCTTCATCGTTTCACAGCTGAGGTTTCGTGCTCTCAAGATGCCGTCGAGGTCTGGTTTGAGCAGTGTGATGTCGGCAGACTCGATAGCTACATCGGTTCCGCTCGCGAACGCAATTCCGACATCGGCCTGAGCCAATGCCGGAGCGTCGTTCACACCGTCGCCCGCCATCGCGACGATCTTGCCCTGAGACTGAAGTTCTTTGACCTTCGCGGCTTTGTCTTCGGGCATTACTTCGGCGAAAACCGTGTCGATCCCAAGTTCGTTGGCGACGGCATTAGCAGTTATTTCGTTATCGCCCGTCATCATCACGACTTCGATGTTTTGGCGGCGAAGAGCCTCGATTGAGGCCTTTGCAGATGGTTTAATGGCGTCGGTTACGGTTATCGAGCCGATGAGTTCGCCGTTTACGGTTACAGAAAGTCCGTCTTCGCCGTCGATCCGGCCGACGAAAATGCGTTTGCCGTCGATAGCTCCTTGAAGTCCACGGCCTGATGTTGATTCGAAATCTACAACATCGTGTAACGTTAAGCTGCGACGATCGGCTTCGGCTAAGATAGCCTTGGCCAGCGGATGCTCGCTATGGCGTTCTAGTGATGCAGCAAGTTGAATGACCTTGTCCGTGCTAATAACCCAGTCGCTATCGCTCCCGGTCCTGACATCGACTTGCGATACCGATGGCTTGCCTTCGGTCAGGGTGCCGGTTTTGTCGATGACGATTGCGTTTACTTTTTCGAGTGTTTCTAATGCTTCGGCCTGTTTGATCAGGACGCCGTTTTTTGCGCCTTTGCCTGTGCCTACCATGATGGACATTGGGGTGGCGAGGCCAAGGGCGCATGGGCAGGCGATGATCAGGACGGAGACTGCTGCGACGATAGCCGAGGCGAGGCTGCCGAGCATGAGCCAGACGATAAATGCAATGATCGCAACAATTACGACCAACGGCACGAAGATGCCCGAGACCTTGTCGGCGAGACGTTGGATCGGTGCTCGGCTGCGTTGGGCCACGCTGACCATTTTGACGATCTGAGCAAGTAGTGTTTCCGAGCCGACTTTCTCCGCGATCATTGTGAAACTGCGATTGCCGTTGATAGTTCCGCCGATCACTTTGTCGCCAGCCGTTTTCTCTACGGGCATTGATTCTCCGGTTACCATTGATTCGTCGATCGAGGTCGTGCCATCGAGGATAGAACCGTCGGTTGGGACCTTTTCGTTGGCTTTTACTCGCAAAGTTTGACCAACATGAACGTGACGAAGGTCGATCGATTCTTCGCGACCATCGTCGAAGATGACGGTTGCTGTTTCCGGTGCTAGACGAAGTAACTCTTTGATCGCTGACGAAGTTTGCGAACGAGCTTTGAGTTCCAAAACTTGTCCGAGAAGAACCAATGTCGTTATCACGGCCGCCGACTCGAAATATGCCGGAACGCCGCCGGTGTGAGCATCGATCATCGCCGCCGGAAACAACTGAGGAGCAAACAACGCCGCCAAACTCAATAAATACGCGGCTCCGGTGCCGATGGCGATGAGCGTGAACATATTTGGGCTGACATTTTTGACCGACGCCCAAGCACGCTGGAAAAACGGCCAGCCGCCCCATATTACGCCCGGCGTTGCCAAGATGAATTGTGCCCGCATTGACGTTTTCTGCCACGAATGCAAGGTCGTCATCGGCAGAAACATCTCGCTCATCGCTAGAACAAAGATCGGAAGCGTTAACACTGCCGAGGTCCAAAATCGACGTTTCATGTCGATCAATTCCGGATCAGGCGTATCGTCTTGCGAGATCTCTTTTGGTTCGAGAGCCATGCCACATTTTGGGCAGATTCCGGGGCCGATCTGGACGATCTCAGGGTCCATCGGGCAGGTGTACTCGGAAGAAGACAAGGAGACATGAGACGAGAGACGCGAGAGCATAACCTCTTGTCTCCTGTCTCCTTTCTCCTGTCTCAAATACTGATCTGCGTCGGCGGCGAATTTGTCGCGGCAGCCTGTCATGCAGAAGTAATACATTTCGCCGTCATGTTCGAATGATGCGGCGGCGGTTGTGGGTGTGACGGTCATTTTGCACACGGGATCGATGTGCGGTTCGAATTGGCTTTCGTCAATTTTGTTTCGCGTTAGCGAGATCCGTGTTGACATGATTTGAGTTTATCGCAAACGATGACGATTTTCTGGAAAGGCTTGAGCAATAGACGTTTATTTTGAATGGCAAATCAGATTCTGTTTTGCCGAACCTTATCCGAAAAGGCAATCCCGAAGAAATCGGGAACGCAAAGCCAGGAAGCCCTGAATTGGGACAAGTCCGGCTGCCGAAGTGAGGGAAGATGAAACGAACCTGTCTATTTTTGCTCGTATTAGCTGCTTTCGCGGCGTCAATTTCAGCTCAAAACAATGCTCCTTCGAAGCCAGTCGCGATACGCGTCGGAGGCGGTGAATTTCGTGCCGAGGTCGATACTCGACCGCGAATGGTCGTGCCGGTTGCGATGGTAGCGTCGTCGGTGTTTAAGAATTCAGCTCCGGCCGAAAGGACCGCGTTCGACCTGATCAATGCAAAGCGGATCGAACGTGGCTTGAAACCGCTTGAATGGAACAACAAGCTTCTTTCAGTCGCGCGTCTTCATTCGCAGAGCATGGCGGAATACGACTTTTTCTCGCACAAGGGCATCGACGGCAAATATGTCAGCGACCGTGCAGATCTGATGAATATCGGTGATTGGGATTCGATCGGTGAGAATATCGCGTTCAATCGCGGATTCGACGATCCTGTGACCAAGGCCGTGAACCTGTGGCTAAAGTCGCCTTCGCATTTCAACAATATTATGAATGCGAATTGGAAAGAGACCGCGATCGGGATCGCGATACGTGAGGATGGTTCGTATTATTTTACGCAGGTGTTTCTGCATCGGTAAACGAAGAAGTTTCCCGCAAAGCCGCTAAGGCGCAAAGAGACCGCAAAGTAACAAAAGAGATCAAGCCTCGAATCCTGAAAATAGGGAATTCGAGGCTTTTGCTTTATTCTTTGGACGATGAGTTTCTCGCTGCCGTCATTTGCAAAGATCAACTGGACGCTTCGTGTTTTGGGCAAACGCGAGGACGGTTTTCATGAGCTTTGCACGGTGTTTCAAACGGTTTCGCTGCAAGATACGCTAACATTCGAGGAAAGCGATAAGCTCGAATTGACTTGTGACGATCCTCGAATTCCGACGGACGAGTCGAATTTGATAATCAAGGCTGCACGGGCATTGCAGGAGGCGATTCCGTCAGCTCGCGGAAAAGGTGCGGCAATCCACCTAGAAAAACGGATACCTTCGCCCGGCGGCCTAGGCGGCGGTTCGTCGAATGCCGCAGTTACGGTGATGGCGTTGATGCGATTATGGAATGTGATCGCGACGAGCGCGGATGTGACGATAGCCAAATCACTGGGTGCCGATGTTCCATATTTCTGTTATGGCGGGACGGCGCTGGGAACGGGTCGAGGTGATGAGATCGAACATCTCGACGAGCGTCACGAACCTTATATGCTGATCGTAACGCCGAATTTCAGCGTTTCGACAGCTGCGGTTTTTCAATCGCTTGACGCTAGAACCTTGACAAGAGATGAGTTTGTTCGTAATCTTACTGTTTGCCGAAATGAAGCAGAGTGCTTCAGCACTAGGCAATTGACATCAAGTAACGATCTCGAACGCAGTGTTTTTGCTGCCTATCCTGAGATCGAACGAGTGAAAGCGACATTGCTTGAGCTCGGCGCAATTTCGGCCGCGATGAGCGGCAGCGGGGCTTCGGTCTTCGCAGTTTTTGACAATAGAGAGACACGGCAAACAGCATTAGATGCCCTCGAAGAATATCGAGATTGGCGAAAGTTTGCCGTAGCGACCGTTTCGCGTGATGAATATCGCGCAGCACTTATGTGTTAGGTCGTTTCCGCGTCGATTCTTTATACATCTATTTTTGGGGCGTCGCCAAGTGGTAAGGCACCGGTTTTTGGTACCGGCATTCGCAGGTTCGAATCCTTCCGCCCCAGCCATTCTTATAGAGTATCAAGCGGACTGTCTCGTTGATTTGAGGTAGTCCGTTTTTTTATTGTGGGCGAATACGGAAAGATAAAAATTTTTGCAGGTAGCGCACATCCTGCACTTGCGAACGAGATCTGCGGCCATCTTGGCGTCGATCTTGGCAAGGCTGTGACGGAGCGATTTTCCGACGGCGAATTTAACTTTTCGATCGGCGAGAATGTTCGCGGACATGATGTTTTCATTGTCCAGCCGACTTGCCCGCCGTCAGATCGACATCTGATGGAACTGCTGGTGATGACAGACGCTTTTGTTCGTGCATCGGCTAATCGAGTGACCGCAGTCATCCCGTATTTTGGTTACGCTCGTTCGGATAAGAAAGATCGTCCAAGGGTTCCGATCGCAGCGAAACTGGTCGCGAACATCATCACGAAGGCAGGCTGTCAGCGAGTTTTGACCATCGATCTGCATGCTTCGCAGATACAAGGGTTCTTTGATATTCCGGTCGATCACTTGTATGCGGCACCGGTGGTTGTTGATTACTTCAACCGCAACCCGATCGAGAATCTTATCGTCGTTGCACCTGATACCGGCGGAGCCGAGCGTGCGAGAGCTTATGCAAAGCGTTTGAACGCCGGACTCGCACTTTGCGACAAACGTCGCGAACGTGCGAACGAGGCTGATGTAATGAACATCGTTGGCGATGTTGCCGGCAAAAATTGCCTCATCATCGACGACATGTGCGACACCGGCGGCACGATCTGCAAGGTTGCAGCGGCACTTCACAAAGCAGGTGCAAACGAGATCTCAGCGTGCTTTACGCACGGAGTGTTGAGCGGAAATGCGGTCGAGAATATTTCGAATTCGCACTTGAAAAAGGTGATCGTGACCAACACGATACCAACGAGCGAAAAGGCTCAAGCATTGGTCGAGAACGGCCAGTTGGAAGTTTTGAGTGTGGCTGAACTGCTCGCTTCGGCGATCCGTTCGATACACGACGAGACAAGTGTTTCGTCGCTATTTATTTAGTATGACAGGCGCCTTGCCTGTCTAAGGGCAGGCTTGGCAGCCCGCCTTACGAGGAAGAATTATGGCAGATAAATTTGTTGTAAATGCACAGGTTCGTAGCGAACGCGGTAAGAATGATTCGCGGCGGCTTCGCGTAGATGGCAAGATCCCGGTCGTTGTTTATGGCGGCGGATCGGAGTCGGTCTCAGCAGCGGCTTCGCTTTCGGAACTTGCGGCAGTTATTCGTTCTGACACGGGCATCAACACGGTGTTTTCGCTGAACATCGAGGGCGATGGTGCTCATGATGTTATTTTTCAAGACCGACAGATCGATCCTGTGAAGGGACGTTTGATCCATGCTGATCTCCGTCGATTTTCGAAGGGCGAGAAGATCGAAATGACCGTGCCGATCCATTTGACCGGCAAGGCTGCGGGTCTCGACGAAGCAGGTGCTGTGCTCAATCAGGCTCTTCGTGACATCAAGGTACTTTGCGAACCGGCGAATACGCCTGAGTTGATCGAAGTTGATGTTACGAACCTCGAAGGCGGACATGCAATTCACGTTTCGGACATCAAGGTCCCGAGCGGCGTTGAGATCCACGAAGACGGCGAAACGGTCGTGGCGTCGATCTCGATCGTCAGCGAAGCGAGCCTCGAACCGCAGCTCGAAGCAGGCGAAGAGCCGGAAGTTGCCGGCGACGCTCCGGCTGAAGAAGGCGGCGAGTAGTCAACCTCGATGGAGAATAGCGGCGAGCGTTGGCTGATCGTCGGCCTCGGAAATCCGGGAGCCGAGTATGAAAAGACGAGACACAATCTCGGCTTCATGCTGATCGAACTTCTCGCCACGAGGTTGCAGACGAGCGTAAAGCGCGTTGAATGCCGTTCGCTATTTGGCCGCGGCGAGATCGGCGGGAAACTGGTCGAACTCGCGATGCCGCAGACATTCATGAACCTCAGCGGAAGTGCTGTCGGTTGTCTGATGTCGGCGGACGAACGCCAAGAAACATCGCTGTTGGTGATCTCAGACGATATCGCGATCCCCTTTGGGACGATGCGAATGAGGCCGAAAGGCAGCCACGGTGGACAGAATGGTTTACGGTCGATAATCGACCATTTGAAAACTCAAGACTTTGCCAGACTAAGGATCGGTATTGGACCCGATCATCCGCTGACAAACGCCAGCAGATTCGTTCTGGACAAATTTTCGAAGAATGAGGCTGCTGAATTGCCCGACATATTAGATCGGGCAGCCGACGCGATCGAAACTGCGGTCACGTCGGGCATCGAAGCAGCGATGGCAAAGTTCAATTAGAAAAAGTTTCCTTACTTCGGCCCGCGCGGCCGAGGTTGGTAAGCCGAAAGGAGAAAGTGAAATAAATGGCACTTAGAACATACGAAGTAATGTACATCGTCGATCCGGAAACTCCGGTCGATCGTATCGGCAAGCTCAATGAAGCTGTCGGCAAGCTCATCGAAACGCAGGGCGGCGAAGTCGTTCGCATGGACGACCTCGGACTCAAAAATCTCGCGTATCCGATCCAAAAGAAAGAAACCGGACACTATGTCTTGTTCGAGATCAATGGCTCGGGACAGGAGATCGCCGAACTCGAACGCCGTATGCGCGTCAACGATATGATCATGCGTTATATCACCGTTCGCGTTGACGAAGACCGCCGCAAGGCTGACGCTATCCGAAGCCGTCGTGAAGCAAAAAACGCTAAGCGTTCGAGCTTTGCTCCGATCGCGGACGAAGCGGTTACTGAGGAGACGGCCGAGGCGTAGGAAGACTGTACAGAGGAAAAGATTATGGCAGACAAAGAAATGGAAATGATGGATGATCGCGGCGACCTTGGTGTCGGCGAAGACGTAATTGGCGATCGCCCGCGGCGCTATCACCGCCGCCGTCCGCGACAGATCGTCCCGGATTATGTTGATTGGAAGGATGTCGATCTGCTTCGTCAGTTCATCCCGGAGCGTGGCAAGATCATGCCGCGTCGTATCTCGGGCATCTCGGCAAAAGATCAGCGTCGTGTATCGACCGCGATCAAACGCGCACGTTCAATGGCGATCTTGCCGTTCGTGGCAGATTAATGCAGAAGCCCTTCGTCGAGTAAGGGCTTAACACTCAAGTCGGATATTATGCCCTAGCTAACGCGCGGGCTTCCGCAAAGGAGATTTATGGCAAACACAACTATTTTATTGCGCGAAGATATTGATTCGCTCGGCGGCCGCGGCGAGATCGTCAAGGTCAAGGCCGGTTACGCGCGAAACTATCTGTTGCCGCAGAATTTGGCAACGCTTGCGACCAAAGGCAACGTCAAGCAGATCGAACAGGAACGCGAAGCACTTTTGAAGCGTGCGGCGACCGAAAAAGCTACGGCTGAGGCACAGCGCGATCAGATGTCGGCGCTTTCGTTCAGCTTCGCCCGCAAGGTCAGCGAACACGGCCAGCTTTTTGGTTCGGTTACGTCGATGGACATCGCCGAGGCTTTGAAAGAAAAGGGCTACGAGATCGATCGTCGCAAGATAGTTCTCAAAGAAGCGATCAAGGAAACCGGCAATTTCACAGTTCCGGTCAAGCTTTATCGCGAAGTCACGCTTCAGCTGCCTATCACGGTAACCACCGAAGACGGCGAGATCATCGAGAAGGCTGTTGAAGAAAAAGCAGCAGCTCCGATCGTTCCGATGCCGACCGAAGACACACCTGCCGCCGAGGCAGAAGTTGCCGAAACGACCGAGGAAGTTGTTGCGGAATCGGAAGAAGTCGCTTCATAGTTCGCATCGAATCAATGAAATTGGGCCGCACTTGTTGCGGCCTTTTTTATTAACTGTCGCATCTATTGGAGTTGCAGACTTTCGCTTATCGAGACTTAGACTTGGCGTCTATTTGCATTTAAAATAACGTCTTTACCTCAAATGTCCAGTCCATTTCCAGACAACCGTCGAGAGCAGTATCTCGAAAAACCGTTGCCGTCGAGCGACGAGAGCGAGCGCGTGATCCTGGGTGCGATCTTGCTCGACAACGCCGTGATCGCACAGGTGATCGAACAGATCAAGCCCGAAGATCTCTATTCGCCGTTTCATCGACGCGTGTTCGCAGCGATGATCTCGCTGTTTGAGAAGCAGCGGCAGATCGATCCTATACTGATCGGCGAAGAACTCAAGAAAGAAGGTGCTCTCGAGACGATCGGCGGTGTTTCGACGATCACAAATCTCACTTTCGGATTGCCACATTTCTCGAATGTTGACGAATACGTCCGCGTCGTCCGCGACAAAGCGATGATGCGGAATCTTGTCCGTACGTGCAACGCCATCACCAGCGAAGCCCTCGAAGAAGCTCTCGATGCTGAAACTGTCGTCGATAATGCAGAACAGCAGATCTTCGCGCTTGCCGAAGGCCGTACGAAGCAGAGTTTCTCGCAGATCGCGCCGATCGCAGATCGTGTGCTTGCTCGTGTTAAAGAACATGCGGAGCAAGGCGGTTCGCATGGAATTACGGGGCTTTCGACAGGTTTCTTTGAGCTTGACGAATATCTTTCCGGTCTGCAAAGAACCGATCTTGTGATCGTCGCCGGACGTCCTTCGATGGGAAAAACAGCGTTCTGTTTGAACATCGCCCAGAATGCCGCATTGCAGAAAGGTGCGATCGTGGCATTGTTCTCGCTCGAAATGTCGAAAGAGCAGCTCGTAACTCGTATGCTCGCCTCCGAGGCAAAGGTCAACGCCCATCGTTTCCGTACCGGCCATTTGATGACGAATGAGTGGGAGCGTCTTGCTCAAGCTATCGGGGTTCTATCCGAAGCTCGCATCCACATCGACGATACGCCGGGAATTTCCGTGCTCGAAATGCGTGCGAAATGCCGTCGACTTGCTGCGGAGCAGAAAGGCCTCGATCTGATCGTCGTCGATTATCTACAGCTTATGGGCGGCGGAAAGCGTATCGAATCGCGTCAGCAGGAAGTGTCGCAGATCTCTCGTGAACTCAAAGCTCTGGCGAAGGAGCTCGATGTTCCTGTCGTTGCGTTGTCGCAGCTTTCGCGTGCTCCGGAGGCGCGTAATCCGCCGAAACCGTTGATGTCCGACCTTCGCGAATCAGGTTCGATCGAGCAAGACGCGGACGTCGTCGCGTTCATTTTCCGCGAAGACTATTACAACGAAACCGAAGAGAACCGCGGCCTCGCCGAGGTCATTCTCGCCAAGCAACGTAACGGCCCGACCGGCACCGTAAAGCTCGCTTTCTTGAAAGAGTTCACAAGGTTTGAGAACTATTTTCCCGGCTAACCATGACAGACCTACGTTTTCCTATCGGCGAATTTAACCTCGCGAACTTTGCATCGCGAGATGAGAATTTACTAACCATTCGTGAATTACCCGCGAAACTCGCGGCGGCCGTCGCCGGTCTTTCCGACGAGCAGCTCGACACCGAATATCGTCCCGGCGGATGGACGGTGCGACAGACGGTGCATCATCTGGCGGACAGTCATGCGAATTCGATCATTCGGTTCAAACTCGCACTGACCGAAGATTCACCGCCGACGATCAAACCGTATTACGAAGAGCGTTGGGCTGAGCTCGGTGATAGCAAATTGCCGATCGACGTATCCCTGCGGATGCTGACAGCCATCCACGAACGCTGGTCGGCGTTGCTCGAATCGATGCCAGACGAAGATTTCAAACGCGAATTTATCCATCCCGAAACAGGGAACTGGCCGCTCGAGAATGCACTGGCACTATACGCCTGGCATTCGCTGCATCACACGGCACACATCGTACATCTTTGCAATCGAAATGAGTGGAACTGATATTCCAGACAGCAAATTCTATTACGACAATGGTCGACGCTTGATGGATCGGCAGTGTTTCGAGGAGGCTGTCATCGAATTTCGTAAGAGTGCAGAGATAACACCGCATTTCAAGACGTTCGAATTGTTAGGAGAGTGCGAACTGCGACTCGGCAGATTTAGCAGCGCAACTGAACCTCTCAAAAAGGCTGTTCAAATGAACTCCGGTGTTCGTGCAGCATCGTTATTGGCCGATTCCTATCTAGCGATTGGTGAATATGATCTTGCGAATCTTGCAGTTAAAGTCGCACTAAAGCGCGATCCGACAAATAGAACAGCACTCCGCGTTCAGAAAGCCCTTGAGGAATTAATGAATTCTTAGTATGGCCTCAAACGAAAGACTTGTTTCACTCGACGTATTCCGCGGTATGACCATCGCCGGAATGGTGCTGGTCAATAATCCCGGTGGTTCGCCTGTGTATTGGCCGCTCGAACATGCGGAGTGGCATGGGCTGACGCCGACCGATTGGATCTTTCCGTTCTTTTTGTTTATCGTCGGCGTGTCCGTTGCTATTTCGATGGGCAAGTCCGTCGGCAGCGACGCTCCCAAGCCTTATCGCCGCATCTTCACGCGTGCATTGCTGATCTATTTACTCGGAGCGGCGATGTCGGTGCTGCCGTTTTTTCAGTTTCAATCCTCGGACGCTCCGGACTGGCTGAAGTTGCTGACTTGGATCGCGTTTACGCTCGGTCTACTGACGGCGTTGATGCGGAAATGGTGGTGGACGCTTGGGTTCGTTGGTGCCGGACTTGCGGGAATCGCGATAATGAACCTCGCGGGTTACAACGTCGTGCCCTATAATTTCGGCACCATCCGCATAATGGGCGTTCTCCAGCGCATTGCCGTCGTTTACCTGATCACCTCCTTGCTTTTCCTGCATTTCAACTGGAAACAGCTCGTCGGTATTTCGGCATTTCTGCTGTTCGGATATTGGTTAATAATGACGGTGATCCCGGTTCCGGGCTGCGAGGTGACAACCATCGCCGACAAAGCCTGCAATGTCGCCGCGTATCTCGATCGCGTCATCCTTACCGAAGATCACATCTGGCGCGGCGGCAAGGTTTACGACCCCGAAGGCCTTCTCTCGACCATTCCCGCAATTGTTACGTGCATTTCCGGAGTTCTCACAGGTTTGTGGCTTAAAAGTGGTGATAGGAATCAGGTGACAATTGACGAGAAAAATGATCTATCACTCAGAACTGCCAGCGGCATGTTCTTCTTCGGCCTCGTTCTTCTGGCTCTCGGATACATCTGGAACAGCTATTTCCCCATGAACAAGGCTCTGTGGACGAGTTCGTATGTGCTAGCGACAAGCGGGCTTGCTCTGTTAATACTTGGCGCGTGCTATTGGTTAATTGACATCCAAGGTTACAAAAAATGGGCGTGGCCGTTCGTCGTTTTCGGCGTCAACGCAATGCCTCTCTTTGTCTTCTCCGGCATCTGGGCACGCATGCACGCAGCCTACAGAGTCACCGGCCCCGAAGGCACACCGATCTCCGTCCAAAAATGGGTGATGAACAACATCTTTTCGCCCATCTTCAACCCGATCGACGCCTCGCTAGCCTTTGCGATCAGCTTTATTTTGCTTTGGCTGTTCCTAATGTGGCTGCTTTATCGGAAGAATATCTTTATCAGAGTTTAGTCGTTGAAATTAGTTGTAACTAAGTGGAAACTGTCACCTTCTATCTTCTCTGGCTATTCGTGATCGTTCAAATACCATCACTTCTAAAGGCCTACGCCGTATTCGGAACACCAAGTGTCAGCCTAGCGAGAAAAGTCATAACAGCTATTTTCTATGTCATCGACGTTGTTTTCTTCGTACTACTTGGATTAAAGCTTCTCGACGTACTTGCAAGTGGAATGATAGATCCGATCTGGCTACTATTGCTGTTCTCAGTAGCAGGTTTTGTGGGGCAGATCGTTCGTTTGTTCGTCGAACATTATCTTTTAGGCAAACCATTACCAACCTTTAAGGCGTTCTTTTCCTAGTCGATACCTCACTCGCCGTTGCCATCAGCATTATTCTGCTTTGGCTCTTCCTAATGTGGCTGTTGTATCGTAAGAACATATTCATCAGAGTTTGAGGCTATTCTTTCAGTGTAAAGAAAAGCACGAACAATGGGTGATCCTTGTTCGTGCCTTTCGTAATTTCCGCGGGCAAACGATCTTAAGCAGCGGCGGCGCTCATTATTTCGACTGTGGATCGTCCGGATGAGTTCCGCCGGGCGCTGTTAGGTATCGGTCGAAGTTGTTTATGTAATCGTCAAGGTTCTGTTCGAGCATTGATTTGTATTGCTCGACAAAATAATCGATCGTCTCTTTTCGACTGCTGGCCATACCGGCGGCGTTGTCCCAGCCGGTCCAGCTAACATAGGCATTAAATCTGGCGGTAGCGTACATCATAGACGCGCTAACCTTTCCCGCATTGACCGCACCGATCTGTTCGTTCGAAAGACGAATATGAGAATCCGCGCGTTCATAAAAAGTCGGATCCAAACTCTGATTTTCAGCTTCGTCCATATGCTTGTTAACGTCACCGGCACCTAGTTAAGCAGCGGCGGCGACTACTTTTTGGGCGGCGTCGTTCATGCCTTGGGCGGTTATAATGCCGATGTTGGATTCGGCTAGGACGCGGCGGCCTTCTTCGACGTTGGTGCCTTCTAGTCTTGCGACGATGGGAATTGAGACGCCGAGATTTTTGGCAGCGGCGACGACGCCATTGGCGACCATATCGCAGCGAACGATACCGCCGAAGATGTTAATTAAAACGGCCTTGACGTTAGTGTCGGCGAGCAGGATCTTAAATGCCTGTTCGACACGCTCTTGGCTGGCACCGCCGCCGACATCGAGGAAATTCGCGGGTTCGCCGCCGGCGAGCTTGATGATATCCATCGTCGCCATCGCGAGACCGGCACCATTGACCATGCAGCCGATGTTGCCGTCGAGTTTAATGTAGTTGAGGTCGTATTTCGAAGCCTCGATCTCGAGCGGTTCTTCTTCCGCGAGGTCGCGAAGCTCGGCGTAGTCCTTGTGACGATACATCGCGTTGTCGTCAAATGTTAGCTTGGCGTCGAGAGCGATGAGGCGTTCGTCTTTGGTGAGCAGGAACGGGTTGATCTCGACAAGCGAAGCGTCGGTTTTCTCGTACGCGTCGTAAAGTTTCAACATGAACGTTGCGGCTTGATTTATCAGAGCAGCGGGAATTCCCAAACCGAACGCGAGTTTACGCGCCTGAAATCCGCGAAGCCCGACCGCAGGGTCGATCGTCTCTTTCAAGATCAATTCCGGCGTTTCCTCAGCGACCTTTTCGATGTCCATGCCGCCTTCGGACGATGCCATGAAGACGTTGCGGCCGGTCACGCGGTCGAGCGTAATTCCCAAGTAGAATTCGCGGTCGATCGGAAGGCCTTCTTCGATCAAAATGGTCTTGACCTCTTGGCCTTCGGGGCCTGTCTGA